>NZ_DASPHO010000725.1:0-5265 GCF_035629615.1 Hyalangium sp. | reverse complement strand
AGACAGTTGCGGGGGTGAGCTCCCGGCACGAGCCGCCCAGGCACTGGACGAAGTGGATGGAGCCGTGGACCTCGACCATGCGCTCCTCGGGGAAGCCGGCCTTCTGGAACTGGCCATCCACGTTGGAGGTGAAGACGAAGGCCCCGTGCCGCATGCGGGCAGCCCAGCCGCGCAGCAGCGCGAAGCCGGGGTGGGGAGTCGTCGATCGGTACAGCCCAAGCCGGTGGCCATAGAAGCCCCAGGCGAACTCGGGATCCCGCTCGAACCAACGGGGGTTGGCCATGGAGGCGAAGTCCAGGCCGAGCTTCGCGTAGGGAGGGTAGGCCTTCCAGAAGCCCTCGTTGCCGCGGAAGTCGGGCAGGCCCGAGTCGACGCCCATGCCCGCGCCCGCCCCGATGAGGAGCGCGTCGGCGGAGCGGAGCACCTGGGCGGCACGGCGGAGTTCCGGCTGGGACATGGAGGGAGATCTGCGTTCTGCCCGGAGGGCCTCAGCGTGAGCGCTGCACGGTGGGTGTCCGCGCCGCGCCCGGGCCTTGCGCAGTGCTGTCCCGGACGCTCTCCGCCTGGGCGCAGAGCGCGCGAATTGTCTGCTCGGTCTGCCTCGCGAGCGTGGTCAGCAGCGCCCCGTCCGAGGTCGGGCCGTGCCACAGGAGCTGGGTGCGCTCCGCGGACAGCCGGGCCTCCACGCGCAGCCGCGTGGGGTTCACCGCCGGCGAGGGACCGCTCTCGAAGATGGCCAGGGTGCGCAACGTCTCACGGCTGGAGGGCGCCCCCTCCTCTGTCAGGTGCAGGGTGAAGTCCGCCGCGGGGATCGCCGTGAGCGCCTCGGCGAGCGCGCCGTCCGCGCCATAGGCCCGCAGGGCGTCGTACGCGAGTCCTCCGAGCGGCGCATCCAGCAGCTCGGCATGGGCGTAGCGCGCCACCTCCTGGGGCGCGGCGTCCGCCTCGATGGAGAGGGTGGCGGGGAAGGCGTAGTCGAGGTTGCCCAGCATGCGCGAGGCATCCACCGGGTAGTGGCTGCTCACGCGCGCGCTCTGCTCCAGGCTGATCCGGACCGAGGAGCGCTGGAGCTGCGTACTGTAGGCGAGCGCGCACGCGGCCAGCAGGATCGCCTCCTGAGAGACGAAGAAGAGGGTCGAGGCCCGCTGGAGCGCGGCGGCGTCGATCACGGCCAGCGCGCCGGGAGCAGGCGCTGCCTGGGCCCCTGTCACCGTGGGCCGCTCGGGCGCTGCCACCAGTGCCCGAGCGAGCCAGTGCGCGCGGGCCTCGGAGGCAAGCCGCGGGAGCTGGATCTCGGTCATGAGCTCCCGGACCCACCGGGTCAGCGCGCCGCTCTGCGGCGTCAGCCGCACCCGCCCACGCGTCCGGGACTGCTCGCACGCCTCCGCGAGATCCGTGGCGAGGATCCGCCAGGAGGACTCGTCCAGCAGGGCCGGGTGGCTGGCCGCCAGGAGCCACGCCGGGCTGCGCGGACCGCGATCGCAGAAGACGAACGAGACCAGGCTGCCGGTGCACTGGCCGAT
Source organism: Hyalangium sp. (assembly GCF_035629615.1). Taxonomy (GTDB): domain Bacteria; phylum Myxococcota; class Myxococcia; order Myxococcales; family Myxococcaceae; genus Hyalangium. The sequence continues at coordinate 3,742 of NZ_DASPHO010000725.1, read as the reverse complement.
CTCGGCGCCCAGCTCCCGGGCCGTTCTCTCCACCAGCTGCCAGCTCTCCTCATCCGGCCGCGAGGTGAGCTCGAGCCGAGTCAGGGGCACAGGGCTCTTCTCGGGCGTGATGACCGCGGCCCATGACTGCGTGCCGCCCTGCTCGGACTGTGCGAAGCGAAGGCGCAGCGTCTCGTGCGCCGCCCACACCGCGTGGAGCGCCTCCTCCACATGCTGCGCCCGTGTCCCTTCCGGCAGCTCGAACACCCTGCAGGCGCCGGTGGGGTGCTCGATGGCGCGGGCCGGAGCGTGGACGGCATGCATCGCGGGCGTCAGCGGCACGAGTCCTGCGGGCGTAGGCCCTTCGGGCACCCCCTCGTCGCGGGAAGCAGCCCCGGCGGAGGAGGCATTTGACTGGGGCGTCGCGATCCCCTCGGTGGCTTCCTCACCGCGATCGCGCACGAGGGGCTGGGGCTCGAAGGAGGGGTACGTCGAGCGCACGGCGTTCCGGGACACCCGCCCCAGGGAGGATCTCGGCAGGCTGCACGAGGGCAGCAGGACGATCTCCGTCGGAGCCACGCCGTGGCGCTGCTTCACGTTCAGGCGGATGGCACGGGTGATCTCTCGAAGCAGGGCCTGCTCTCGCGCGGATGCGGCCGTGAGGTTCCTAGGCAGGGAGGCCTCGGCGACGACCACGAGGTGCTCCTCCCGCCCCTGCTTGTGGGCGAAGGCCGTGCTGCTGCCGGGCAGCAGCGCCGGGTGGCTCGCCTCCACGTCGAACTCGAGATCGTGGAGCCGCAGATCCTGGCCCTCCCAGATGATCACGTCCTGGATGCGGCCGGTGACGTACAGCTCTCCGCCCGAGGTGGCCCCGAGATCGCCGGTGCGCAGGAAGGCCCGCATGGCGGCCGCCGAGCCCGCCAGGCGCCCACGGAAGGCCTCAGAGGTGGTGCCCACCCGGCCCCAGTAGCCATCCGCGACGCTCAGGCCCGTCACCCAGATCTCGCCAATCTCCTGGTCGCCGCGCAGCGCGCGTGTGGTGGGGTTGACGATGATCACCTGCACGCTCGACGCCGGGCCGGAGCTCACCAGCTTCGTCGCAGCCCCTCGCCGCTCGGTGATGCGCTGCTGTGCCAGCGCGTCCACGCCCACGCCGCGCAGCAGGGGCCCGTCCTCGGACTTGCTGCAGGAGACCAGGTACGTGCACTCCGCGAGCCCGTACACGGGCCGGAACGCCTTCTGCTGGAACCCGCAGCGGGCGAAGTGCGAGGAGAAGCGCTCCATCGTCTCGGCGCGGACGGCCTCACCGCCGGTGAAGGCCACGCGCCAGCGGCTCAGATCGAGCCCGGCCCGCTCGGCATCGCTCACGGTCCGCACGCAGAGCTCGTAGGCAAAGTCGGGCGCGCCGCTGATGGTGGCGCCGTGAGTGGAGATGGCCTCCAGCCACCGCAGCGGCTTCTCGAAGAAGACCCGCGGCGGCAGGAGGACGACGGGCAGGCCCGTGAACACCGGCTGGAGCACGCCTTCAATCAGGCCCAGCCCCTGGTGTGTGGACAGCCACAGCAGGAGCTTGTCCGAGGGCGTCTGGCCCAGCCCGCGGCGCAGGGCCTCGGAGTTGTCGAGCAGGCTGGCGTGGGTGACCCGGACGCCCTTGGGCGAGCCGGTGGTGCTGGAGGTGTACTGGAGGACCGCGATGGCGCGCGGATCCACGAACGGCGGCGTCCAGTCAGGCGGCGCGGCAGCGGGGGTGATGCCCTCGGCGAGGATCAGATCAATGTTGGCCGCCAGGCCGTCGATCGTCAGACGCTGGCCATCGGCGGGGCGCTTTCCGCCCACGAGTGCGGCGGCGGCTCCGGAGTCGTGCGCGACGGTGGCCAGCAGCTTCGCACCCGCATCCTGCGAGCTGCACATGGGTGGGGGAACGGGGACGGCGATCACTCCCGCGTAGAGGCAGCCGAAGAGGCTGGTGACGTAGGTGGGGCCGGGCGGCAGGAAGATGAGGACGCGCTGCCCGGACAGGGCGCGGGCCTCCAGCTCCATGGCGATGGCCCGCGCGTGCCGATCCAGCTCGCCGTAAGTGAGGGTGATGTCCTCGGAGGGCTCGGCGCCCAGGAAGGTGAAAGCCGGCACATGCCCCTGCTCCGCCCCTCGCCGCCGGAGGATGTCAGCGAAGGTCCGCGCTTCCTTCCAGAGCTGGCGCGCCCCACCGCTGGCAGGGGAGTGTGTGAGTTCTTTCACGGCTCCTCACAGGATCCATCGAATAGCAGGGAGCTGTCCATCCCTTGGAAATGCAACGGAAAAATCCAACGGCTCCTGTGTAGGATGGGCTGCGAAGGAGGTTTCAGGGACCCTGGAGCGCTCGGCTGCCGGGATGCTCGCAGGCAGCCATCCGTCTGGTGTAGGGATAGCGCCGCATGTTTCGCAACCTTCGTGAGCTCTACCAGTACCGGGGCCTGCTGCTCAGCCTCACCCTTCGGGAGCTGAAGGCCCGCTACCGGGGCTCGGTGCTCGGGTTCCTGTGGACGTTCCTCAACCCGACGCTGCAGATGCTCGTCTACACGCTGCTGTTCTCGGTCTACATGCGGCAGCAGATCGACAACTACACGTACTTCATGTTCATTGGCCTGCTGCCGTGGATCTGGTTCTCCAGCTCCGTGAATGGAGGGGCCAGCGCCATCAGTGATCGGCGCGATCTGCTGACGAAGGTGCGCTTCCCGGCTCAGGTGCTACCGGCGTCCGTGGTGGCCACCAACCTGTGCAACTTCGTGCTGTCCATGCCACTGCTGTTCGTGCTGGGGCTCATCGTCGGCCGCTGGCCCTCGTGGCACGTGGTGGCCTTTCCGCTGGTGGTCCTCACGCAGCTGGTGGTGACGCTGGCGCTCGTGTACCTCATCTCCGCCATCAACGTCGTCTTCCGGGATCTGCAGCAGATCGTCGCCAACCTGCTGACGATGTGGTTCTTCATCACGCCCATCTTCTACCAGGCGACGACGATCCCCGAGCGGTTCCGGGACCTGATGGTGCTGGGCAACCCCATGGCGGTGATGGTCCTCTCGTACCGGTCCATTTTCTACGATCGGCAGTTCCCCGCGGCGGGGCCGCTGGCGATGTGGTTCGGCATCGCGCTCGTCCTGCTGGCAGTGGCGTCCGTCATCTTCGAGCGCCGCCGCGAGGAGTTCGCGGAAGTGGTCTGAGCCAGGCAGCGGATCGCTCAGGCCTGGACCCCGATGCCCGCCGGATCTCCCGAGAGATCGTGGTAGCAGACGACGTTGCTCGCGAAGAAGTGGCACACCACGGACTTGCGCGTGTGCGAGCGCACCCGCCGCGGCGAGCCGCCGTGGATCAGGTTGTGGTGCCAGATGAGGACATCCCCCTTCTTCGGGGTGAAGTACGAAGGTGGGAGGCCCCGCGCCGCCAGGACCTGGGTGACGGGCGTGGAGCCGGTCTCCACGGGATCGGCTCCGATCACCAGGGGGAGGAGCGCAAGGAGGTTGCGCGGAACGGCCTCCTTCACGGCCGGAGGAATCCGCTCGAGGACGAAGCGCGGGACGGCGCTCTTCAGCAGGCTGAGCGCGGGAGGAAGCATGTGCTTGGAGTTCATAAACTCTGTAAAGATACCGCCGGTTTGAGCCAGACAGGGACCATGGACGCGATCGTCATCCGCAACGTCGTCAAGCACTTCAAGAAGAGCACGATCCGGCGAGAGTACACGACGCTGAAGACGGAGCTGGTGAAGTGGCTGACGGGCAAGCGAGAGCGTCCT
>NZ_DASPHO010000724.1:0-21724 GCF_035629615.1 Hyalangium sp. | reverse complement strand
CTACAGCGTGAGCGATGGGAACGGCAACACGCAGACGCAGGACCGCATCGTGAACGTGAACGACACGCTGCCGCCGTCCATCACGGTGCAGGGGCCGCTGAATGACAGCGCTGAGTGCGGCTCGAACTACGTGGACCCGAGCGCTCGCGCCAACGACGTGTGCGCTGGGCCCGTGCCTGTCACCGCGACGCGGACGGGCAACACGAGCCGGCCGGGTACCTTGACGATCTCGTACACGGCGACGGATCCATCCGGCAACAGCATCACCTCGCCGGACACCCGGACGGTGATGGTGAGGGACACGCTGGTGCCCACGCTGGAGCTGGTGGGAGCGGCGACGCAGCGGCTGGAGTGTGGCACGGCGTACAGCGAGCAGGGCGTGAGAGCCAATGACGTGTGCTTCGGGGACCTGGGCTCGTCGGTCACGACCACGGGCAGCATCAGCTCGGGCATGCCGGCCGACTACACGCTGGTGTACGACGTGACGGATGGGGCAGGAAACCGAGCGCCCACCGTGAGCCGTACGGTGGAGGTGCGTGACACGCTGGCGCCGACCCTCACGGTGCGTGGGCCCTTGAGCCAGCAGGTCCAATGCGACCACCTGCCGTACGAGGACCCGGGTGCCACGGCGACCGACGTCTGTGCCGGGAACCTGACGGGAGCCATCCAGAGGACCGGCGGTGTGGATACGGGCGCTCCAGGCGACTACACCCTCACCTACCGGGTGGTGGATCCGTCGGGCAACGAGGCGACGGCCACCGAGAGCCGCACGATCAAGGTGGTGGACGACATGCCGCCCACCCTCCAGCTCGTGGGCTCGGCCAAGGCCGAGCATGAGTGCGGCACGACCTACGACGACCCGGGTGCCAAGGCCAGCGACGTGTGCGCGGGGGACCTGACCGACAGGATCTCGCGCGCCGGCGCGGTGAACCCCGCCGTGCTGGGCCCCTACGAGATCCTCTACACCGTGACGGATCCGTCCCACCACACGGCGACGACTCGCCGCGAGGTGTCGGTGCGCGACACGCGGCCCCCCAGCATCACGTGCCCCGAGCCCATTGTCGTGGAGACTCTGGAGGAGACGCTGGCCACCGTCACGCTCGGCGCCGCCACGGCCACGGATACGTGTGCCATGGGGCAGATCTCCAGCCCCACGGAGAAGAGCTTCCCGATGGGCACCACGGAAGTGAAGTACACGGCGACGGACGCCGCGGGCAACCAGGCAAGCTGCACCTCCACCGTCACCGTGATGGCCATCACGCTGCCGGGCTCGCCTCTGGACCGCGCCTTGTTGGGAGGAGGGAGCGGTTGCGCGTCGACGAGCAGTGGCCCCTCTGCGCTGGCGATGATGGGGCTGGCAGTGCTCGCGGCCCTGCTGGCCAGGAGGCGATGATGGGGCTGGCAGTTCTTGCGGCCCTCCTCAGAAAGCATGTGCGCCCCGGCCTGCTGGCCCTGGCGGTGCTGTTCCTGGGCCCCAGCGCCTTTGCCCAGCCCGAGGGGATCCCCACATTCGAGCTGGAGCTCCTGAAGCTCAATCCCAGCGGTGTGGGCTCCCTGTTGCTGGGGACCGGCGAGCTGTTGCCCGACGGCGACTACCGCTTCTCCCTCACGGCCCATTACGAGAACGACCCGCTCCTCCTCTTCCAGAACGGCACGGTCATGGGAGCGGTGGTCGAGCACCGGGCCACGGCCCACCTGACCGCCGCGTATGGCCTGTGGGGCTGGTTGGAGGTGGGAGCTCAGCTGCCCGTGGTGCTCTTCCAGCGCGGGGATGACCTGACGGCCCAGGGGATTGGCAGGATCGATGGAGGTCTCTCGTCCGGTACGCCCCTGCTCTCGCTGCAAGTGAAGCTGCTCTCCCAGCGAGAGGAAGATCTGGTGGATCTCTCGTTCGGAGCCCATACGGGACTGCCCATCGGCGACGCCGAGGCGCTCACCCGGGAGCTGCGTGCCATCCCCTCACTCATGGTGGGTCGCCGCGGCGAGTCCCTGCGCATGGCCTTCGACGTGGGAATGCTGTTGAGGCCTCGCACCATCCTGAGCCGGGACGAGAACATCCAGGACGAGCTGGGTCACGCGCTGCGCTTCGGCGGCGTGGTGGCAAGCCTCGGCGAGAAGCTGCGTGGAGAGCTGGCCCTCATCACCCTGGTGCCGCTCAAGCGCCAGGGCTTCTCCATCGAGGCGCTGACGGGTGCGCGCTGGCCGTTGAATGAATCGCTCGAGGCGTACGCGCTGGCGGGTCTGGGCTTTGGCAATGCGCCCGGCACCCCCGACTTCCGTCTGCTGCTCGGGATGGCCTATGGGCGCGTGCGGCCCGCTCCTCCCCTCCCTCCCATCCCTGTAGAAGAGATCAAGGAGCAGGATCCCGTTCCCGAGCCGAAGGACACGGACGGCGACGGGCTCGTGGACGGCATGGACCGGTGCCCGGCGGTGTCGGGGGCGCTGGGGCTCCATGGCTGCCCGGACAAGGACAGCGATGGTGTGGAGGATGGATCGGATCGGTGCCCGAGTGAGCCTGGGCCGACGGACCGGGGCGGCTGCCCGGCGAAGGACTCGGATGGCGATACCGTCCTGGATGAGGTGGATGGCTGCCCCACTGAGCCAGGCCCTCAGGACCGGAACGGCTGCCCGATCCCGGACAAGGACAACGACACCGTGGAGGACCAGCGGGACAACTGTCCGGACGAGTTCGGTCCGCCCGAGAATCAGGGCTGCCCGCCCGAGGAAGAGCAGCTGGTGGTCATCCAGACGGACCGCATCGCCATCAAGGACACGGTCTACTTCGACTTCGACAAGGCGACCATTCAGTCCCGCTCCTTCCCGCTGCTGGACCAGGTGGCTCGCGTCCTCCTCGAGCACCCGGAGATCATCTCGGTGAGCATCGAGGGCCACACGGACTCCCGAGGCCCGGCTGACTACAACCGGAACCTGTCGCAGCGGCGCTCGGAGTCGGTGCGCGAGTACCTGGTCGAGAAGGGCGTCGCGCGCGAGCGCCTCGAGGCCCGAGGCTTTGGCGAGGATCGTCCTGTGCAGTCCAACGCCACCAGCAAGGGCCGCGCGGCCAACCGCCGCGTCGAGTTCATCACCCGCTACAAAGAGTCAGGACCGTGAGGCGTGGGGCGGCTCCTCCGCGGGGCCGTCCCTCCCGTGCCCCTGTTCACCGGCACACGCTCGCGAGTTCGCAAGGGGTGGTCAGGGTGTTGACTGGCGCCCTGCTTGGCCTCCAGTGAGTGGACACACGCCGGCCTGGCTCCTTGCTCCCCCGGAATCCGGTGAATAGCTCCTGAACAGCCCGGATCCTCGCGGGCCTGAGTGGGGGCATGCCGCGTGAAGCTCAAGAGCCTTGGGATGGTGGTGGTGATGGCGTGGGTGGCGAGTTCCTGCGGTGAGGAGCTACCAGCGCCAGCAGTGGAGCTGGCCCCGGAGTCCTTGCGGACGACACGCCAGGTGGCCCGGAGCACCAACAAGGTGCTGATCCTGGACAGCACCGTCAGGGGTGGGCGCGGCAGCCGCGAGGCGCGGGCGGTGAAGGCTCACGCTCCCAGCGCGCAGATCGACGTGGTCAGTCCGGCGGAGTGGCGGGCGATGACGGCCGAGCAGTTCATGTCCTACCGCGCCATCATCCTGGGCGATGCAGCCTGCCAGAGCGGAACGGCCGCGCTCCAGCCCGCGGTGGACACCCGCAACACCTGGGGCGCCATCGTCGACGGCGTCGTGGTCATCCTCAGCACGGACCCGACCCACAATGACACCGGGAGGGTGGTGGAGAACGCCATCCAGGCCGTGCTCAACTCCGTTCAGTACCGCACGGGCATGTACATCGCGCTGGGCTGCGCGTATCAGGAGGCCCCGGCCGGTACCGCGGTGCCGCTGCTGGAGCCCTTCGGCGCCTTCACCGTGCAGGGCGTGCCGGGCTGCGCGAGCTCCGGCCACGTCTTCGCGATGTCTCCCCGGACGCTCTCAGCCGACCTCTCGGATGAGCAGCTGCGCGGGGAGGGGTGTGCGGCGCGCTCGGTGTTCACGGGCTACCCGAACCACACCTTCGCGTACGCAGCGGTCGCGACGAGCCTCACCGGGGCTGTGATTCCAGGCCAGCAGACCTATGTCGACTACCACGTCGAGCCCGAGGTGGAGACGCCCTTCGTTGGGACGCCGTACCTCCTCGTTCGTGGCGCCATGGCGCAGAGCGCTGGGTGTGGCGACACGGACTATGGCCAGTCCCGCGAGCAGTGCGAGCTGGGGGACAACCTCAACGGCCAGCCTGCGAGTCCCGGGGAGGATCCCCTGGGGACCTGCTCGTTCTCGTGCCACCTCAACTGGTGTGGTGATGGCGTTGTGGACGCTGCCTTCGGTGAGGAGTGCGACAACGGCGTCAACAACGGCCGCACCACTGACGCTTCTGGCAACATCGGCGCCTGCACCTCGTTCTGCAAGCTGCCCACCCTCCCGCCCGCCAACCGGCCGCCGGTGGCGCTGTGCCGAGACGTGACGGTGGCGGCGACGAACACCTGCGGACTGCCCGCCGACATCAACAACGGCTCCAGCGATCCAGACGGCGATCCGGTGAGCTGCGTGCAGAACGCCCCCGGCCCATATGCCATTGGCACGACGACGGTGACGCTGACGTGCTCGGACCCGCAGGGCCTGTTTGGCACGTGCACGGGAAGCGTGACGGTGACGGATGAGGTGGGGCCGACGGTGACCCTCGAGGGCCCGGCCAGCGAGGCGCTGGAGTGCACGCGGGGGGCCACGTACGCGGACCCGGGAGCCACCGCGAATGATGTGTGCGAGGGCTCGCTGCCGGTCACGAGCTCGGGCGCGGTGAGCATGGGGACGCCTGGCTCCTATGCGCTGAACTACAGCGCGACGGACGCGGCTGGCCACACGGTGACGGCCAGCCGTCAGGTCTCGGTGGCGGATACGCAGCCTCCCAGCATCGTCTGCCCCGAGCCCATCGTCGTCGAGTCCCTCGAGGGGGCGCTGGTCTCCGTGACACCCAGGGCCGCCAGGGCCACGGACACGTGCTCTCAGGCTCGGGTGTCCACCCCTGCGCAGACGCGCTTCCCGGTGGGCACCACGACGGTGGAGTACACGGCGACGGACGAGGCCGGGAACACCTCGAGGTGCACCTCGACCGTCACCGTGCTCGAGCTCGTGCCGCCAGGCGCGGGGGCCGTGCCACCTTCGCAGGATTCCTGGGACAACGCTCTCCTGGGAGGAGGCAACGGGTGCTCGTCGACGGGCAGCGGGCCTTCGTCTCTGGCGTTGGTGGGACTGGGAGTGCTCGCGGCCCTGCTGTCCAGGAAGCGCGCTCGGCCGGGCCTGCTGGTCCTGGCCGGGCTGCTCGTGGGAGTCACCGCCTCTGCCCAGCCCCAGGGCGTGCCCGCGTTCGAGCTGGAGCTCCTGAAGCTCAATCCCAGCGGTCAGGGCTCCCTGCTGCTGGGGACGGGCGAGCTGCTGCCCGAGGGCGACTACCGCCTCTCCCTCACCACCCACTACCAGAAGGATCCGCTCGTCCTCTTCCAGAATGGCACGCAGGTGGGCGTGGTGGTCCGACACCGGGCCACAGCGCACCTGGCCGCCGCCTACGGCCTGTGGGGATGGCTGGAGCTTGGGGCTCAGGTGCCCGTGGTGCTCTTCCAGCGCGGGGATGACCTGACGGCGCGGGGGGTGGGCCGGCCTGAAGGAGGTCTTGCCGCCGGCACCCCGCTGTTCAACCTGCAGATGAAGGTGCTCGCCCAGGCCGAGGAGGATCTGGTGGATCTCTCGCTGGGAATGCAGGCGGGCCCTGCGGTGGGCAGCGCCGCGGCGCTCGCCCGGGAGGTGCGTGCCACTCCCAGCCTCATGGTGGGTCGCCGCTTCGATGACTTGCGCATGGCGTTCGACGCGGGTGTCCTGCTGAGGCCTCGCACCGTCCTGACTCAGGACGCGAACGTCCAGGACGAGCTCGGCCATGCGCTGCGCCTGGGTGGGGTGCTCTCCTCGCTCGGTGAAGGACTGCGCGGAGAGCTGGCCGTCACCACCCTGGTGCCGCTCAAGCGCCAGGGCTACTCCGTCGAGGCCCTGACGGGTGCGCGTTGGCCGGTGAGTGGCTCGGCCGAGGTGTACGGGCTGGCGGGCGTGGGGTTTGGCTCCGCGCCGGGCACGCCTGATTTCCGAGTCCTGTTCGGGATGGCCTATGGGCGCCCGCGCCCGGCCCGTGTCGAGCTGGCCCGGTATGAGCCAGCTCCTCCCGAGCTCGCCACGACGGACATGGACGGCGACGGTCTCCTGGACGAGATGGACCGATGCCCTGCGGTGGCGGGACTGCCTGGGTTCCAGGGCTGCCCGGACCAGGACGGCGATGGGGTGGAGGATGAGCTGGATCAGTGCCCGAGCGAAGCGGGCCTCGTGGAGCGGCAGGGCTGCCCGACGAAGGACTCGGACGTCGATGGCTTCCTGGATGAGGTGGATGCCTGCCCCACCGAGCCGGGCATCCCGGAGAGGCAGGGCTGCCCTGCTCAGGACAAGGACCAGGACACGGTGGTGGACCACCGGGACAACTGCCCCGACGAGGCGGGCCCGGTCGACAACCAGGGCTGCCCAGCCGAGGAGAAGCAGCTGGTGGTCATCCAGCAGGACCGTATCAAGATCAACGACAAGGTCCACTTCGACTTCGACGAGGCGACCATTCAGCCCCGCTCCTTCTTGCTGTTGGACCAGGTGGCCCGAATCCTCCATGAGCACCCGGAGATTCTCTCGGTGACCGTCGAGGGCCACACGGACGACCAGGGACCGGCCGACTACAACCGGAGCTTGTCGCAGCGGCGCGCGGAGTCTGTGAGCGACTACCTGGCCCAGAAGGGGATCGCGCGCGCGCGCCTGGAGGCCCGAGGCTTTGGCGAAGATCGTCCCTTGCAGCCCAACACCACCAACGCGGGGCGCGCGGCCAACCGTCGCGTCGAGTTCATCACCCGCTACTCGCAGGCCGGGCAGTAACAGGCCTGGCAGTCATAGGGAGGACGGCTCCGCTCCGGGGCCGTTCCTCCAGGCTCAGGCGGGCAGAGGGCTGCTTCGCTCAGGCGGCCACGAATTGCCGCTCCACCAGCCGACGGTAGAGGCCCTCCTGGCCCATCAGCGCGGAGTGGCTGCCGCTCTGGACGACCGTGCCGCCCTCCAGCACCAGCACCCGGTTCGCGCCCATCACCGTGGAGAGCCGGTGAGCGATGATCAGCGTGGTGCGGCCTCGCATCAGCCGGTCCAGCGCGTCCTTCACCAGGTGCTCGCTCTCGGCGTCCAGCGCGCTGGTGGCCTCGTCCAGGATGAGCAGGCGCGGATCCTTCAGCACCGCCCGGGCGATGGCCACGCGCTGCTTCTGGCCGCCTGACAGCTGCACACCGCGCTCGCCCACCAGCGTGTCGTAGCGCTCCGGGAACCGGATGATGAAGTCGTGCGCGTTGGCCGCCCGCGCGGCTGCCTCTACCTCCGCCACGCTGGCCCCTGCCTTGCCGTAGCGGATGTTGTCCGCGATGGAGGAAGAGAACAGCAGCGGCTCTTGTGCCACCACGCCGATCTGCTGCCGCAGCCACTCCGGGTCCAGCTCCTTCAGGTCCTTGCCGTCCAGCAGGATCCGACCGCTTTGCGGGTCGTAGAGCCGACCCAGCATGGCGGCGATCGTGGACTTGCCCGCACCCGAGGGGCCGACGATGGCCACCACCTCGCCGGGCTCGATGGTCAGGTCGATGCCCTGGAGCACCGGCACATCCGGCCGTGCGGGGTAGGTGAAGCGCAGGTCCTGGAGCTGGACGCGGCCCTGGGTGTGGGCCAGGCGCTCGCCGCCCGAGGAGGGGATGGACGGCTTGCGGTCCATCAGCTCGAAGACGCGCTCGGCGGCGCCCGAGGCGCGCATGAAGTCCGCCCACAGCTCCGTTAGCGCGCCCAGCGCGAACGCGACGAACATCGAGTACACGAGGAAGGAGGTCAGCCCGCCCACGCTGAGCGAGCCGTCCACCACCAGCCGCCCGCCGTACCAGAGCACCGCCGCCGCGGCCGCGAAGCCACCGAAGGAGGCCACCCCCATGAAGGTGGAGGACTGGCGGGCCCGGTGGCGAGCCAGCTCGAAGGCCTTCTCCACCGCCCCGCGGTAGCGGGCCACCTCGCTCTTCTCCGCCGCGAAGGAGCGCACGGTGCGCACACCGGACAGGCTCTCCTCGGCCACCTCGTTGGAGGCGGCCAGCGCGTCCTGCACCTCCTTGGAGAGCTTGCGCACGCGCCGCCCGTAGGCCACTGCGCTCACCGCCACGGGCGGCACCACCGCCAGCATCACCAGGGTGAGCATCGGTGAGGTGTAGAAGAGCATCCCGATGCCGCCCAGCGCCTGCGCCCCGTTGCGCAACACCATGGAGATGTTGGCGCTCACGGTGCTCTGCAGCACCGTGGTGTCCGAGGCGAGCCGGTTGGTGAGCTCGCCCGTCTTGCGCTCGTCGAAGAAGGCCACCTCCTGGGACATGAGGCTGGCGAACAAGTTCTGCCGCAGCCGCGTCACCACACGCTCGCCCGCGGTGGTGAAGAGGTAGTAGCGCAGCGCGATCGCCACGGACTGGATGGCGAGGATGATCGTCATCCCCAGCGCCGCCCGGTCGATCATGTCGCGATTCCGGGCTCCGAGCGCCTCGTCGATGATGAGGCGCATCGCCTGCGGATAGAGCAGGCCCATGCCGCTGCCGATGATGAGAAAGAAGGTGCCGGCGGCCAGGGTGCGGACTTCCGGGCGCGCCAGGCTGAGCAGGCGGCGCAGGGTCACCTTGGAGGCAGTACGAGGCTTGGAGGGGGTTTCCACGCCGCCCAGACTAACGCTGGCGTGTCGGCTGCGCAGCGCTTCGTTTGGACAGCAGGCTGCCACCCGAGCGGTGGGGTGCTAAAAAAGGCTCCATGGAGAAGCGCGTCTTCGGTGTCACCGGGGTGGAGGTGCCCGTCATCGGGCAGGGCACCTGGCAGATGGAGAATGATGACCGGGGGGGCGCCATCCGGGCGCTCCAGGTGGGCTTGGACCTGGGGATGACGCACCTGGACACCGCCGAGCTGTACGGGCGGGGACGGGTGGAGGAGTCCATCGTCGCCGAGGTTATCGCGGGGCGGCGCGAGGAGGTGTTCCTGGTCTCCAAGGTCATGCCCTCGCACGCCTCCTACGAGGGAACGCTGAGGGCCTGTGAGCGCAGTCTCCAGCGCCTGAAGACGGACCGGCTGGACTGCTACCTGCTGCACTGGCCGGGCTCGCACCCGCTCGAGGAGACGATCCGCGCCTTCGAGGAGCTGGTGCGGGATGGGAAGGTGCGCTCCTGGGGGTTGAGCAACTTCGGAGTGGATGGGCTGGAAGAGGCGGTGCGGATCGCCGGTCCGGGCCGGATCGCCTGCAACCAGGTGCTCTACCACCTGGAAGAGCGCTCCATCGAGCACAGCGTCCTGCCCTGGTGCGAGCGCGCCAACATCGCCGTGGTGGGCTATAGCCCCTTCGGCAACGGGGACTTCCCAAGACCCGAGAGCCCAAGGGGCCGGGTGTTGACTTCCATCGCGAAGGCGCACGGCGCCAGCCCCTACCAGGTAGCGCTCCAGTTCCTGATCCGTCGGCCGTCGCTGTTCGCCATCCCCAAGGCGAGCCATGAGGAGCACGCGAGGGACAACGCGGCGGCGGCCTCGCTGAAGCTGTCCGCGGAGGAGCTGGCCCGGATCGCCGCCACCTTCCCCATGGGCCCCGACACCGGCGAGCTCCCCGTCATCTGACGCGGGCAGGAGGCAGGGCAGGCCTCCTGGCGAGGGGCGCGGAGGGAGGGCTCACGACGGAGCGCTGTCACGCCCGCGCCAGTCCTGCGTGTCCTGCCTCGGAGCACTCACACGCACGGAGCCGTCCTCGGGCGAGCGGGAGAGCATGCGGACCTCCTCGTGCCGAACGTACTCGAGCAGCTCGAGCGAGTGCGTGGCGATGATGACCTGGACGGGGGGCCGGTCCGGCGTGCCCACCGAGAGCTTCCGCAACCCTCCCACCACCTCTCCCAGCACGCGCGGGGGCAGTCCCCGCTCGGGCTCATCCAGGGTGAGCACATCTGGCAGCGGCGTCTGGTGCGGCAAGATCAGGAAGGCCAGCAGGAGCAGCACACTGTCAGCCACCTGCCAGGGCGTGAACCACAGGTTCTCCTGCCAGCGATCACGGAACCGGAGCTGCTGCGATTGCGGGCCCGTCTGCTGCAAGCCCACATCCCCAATGTGGGGTACCAGCCGGCAGAGCTGGCTCACCACAGCCTCCCGCTGTGCAGGTCCGAGCCCGGCGAAGACGCTGGCGAGGTTGTCTCCCGTGGGGGTCAGCGCCATGTCGCGTCCCAAGGACCCATCGCTGCGCAGCGCACTCAGCTCCAGCGCCAATCCTTGCACCGCGTGGCCATTCAGGGCCCACGAGTCCACCTCCACGATAGGAAATACCCGGCGCACCTGCTGGCCATCCGCGAAGGTCCACTGCAGCGCGATCTGCTGCGTCGTATCGAACCGCCAGTAGTCCGAGTGCTCGCAGGAGATGCGGTACTGCAATCCCTCCAGGACCGAGGTCTTGCCCGAACCGCTCGGTCCCACCAGCACCGTCAGCGGTGTGAGCGACAGCTCGACATCTCGCAGGCACCGGAAGTTCTCGAAGCGGACCGACCGAATCATGGCTCGACCTCTGTTGCTGGATGGCAGCGCACGACAGAGTCCTCGTTTTTCAGGACTTTAGTACAGTACGGGTTAATATTTACATCGTACCAAAATTCTCAGATACTTGTTTTTCGCAAGACCCACCTTTCGCGGAGGTCATCCATGGGACGAATCCTGAGCCGAGCCCTTCTTGCCGGAGTGCTCATCTCCTGTGCCCCACCCCAGGAACAGGAGCTCCTCGAGGAGTCCACCGGGACGGTGGTAGGCGCCGAAGCGCACAAGGATCACGCGTCCTGGCCTCAATGGGGCCAGAACGCACAGCACCACGGGAGGGTCTCCGTGGCCGGCCAGGACCTCAATCGACAGCTCGCCGACATTGTCTACGATCCCTTCGTTGCGCAAGAGCAGGCAGAGCAGTTCGGCGTCCTCTCGCCGCACTATCAAGTGCCACTCGTCGATGGCAATGACGTCTTCATGGAGTTCAAGACAGGGATCTACATCTCTTGCGATCCGCCTGGATGGATGACCACGGAGCCGTGTGGCGTCAACACCTGGAACACCCAGATCTGGAACGAGCGGCGGCTCCACTGGCAGGGCGGGCGCCTCGTCGAGAAATGGAACTTCGCGTCTGACTGGAAGCCTCCGGCGGTGCCGGCGCTGAACTTGCTCGGCCCCTCGGAGCCCGTGTTCCATGGCATTCTGGCCAATGGCTTCGTCTACGTCCCTGGAGCTGGCGGGACCCTCTTCAAGCTCGCGCGGGGCAGTGGGAGGGTGGTTGCCCGCATCAATCCGTTTGGCACCCTTGACCCCCACACCTTCGAGGTCGGACCGCCGGTGGCGGATCGCCACGGCAATCTCTACTACCAGGCCATCCGGCTTGCGTCTTCGGACCCCTGGAACACAGATATCCTGGGAGCCTGGTTGATCAAGGTGAGTCCCAACGACAGGGTCTCCAAGGTGAGCTTCACGGCGCTGGCAGTCGGCGCACCAGCCCCGACGGAGCTCTGCAAGAAGCAGTTCTCGGAGGCCGAGCTCCCCTGGCCTCCCAGCCCTACGGCCGTGCCTCCCTCAGGTCCCTGCGGCTCTCAGCGGCCCGCCATCAATGCGGCCCCGGCCGTCGCGCCGGACGGGACAATCTATGTGGCGAGCCGAGCCCACATGGCGGACAGGTACTCGTTCCTCCTGGCGGTGAAGCCAAACCTGACGCCCAGGTGGGCCGCGTCTTTCCGGGGCCACCTGAGTGACGGCTGCGGCACCGCGACCCTTCCGCCGACCGGCGCTCCGGGCGGCTGCCGAGCGGGAGCTCCGGTCGGCGTGGATCCGGCCACCAACGAGCTGCCGGCGGGGAGGGTGGTGGACCCCGGGACGAACTCGCCGGTGGTGACCCCCGACGGCAACGTCCTCTTCGCCACCTATACCGAGTACAACCGCCTGCGCGGCAAGCTGTTCAAGTTCAGCGCGGCTGGGCAGTTCCGTGGCACCTATGACTTCGGGCTGGACGTCACGCCGACCATCTACTCCCACGACGGCACGTATTCGATCATCCTCAAGGACAATCATTACGGCTACGGCACCTACTGCACCAACCCCACGCACTGCCCGGCCGAAGGCAATGGCCCCTTCTACGTCACCCAGCTCTCCCCCGACCTCACGCCGGAGTGGAAGTTCGCGAACACCTCGACGGAGAGCTGCCATCGCAATCCCGATGGAACGATGTCCTGCGTGCCCGATCCCTCTCATCCCAACGGCTTCGAGTGGTGCATCAACGCCGCGGCCGTGGACAAGAACGGCGTCGTCTACGGCACCGCCGAGGATGGGTATCTCTACGCCATCTCACAGGGCGGCGTGCAGAAGCAGCGCATCTTCTTGAACCAGGCCCTCGGCGCTGCGTACACGCCGCTCTCCATTGGTCCCGAGGGCAAGATCTACACCCAGAACGCCGGTCATCTCTACGTGGTCGGGGACTGACTGTCCCCTCCGCTCGGTTGTCAGCAAAGCCCTCATTGAAGGACTACACCTTGGATCCCATCAGCGCGGGTACAGTGTTCCAGGATCGCTACGAGGTTCTCTCGAAGCTGGGGGAAGGAGGCTTCGGGCAGGTATTCCGAGCCCGTCAGCGGGTCACCCACCATGAGGTGGCCATCAAGGTCCTGCGGGACTTGCACACGGGGAACGACACCCACATCGCTCGCTTCCAGCGAGAGATGCAGCTGTGCGCCCAGCTCTATCACCCTCACATCGTGCGGCTGATCGACTCGGGGCGGGTGGAGCCGGACCTGCTCTACACCGTCTTTGAGTACGTGCCCGGGAAGACCCTGACGGATGTCCTGATCGCTGAAGGGACGCTGCCGCCGTGGGAGGCCACGCACCTGATGCTCCAGGTGCTGGACGCGCTGGCCTGCGCGCACAACCAGGGGGTGATCCACCGCGACCTCAAGCCGCAGAACATCATGGTCACCAGCACGGGGGCGCGGCGCAATGCGCTGGTGCTGGACTTCGGGCTGGGCACGCTGCCCTCGGAGAACCAGGAGGACCTGGCGAAGATCACCAAGACGCAGGAGGCGCTGGGCACGCCCACCTACGCCGCGCCGGAGCAGCTGAGGGGCGAGCCGGTGACGGGGCGCGCGGACCTGTACTCCTGGGGGCTCATCTTCCTGGAGTGCCTCACCGGGCAGCGGGCGGTGGATGGGCCCACCCTGCAGGCGGTGATCTTCAAGCAGCTGGGGCCCGAGCCCATCGCCATCCCCGCCTGGCTGGAGCGCCACCGGCTCGGCCGGCTGCTGCGGAAGGTGACGAACAAGAACCCCGAGCTGCGGGACATCACTGTCCAGGCCCTGATGCGGGAGCTCGAGGCCTGTGCCGCCGAGGGCTGGCCGGTGAACGAGGCGACACCGCGGGCACTCACGCCCGTGTCGCTCTCCATGCTGGACACGCTCTCCTCGCCAAGCGAGGGCGAGCGCCGGCAGCTCACCGCCGTCTGCTTCAGCCTCCGCTTCTCCAACGCTGAGGGCAAGGCGATGGACGAGGAGGATCTGGACCGGCTGCTGAGGACGCTCCAGGCAGCATGTGCCGAGAGCGCTCGCCGGTATGAGGCCCATGTGGGCAGCGTCCTGGGGGAGTGGATGCTGTTCTACTTCGGCTACCCCAAGGCCCAGGAGAATGATGCCCGGCGCGCGGCCCGCGCAGCGCTGGAGATGAGTGCGCAGATGGAGCAGCGGAGTGCGGAGCTGGCGCGTGAGGGCAAGGGTCGCCTGGAGTTCCGAGCCGGCATCCACACGGGGCTCGTGATCAGCCAGGAGCTCCGGGCCGGCAGCCCTGGGAGCCTGCCCTCGCTGATGGGCAGCACGCCCAACATGGCAGTGCGGCTGGAGATGCAAGCCGAGCCGGGCACCCTCCTCATGAGCGAGGTCACCTCGCAGCTGCTGCGCGGCCACTTCGCCTTCGAGCCCGTGGGGGCTGACACGGGCGCCTCCACGCGGGTGTTCCGTCTGCTCCACGAGTACTACAGAGGCCAGATCACGCCCCATTCTCAGGAGAACCGGCTGTACGGCCGGGCGCAGGAGCTGGACTTCCTGCAGCAGCGCTGGGGGCAGGTGGTGACGGGCAGCGGGCAGAGCATCCTGCTCACCGGCGAGCCGGGCATCGGCAAGTCACGGCTGGTGCAGGAGCTGATCAGCCACGCTCGAGGTACCCCTCACACAGCGCTCGAGTGCCGCTGCGTCCCTGAAGGCCGCAACAGTGCCCTGTCTCCGATGGTGGACCTGTTGGAGCGGCTGCTGGGCGTCAGCCGCGAGTGGACGCCGGAGCAGACGATCTCCGCGCTCGAGGCGCTCCTGTCGCAGCATGGCTTCATCCTCTCGGAGGTGATGCCGCTGTTCCTGGGGCTGCTCTCCGTGAAAGGGGGCGCGGACCGCTATCCGCCGCTGAGCGTCCCCCCGCAGCGCGCCAAGGAGCTGACGCTGGACGCGCTGCTGGGCCTCTTTTTCGAGATGGCGCAGCAGCAGCCGCTGCTGCTGCTGGTGGAGGATCTGCACTGGGCGGACCCGACGACGCTCGAGCTGCTCTCTCAGCTCGTGAGGGACCTCTCCAGCGCGCCCATCTGCCTGCTGCTCACCGCGCGCCCGGAGTTCTTCACTTCGTGGACGACGTCGCACCACCTGCAGCTCAGCCGCCTGGACCGCAAGCGGGTGGAGGAGATGGTGAGCGGCCTGACCCAGAACAGGCCGCTGCCACGCGAGGTGTTGGAGCAGCTCTTGAACCGCACGGACGGGGTGCCGCTCTTCGTGGAGGAGCTGACCCGCATCGTGGTGGAGTCCATGCCCCTGCGCGGCGACACGCCGTCCCGCACGTGGACGCCCTCACAGCTCACCATCCCCACGACGCTGCGGGACTCGCTGACGGCGCGTCTGGACCGGCTGGGGCCGGCCAAAGAGGTGGCGCAGCTCGCCGCGGCGCTGGGGCGCGAGTTCAGCTATGAGGTGCTCAAGGCCATCTCCCAGCGCGAGGAGCCCGTGCTGCAGCACGAGCTGAAGGCGCTGGTGGACGCGGATCTCGTGCAGCGCCGGCGCGGGGTGCGCAACCCGACCTACCTCTTCAAACACGCGCTCATCCGGGACACGGCCTACGAGTCCATGCTCAAGCCCGTGCGCCGTCAGGTGCATGCCCGCATCGCGGCCGCGATGGAGGCACACTTCCCGGAGCTGGTGGAGGCTCGCCCGGATCTGCTCGCCATGCACCACGCCAGCGCGGACCAGAAGCGCCAGGCGCTGGGCTACGCCCAGAGGGCCGGCATGGGGGCGCTGATGCGCTCAGCCAACCTGGAGGCCGTCGCCTACATCACCGAGGCGCTGACCTGGCTGGACGCGGTGGAGGACGAGCGGGAGCGGGCGCAGCTCGAGCTGGGACTCAACGGCATCCTCACCCCAGCGTCCATGGTCACCTGGGGCTGGTCGGATGAGCGCATCAAGGTCCTGGTGGAGCGCTCTCAGCAGCTCATCGACTTCCTGGGAGACAGCCCTCACACGGTGCCGACCCTGTGGGGACTCTGGTTCTTCTACATCTCGCGGGCCCAGAACGAGCAGGCCTGGTCCTTGGCGACGCGACTGAATGCCATGGCGGATCAGTCCGGGGACACGGGCTTGAAGGTCATGGCGCTGACCGCGCTCGCCAATTGTGCGACGGGCCAAGGCTTGCTGGGGAAGGTCCAGGAGTACTGCGAGCAGATCTTCGCCCTCTATGATCCGGCGCAGCACGCGAAGCTGGCTGCCCTCTTTTCCATCGATGCCCGCACCGCGGCGGCGATGCTCCTGAGCATGGCGAAGTGGTTTCAGGGGTACGAGGAGCAGGCGCTGGCCCTGATCCAGAAGGGGTTGGGCTGGGCCGAGGAGATCAAGCACTTCACCAGCCAGGGGCTCTTGCGCCTCTACCACATGATCATCCTCCAGGGCCGAGGGGACCGGGAGCAGATGGTCACGGTGGTCGATGCCAGTCTGGAGCATGCGCGCAGGTATGGTCTGACTACGCACATGACATATTTCCAGGTATTTCGGAGCTGGGCGACCCGAGATGCAGAGACTATGCGCAAGTTGCTCGCCATCCCCGAGAGCATTGGTCAGGAGATCGGCAAGACCTACTATCGATCCATGCTGGCGGAGCTGGAGCTCGAGGCAGGGCGGCACGGGGCCGCTCTCGAGGCTCTCAATGAGCTCATCCGCTGGGGTCGCTCCACGGGCGAGACCTATGTCATGGCGAATCTGCTGCGCCTGAGAGGCCTCTGCCTGCGAGCGCGGGGCGAGCACGAGGCCGCCGAGGCAAGCCTGCGAGAGGCCATCGACGTGGCGCGGACCCAGACCGCAAGGATGATGGAGCTGAAAGCCACGATCTCCTTGTACGAGCTGCTTCAAGAACGCGGCCAGGTGGGTGCCGCGGTGCGCCAACAGCTCTCATCGCTTCTGCAAGATTTCACCGAAGGTCTGGATATGCCAGACATCCTCAGGGCGCGGGCGTTGCTCGATGAACGCCCTGCATAAGTCATTGCATAGTCCATTGCATAGTCAGTTGAAGACAATCAACGAGAAGGTATTGCTTTGGCAGGCATTTCTCTGCATAGAGTATTCTGAGCGATTGCGGATAGTTTCTCTCAGCCGGCACTGAGCGCGCAGTCGGGGGGTGCAGCACAGCAGCAGTGAAGACAACAAAGGGAGAATGCCGTGAACAATGCCATGGTCGCTGAGATGCCGCAGTTCGAGATGGTCTGGCCGCAGTGCGTCGCGCGCGCGTGGGAGGACGTGAAGTTCCGCGAGGAGCTGAAGCGCAACCCCGTGAGCACGCTGCGCGAGGTCTTCCAGTTCATCCTCCCCGTCGGGATCGATCTCAAGGTGGTCGAGAGCGACGAGGCGCTGGAGACCCAGGACGCGAACACCCTGAGGATGGTCATCCCGCCCGTCCCCGACATGGACATGCGGGAGATCGCGCTCGTCGGCCCCGAGGGGAACAAGAAGGAGCGCCGCTTCACGTTCTCGCTGACCGCTACGTTCTGCTGATCTGTCCCGGTCCAGCGCTGAGCCCGTAGAGCCGGGCGGGGTTGTCCCAGAGCAGCTTGCGGAGCAGCTCTTCGGACAACCCCCCCCGCAGCGACATGACGTGGTCTACGACGTCATCGCCGTGGTCCGCGTGAGGGTAGTCGGTGCCGAACAGGAGGTTGTCCGGGCCCAGCAGCCGGACGACTTCTGGAAGGCCGGGCTCATCGGGCTCGATGGCGACGAAGCACTGGCGGCGGAAGTACTCGGAGGGCTTCAGGCGGACGTTCTCCGCGACCTCTCCGGCCATGAACTGGTAGGCGTTGTCCAGGCGCCACAGCCAGTAAGGCACCCACCCGCAGCCCGCCTCGAGGAAGGCCACGCGCAGGCCCGGGTGCCGCTCGAGGACACCGCCCTCGATGAGGGTCAGGAGTGCGAGCATCTGCTCCAGCGGGTGTGAGGAGGCATTGAGCGCGAAGCGGGTGCTGAAGCGCTCCGCACCCGCCGTGGGCAGCCGGACGTGGGTCCCCTCGTGGATGGCCACTGCGACAGAGAGGCGCTCGCAGGCGGACCAGAAGGGCTCGTAGTCCGGGTGCGACAGCGTCCTGCCACCGACAGGGTTGGGCGGCACCACCACGGCCTTCCAGCCATAGCCAGCCACCCGCTCCAGCTCCGCCAGCATCCGCTCCGGATCATGGAGGCTGAGCGCGCCCACGCCGCGCAGACGCTCGGGATCGGCACGGCAGAAGTCCCTCAGCCAGTCATTGTAGGCGCGGGCAAAGGCCGCGGCTCGGACCGGCTCCATGCCGTCGATGCGCAGCAGGTAGGAGGCGGCGGTCGGGTAGAAGAAGGCGGCATCCAGGCCCGACCGCTCCATGTTGCGCAGGTGGTGCATGGGCGTGGACCCCGCAGCGGGGTCCGTGTGCCGTTGGGAGAGGCTCCAGGCCACCTCGACCATGGCCCGCTCCGACAGCCGGGTCAGTGCCGGCTGGCCATCGAGCATCAGCAGCGGCATGGAAGGCAGCAAGCCCTTGGGGCCTAGCCGCGCCACGCGCTCCTGGAGAGACTCCTGTGGCTTGAGGGTGCCATGGTATGGCGCCCCCTCCCGGTACTCGGGCGGCAGGTACTCCTTCCACATCTCGATGGGCTCGAGGACGTGGCGATCCGCATCCAGGATCCGGAGGCCTTCACGCATGGGCTGCTCCTACAGGAAGAGAGGGAATGGGTTGAGCTGAGCCTCATCCAGCGGGCTGCCGCGCCAGCCCATGCGCACGGGGATGTCATAGAGGCGCCCCGGTGCAAAGCGGGGCCAGAAGTGGCGCAGCCCCGGCACCACGACCTTCACCACATTCAAGCTCACGTCCGGCCGAGTCTGGTCCAGGACCAGGGTCTCCAACCCTGCGCGCGCAGCGCGCTCCACGCAGGTCTGCACGTCCTCGCGGATGTCTTCCTGCGAGGGCAATGGGAAGTCGGCGGGTGTCTTGAGGGGCACTGTGTCGTCGGGGAAGAGGAAGGACGGGTCCTCCATCTCGGACTCCGTCCAGGGAGGCGGGAGCTTCTGCTGCGGATCGAAGAGCTGGTTGAACTCGGTGAGTGCGCGCTGGAGCGCGATGCGCGCGTCCAGGTGGGCGCCGAAGCCCACGCAGAACCGGCCGTTCTCGGGGAAGCGCCCCAACGCGACAAAAGTCGGGATGCCCAGGTCGTGCGTGAGATCCAACGCCCACAGGTGCCAGCCGTGGGAGCGGTGGTGCTCCAGCAGGGCCTGGAAATAGGGATCGTGGAAGCTGCTCAGGTCCACCCCGGGACGGCGCAGGCGGTTGTACCACCAGACGGCCACGGCATCCCGCTCCGCCAGCTCCAGGAAGCCCTGGAGGATGGCCTCCTCCAGGCAGTTGCCGGCCGCGTTGCCATTGGAGTCCATCGTGCTGAAGCGGGCCTCTGGCGGGGCAGGGTGGCGGTTGTAGCAGTACGAGGTGGGCACGTACCGGCGGCGCTCGTGAGTGAGCGACCAGACGGGGGTCCACTCCACCTCCAGGCTCTCATCGAAGGGGAGGGGGATGGCCCCGCGTGGGAGGCGGTACTCCGCGTTGAGCTGCTCGCGCTGGCGGTACTGGGTGTCGCTGAACAGCAACAGATTCCGTGGGTGGACGGCCTCTTCTCCCAGGGCGGCCAGGCCTGCGCGGATGCGGGGCTCATCGCCCTGGAACATCGAGCCCCAGCGCTCGATGCCCTCGCCGAGGGCACTGACGCGGGACTGAGCCGGGGTGCGGCCCTTGCCGAGGCTTGTCGCGTGGAACTCGCTGAAGTTCGGCGCCTCGGCATGGACGGGGGTAAAGAATGAGGCGCCGAAGGTGGGCCGCAGCGGGTGGTTTCGGTCCTCGAGGGGGCCCAGGCTGCTGATGATACCGGTGATGGGGCTGATCTGGTGCTGGAGGCGCGCGAAGGTCTCCTCCGGAGTGATGCTCCGGAAGCCGTTGTCCTCGGTAAAGCCTCGGGGCCGGGCCTGCAGCACCACGGGCCGGGCGCCGCGGGCCTTCAACAGCTCCGGGTCGCCGCACGCCGGGCACTGGGGGCGCTGCACCACGGCGTGCTCGGTGAGCTGGAGCCGCGGGAACTCCAACGCCAGCAAGGCCTGGCCCAAGGAGCCCTGCCTGCCCGTCACGATCCAGCGCGCCAGGGCCGCCGCGGCCAGCTGGAGGCCGGCATGGATGCTTCCAGGCAGCTCGGCGCGAGGTGGCGTCAAGGGACCGGGGGTGCCCCTGCGCTGACGCAAGTAGGTCTCCACGGGGCGGTTCCACCGCAGCCGTTGCGCGAGACAGGCCCAGCAGGGCCCTTCACCCGGGCGGAACACCGGCCCCACCCAGGGGGTGATGCCCGTGGGCTTCACGGGCAGCCATGGCTCGCGCCGGGCCAGTGCCCGTTGGTTGAGCGCCTCCAGCTCTGGCGTGAGGTAGTCACGGACGAGGACGACCTGGAGCGGCGCACCGTCACGCACGGTGAGGCCCATCCCCTCGAGGGCTTGGACGAGCGGTGCCGGGTCCAGCCCGTCCAAGGCAAGGACTGTCAGGGGAGCTGCGGCGAGCCGCGTGGCTGCCTCCACGGGTGGCGCGCCTGCGCCCTGCCAGAAGGCCGCGGCCTCCAGCGAGAGCGCGGAGGAGGCGTCGACGACATAGCCACGCTTCTCCAGCAGCGAGAGGGTATAGAGCACCTCTGGAGAGGAGACTCGACCTTCGAGCGCGGCGATGACCTCTCGGACGGAGCGGCGCCCGTCAAGCAATGGCGCCACGAGCACCTGGCCCTTGCCGGTGAGCATGAGTTGCTCGCGCTCCCCGAGAAGGAAGGCCCGCTCTGGGTCGAGGATCTCCAGACGGAGGGAGGGCTTGAACTGGAGGACGCGGTCAAAGGGATGACTCATGGCGGTCACCTGGAGTCTAATCCCTTTCAGGAAAGCCAGTGAATAGGTCAGGGCCTCGGGCGCTCAACAGGCCGGGTCGCTCAGTGCTTGCCCCCCCCTTGACGCGCTGCCGCGACACGAGCTCGGTAGGCATCACGGTCCAGCTTCCTGCCGAGCTTCCACACCGCGACGATGTCGCGGGTCATCCGGATGTCCGTCGTTGGATCACCTCGGACGAGGAGGAGATCCGCCCGCAGCCCTGGCGCAATCCGGCCGCGATCGGGCATCCGGAAGCGTGCAGAGGGCAGGGACGTCGCAGCTGTCAGCGCCTCGATGGGAGTGAGCCCCGCGGTGACGAGCAGCTCGAGCTCCTGGTGGAGGGTGGCGCCCACGGCTGTCTGCAGATTCGAGCAGTCGGAGCCCGCGAGAATGGGGACGTGCGCGGCCTTGAGCTGGCGGACGGTCTCCTGCGTCACGGAGGGCTTCACGCCCAGGAAGAACCCATCAGGAGATGAGGCCTTCAGGTTGTCCAGGCTGCTGCGTGACAGATAGGGCTCAAGCCCTGGATCGGCCAGGATGACTGCATCGTTGTGCTGGCGCGCGGCTCCGAAGGTCACTGCGAGCGTCGGGATGATGAACGCTCCTCGCGCCGCGACCAGCTGGGCAAAGGCCGGGTCGGGGAGGGTGTCGACGATGCCGTGAGCGAGCCCGTCAGCCCCAGCCTCGATGGCTTCGCGGGCCTCACGTAAGGTCAAGGCGTGTACGATGGCCAGCACCCCTCGAGCGTGGGCCGCCTCGATGCAGCCAGCCAGGACTTCTTTGCTGAGGGTTGGCACGGCCTTGGGAGACCAGCTCTCTCCCGCGTCGTAGATGAGCTTGACGAAGGAGGCCCCCCCTTCGAGCTGAGCGCTCACCGCCACCTGGCACTCCTGTGAGGACGTGACCGTCGAGACCACGACCTGAGGGTCTTGGGTCCCATGCCCTCCGGGCGCGGTGATGAGCAGGCTGACCAGGGGGGCCGCTTCATCGGCCTCGCGGGTGGCGAGGCCTCGCAGGCTCGTCTTGTGGGTGAAGGCCGAGTACTGGCCGAACATGTCGATCACGGTGGTGTTGCCGAACGCCAGCGCGGCTCGGTATGCCTCGGGCCCCTCCG
>NZ_DASPHO010000723.1:0-3831 GCF_035629615.1 Hyalangium sp. | reverse complement strand
CCTCCCACGTTCTCCAGCATCAGGGGAAGGAACAGGGGAACGCTGCCTGAGTACGTCGCATCAATGGAAACGTGCCCATCGTGGATGGCTTCACCGAACCGCTGGAGCACCTGCACGAGCCGCTCACGATTCATGGGCCCTGAGTCCACCTCCAGCAGGCTCTCCTGCAGGCGCTCATCGATCGTGTCCCCGACAACGGGGAAGTAGGGGAAGAAGCGTCGGAGGGCCGCGTGCATCGTGATGAGGTTGGCCCTCGCGATGCCGCGCGTCTGGGCCATCTCGGTGGCTCGGGCGAGGGAGGACTTCTGGAGCAGCCCGGCGCGCGTCGGCTTGAGGCCCCGGTCCACTGAAGGGGGAGTCCCCAGGCCCGGCAGCTCCCCGAGGCTGGCCTCGAGCCCACTCGTCAGCGGACGGTCCGCCGTGAGGACATCCGGCACCCTGCCCTGCTCATCCTCGAGGACCTCGGTGCGGATGGCGAGGCCCCGCGCCCCCACCGGCACCCAGCGGGACTCCGCGACGGCCGTGATGACGGGCTCGCCGAAGATCCAGGCCCGCCGGGCCAGCCGCAGCTCCACCGCGAAACGGGCGGCAGCGGGTGCCAGGGAGGGGCCCGTGAGCAGCGCCACGGGCAGCTCCTTCGTCCCCGCGGGCGCGAAGGAAGGCAGCGTCCTTCGTGCAATGCTGTGCTCGTAGACGTTCCCGTTCTCGGTAGCGACCTCGTCCAGCATGCCCACGTACGTGTGGACCTTACCCGGAGGGCGGGCGATCGGCTGGGTGCTCACCGCGGCGATGGCCCTGGCCAGAGCCTCCTCCAGCCGAGGATCGGCGGGCAGCCCTCGGAGATCGATGGCCACGGCCTGGGCGGAGGGCGGCAGGAGGAGCTCTCCCGTCCCCGGGTAGATGACCGCGACGCTCCCGGCCTCCTCTACCCGCACAGCCTGGAGTGGCTGCGGAGCGGCATCGAGGGCACAGACGGTCTCGAGCTCCTGGGCGTAGGTGCCCACCGCCGCGTTCCAGTCAACGGAGGCGCCCTCCAGGGCAGTCACCAGCGCCTGATCCGCGCCCTCGCTGCTGATCCCCGCACTGAAGAAGCGCACCAGCGCGTGGGCCTGGGACATCGCGAGAGGCGCTGGCAGCATCCCGGCAGGCCCGGAGGCCACGTGTTCGCACCAGCTCGCCGGGGCCTCGGGGGGAGGCGGCGGGTCCTCGGGAGGGCCTCTCTGCGGGTCAGAGCAGGCCAGGAAGAACAGGAGTGCCACTCCCACCCGGCTCAGGCCCACCCTGGAAGTGCGCCGCGCCCGGCTTCCCATCGCAACCGCTGGGTTTCCCGCCATCTTGAGGATCCTCCGTTCCTCGTCGAGATCGTCCGGAGCATAGCCGGTCAACCCTCCCCCGGAGCCACTGAGGGGTAGGACAGAAGGCTCGGGATTTCGTAGGCTGGCGCCATGCTCCAGGGCTCGGGCCGCTGCCACTACCACCCGGATCGCGCGGGGCTCGGCATCTGCGTCGAGTGCCGGCGGGTCATCTGCCGGGAGTGCACCACGCAGTTCGAGGGCATCAACCGCTGCGCGAGCTGCCTCCAGAAGCGCCTCAAGGTCCTGGAGGGCCCTGCGGAGCGCCGTGACTGGTCGGCGGGCAACGTGGTGCTGGCGCTCTTGAGCGCGGCCATCGTCTACGGGGGAGTCCGCCTGGCGATCGGGCTGGTGGGATACTGAATGGCCGTCTCCGCGCTCGAGCTTCGCCCCCGAGGCGCCGTCGCAATCCTGGATGCCGCCCTGCGGCTCTGCTCGCGCAACACGGGCGTCTGGGCGCTCACGCTGCCCGGTGGGGCGCTCGTCACCGCGGCCCTCCTCCACCTGGCCGACGCGGCGACGCACCGCCGGCCCCTGGCCCTGCCGGCGCTGGGGTTCACCCTCGCCTGGCTCATCCGCGGCCTCCTCCAGGGCGCCACCTGCCACTACGTCCAGGAGCTGCTCCTGGGGCAGAAGGAGCCGAGGGTGCGCTCCAGCCTGCGCGCCGCCCTGGGCCGCATGCCCAGCCTCTTCACCGCCGTGGGCTTCCTGCTCGTCTTCAACGCCGTCACGATCCCCTTCTCTCTGGGGCTCGCCTTCTTCCTGCTGTCGTCGCACCTCGTCGGCTACGCCGCGACCATGCAGGGCCGGGGAAGTCCCCTCGGGCTGTACGGGCAGTGCTCGCGGCTGCTCGGCCCCGCGCGAGGCAGCGCCACGGGCGTGCGGATGATGCTGCTCATCCAGGTGCTCACCTTCTTCAACCTCCACATGGCCGCCAATGTCTTCTTCTGGCTGGGACGGAAGCTGCTGGCCATCGATCTCACCTTCGCCGAGCGCTTCGCCTCGCTCGACAACCCGTCCTGGCTGATCTTCCTCGCCGCGCTCACCTTCACCCTCTTCGAGCCCATCAAGGCGGCCACCGCGACGCTGCTGCTGGTGGACGGGCGGGTGCGCCAGGAAGGGCTGGATCTGCTCGCCGCCGTCCAGCAGCTCCCCGCGCGGGGGAGCGCACGCTCGAGCCAGAGCGCTGCGCTCGTCTTCCTGTGCCTGCTGCTCGGCGGCTCTGCGGCGCGGGCCCAGGCCGAAGAGGAGCCCGTCCCCCGCTCGGAGCTGCGTCAACGCCTGGAGGCGGTGGCCGCGAGCTGCGAGTACGAGGGCACGGAGCTGAAGCCGGGCCTCGACGCCGCGGACTCCCTGAGCCAGGCCGAGGAGGCCAAGCTCCAGCGCCTGCTGCGCGCCGTGGAGCGGCTGGCGAAGGATGACGAGGACTGCGAGGGGGCCACGGAGGCGCTGAGGAAGGGCCTGACGCTGGTCGAGCAGACGGCGGCGCTCGAGCGGGCCGCGCCAGACGCGAGGGCCGCCTCGTCGAGAGCCCGGGACATCCTCTCGCGGCCCGAGTTCGCCGAGGCTCCTCCCCCGCCGGACAAGCCGGAGCAGGCCGCGGAGGAAGAGTCCGCTCCGCCCGAAGAGAGCGGCTGGTGGAAGGACTTCAAGGAGTGGCTGAAGAACTGGCTGAAGAAGCTCTTCGAGCGAGATCGGGAGCCCTCCCGGAGCCCTGTGACGTTCACAGGGGCGAGCGGCGCGGGTGCGGCCAACATCCTGGTGGTCATCGTCATCGGCGTGGTGCTGGTCGTGCTGGTGACCGTGCTGCTGCGCGCCCTGGGCCGGCGGCAGAAGGAGGAGAGCGCACAGCTCGAGGTGAGCACGCTGGACTCCACGGCGCTCGCCCAGGATCCCATGAGCGCCCTGTCCCGTCCGCCGGAGAGCTGGGCCCACCTCGCCGACGAGCTGGCCGCCCGGGGCGAGTACCGCGAGGCGGTGCGCAGCCTCTACCTGGCGCTGCTGTCCCGGCTGCACCGCGAGGGCGCCATCCTCTACGACTCCACCCTGAGCAACTGGGACTACCTGCGCCAGTTCAAGGGCCGCCGCGAGTGGCTGCCGCCCTTCCGCGAGCTGACGCGCCGCTTCGACTTCGCCTGGTACGGCAACCTGCCCGTGGGCAAGGACGGCTACCACGCCTTCCGCACCCTCACCGAGCCGCTGCTGACGGCTCCCGCGCACCCGGAGGCCACCGGTGCGTGATCGTTTCCCACTGCTCGTGGTGGGGGGACTGCTGCTCCTGGCCCTCTTCGGCAACCTCCTGCTGCGCGGGGCCTCGCGCGGCGGGTTCGCGGACACCCTCTCGACCTACCGGGCCTCGGAGGGCGGCGCGCGGGCGCTCTACCTGCTGGCCCAGGAGAGCGGCCTGCCGGTTGTCCGTCGCTCCGCGGATCTCCAGGTGCTGGACAAGGAGTCCACCTCCACGGTGATCCTGCTGGCG
>NZ_DASPHO010000722.1:0-4062 GCF_035629615.1 Hyalangium sp. | reverse complement strand
CGGCCTTCTCATCCAAGGTGCCCGAGCCACTCACGTTGACGACGATCTGCAGCCTCTCGGTCCGGACCTCGGCGGCGAAGGTCGCGACCGCGACCGTCGTGTCCGGCGTCCCCCCCACGGAGGGAGCCACGTAGAGCGCCGACGCCTCGAACTTCATGCCGTTCCACGACTTCACCTCGTGGATGGAGACGTCGGGCCGGGTCGTGTCCTGCTTGGGAGGCACGTCCACCACCGCCACCGCGTTCACCGTACGCGGGGTCCCGAAGTCCACCACGACGACCTTCTGGTTGCCGGTCTTCGCGTCGGTGATCCGCACCTGCCCCACGGCGCTCAGCGCGCTCCAGCTCGCGCGGCCCGCCTGCACCTCCACGTCCAGGCGGCGCACCACCGCATTGCCCGGCAGCGACACGGCCTGCGTTATCGAGGCGACACCGTTGGAGAGGCGCTGCCACTCCAGGGTGATCGCCGCGTAGGGGAGTGCCTCGACCAGGTACTCGGTCGCCAACGAGTAGGCATCGAGGGAGGCCTGGCCTGACGGGCCCAGGTCCTGGAGGAGGCCCCCGCTGCCGGAGTTCTGGGAGGAGCTCGCCATGGCCTAGGTGAACGCCCGGGCGCCCTGCAGCACCTGGTAGAGGTTGTCGAAGGTGAGGCCGGGCTGCTCGTCGTCGATCGTGATGCCGTACTGGACGAAGCTGCCGATGACCTGCTCCCTCTCCTGCGGGGTGAGCTCGGCGGCCGTCGGCTTGCGGTCCAGGATCGTCTGGTTCTGCTGCACCGCGAACGCGATCTGGGGGACCTTCCATGCTTCGAGATCGAGGTGCGCATCCTTGATGAGGCCCAGCGTCACGTCGTTGGGTGGCGCCAGCGTCAGATCGACGACCGAGCCCTTGGCGACGCGGATGCCTGACTTCACGCTCTGCCCGATGACGCGCGGGAGCTCATACTTGTTGATGGGCTGTGCGCGGTCGATGTACGCGTCCACTCGCGCAAGGTTGAGCGCGGGCGAGCGCACCTCCTGGCCCTCGCGGACGATCATGTTCACCGCCGGCAGCTCGCCGACCTCGATCACCTGCACGTTCGTGTAACCCGGAACGCCCGCGGTGATCTGCCCCGTCGGGGACTTGGAGGAGGTGGCCTCGCGCGTGGGCGAGGCAGTGAGGGCGGGAGCGCTCGGGCTCTCCACCGCGGCCTCGGAGCTGGCGGAAGCGCTGGAGGGTGAGGGCTTCGCCGTCGTGCCCGTGGTGCGCTTTGCCGGGCGGCGGGGAGGTTGCTGGGAAGAGGGTTTCCGGGTTGCCATGTTAGCCTCGCAGGGAAGTGCTGCTCGTCACGTTCTTGACCTTGCCCATCACCAGGCCCAGTGCCTCCAGGGCCTTCTTCGCTTCCGCCAGCGTGAGGCCGGCCAGCGACGGCACCTCGACGGTGGTCTCGATCTTCGGAGCCACGGCCACGGCCAGCTGCACGGTGCTTCCGGCCACTCCCACCAGCGAGCCCGCGGGAGGTATCTGCACCAGCACGAGCGACAGGTCGTACTCGGCGCCGGGGTTGTTCGGCGGCAGGTTCTTGCCTTGTGTGTCGAGCAGGCGGCTGACCGTGATGGCCTTGGCCGACAGCGCGGCGCGGGCCTGAGTCAGCGTCATGCCGAACACGTCGGGCATGGGCACGTGGGTGGGCGTCAGCGCCAGCTCCAGCGTCGCATCGCCGGTCTGGCCGATGTTCACCGTGCCTGAGGTGGGCGCGAAGCCGGGAGCGCTCGTGTGGACGGTGTACGCGCCAGGCACCAGTCCGTCGATCACGTGCTGGGTGGCGGGTGGGACGGGCCTCACCGCCTCGCGAGAGACTCCGCTCGCGGAGGTGGCGGTGACGCGCACCGTGGTCAGGTCCAGGCCGGGATTCTGGATCTTCACCCGCACCGCGTGGAGCTGAGCCTCCACGTGTTGGTGCAGGCTGTCGACGCCATCGACCAGGTCATTCCAGGCCTGGGCGGTGAGCGGTTCTCCGGGGTTGACGTGCTGGGCACTGAAGGGGTTGAGAGGCATGTCGTTTCCTTTCACGGACGAGGGCTAAGGCGAGGGGGTGGGTGACAGCACCGTCCCCCCCAGGAAGCTCAAGGTGGGGTCTCCCTCAGGGGAGAAGAGGACGCCGGTGCCGAGGACCCACTCGTCCTCCTGGTAGACGACCTCCACATGGACGCCGACGGCGCGGAAGCGCTCCAGGGCGCGCCTCACCAGCTCCTTGACCGTGACGTCCGCCGTGTCGAGGGCCGCGAAGCGCTTGGGGATCCACACTCGCACCGCGTGGGCCTGGTGCTCGAGCCAGCTGAGCCGGATGTCGCCCGCGTCCGGGCGGGGAGCGAGGCCGGCCGCGAACACCGACCCGTCAGCAAAGCCGATGCGCATATAGGGGGCGATCCGCCTCACCGTCGGCGGCGGACCCGCGCTCACCCGCAGCGACATCCCCGCCTCCTGCACGAAGAACGCAAAGCGGGTGTCCCCCACCCCGATGCCGATGTCCTCCAGAGGCACTGGCGGGTGCGGGAACACCGCGTCCCGATCGATGCACCCCAGCGGATTGCCCACCGCGAAGGTAGCCGCGCGCCTGTCCTCGGGAAGCCCGGGACCGTCGAACGCGAAGTCCAGCGCGTGAGGCGCGTCGCCGTCCGCGAAGCAGCCCCCTCTCCACGAGAAGCCGTAGTCGGTGACATCGGTGCCAGGGTCATTGGGATCCGCCTTGAGGAGCAGGGTGCCGTTCTCGTCCAGGATCAGCGTGCCCCCGTCAGGCACCGTGCCTGCGAAGCCCACACCCACACCCTCATCGCGGTTCACCAGGTGCGGCCCCACGGTCCGGTCCTCGATGCCGCCGATCTCCACCTGCAGCTCGGCGCGCGAGAACCCCCGGCGCGAGACGGTGAACAGCGCAGCGTGCGGCTTGGGGCCCACGTCCTCGCTGAACTCGCGCAGCGGGTTCTCCTCCAGGCCGACGAGCTCGCCCGTGTACGGGAGCTGGAAGGGAGGCCCGCTGGGGCGGGGCAGCGGAGGCGGCTGCAGCCGGTCGCGCACGAAGGTGACATGGCGATAGCGGTCGACACTGTGGAAGTAGCCGTCGGTCCGGCGCAGGTCGAGCGTGAGGCTGCCCAGCTCACGCAGCGCTGCCATGACCTGGGCGTTGCGGGTGTGGTCGATGTCGAGATCGAGAGCGTTGGAGACTGCCTCCAGGAGCGCCCGCACGGTGGCATTCCCTCCCGCATGAATGCGGCAGTGCTCCCCCACCCGGGTGCGCGCGGCCATCAGCAGCGCCGGAAAGGCCACGCTGTCCTCCGCCTGACCCACCATCACCCGGGCGGCAAGCTCCAGGTCGGCAGGCGCTGCGGGATCCGCATACAGAGGCAGGCGTGGCGGTACCCCTGCGGTGTTCCAGAGGCGGAACAGCGCCTCCGCGCGGGCATCTCGGGTGGCTGCGTCATGCGCCTCCACGCTCGCCAGCAGCTGCCGGGCCAGCGTGCGCACCGCCGCGACGCGCAGGAGCAGCACGTCCAGCACGGACCGGTCGAGCCCGTGCAGGCCGCCGATCAGCAGCACGTCGCGGAGGGTATCGGCATCGGCCAGGCGGTGCGCGCGCCGCACGCTGGCCAGATCGCTGGACATGACGTCCAGGTCGGCCGACAGCGCCTCCACCACGGCGAAGAGCTGCTTGTCCGGGCGGGTAGGCTCGAGGTGCCCCGGGAAGCGCTGGAGGATCTGCAGCGGGCGCGTGCTCATGGCGCCACCTTGACGTTCCGGATCCAGGCCAGCTCCTGCGCGGTGAGCGGGATCTCGGGGCTGATGCCGTTCAGCTTCACGCCTGCGGTGAGGTACTCGCCGGTGTAGCTGAGTGCGTCCACGGTGAAGGTGGAGGGCGCGGTGATCAACCCGAGCAGCTCGGCAGTCTTCAGGGTGGAGAGGGTGGCCACTCCGTCACGAAGCTGGGCCAGGACGTGGAAGCGCGCGGCGTCGCGGTTGGCGGCGAGATCCCCCTCCAGGCCCGTGCCCACCAGGGAGATGGTGACGGTCACGTCCAGCGCGATGA
>NZ_DASPHO010000721.1:0-3828 GCF_035629615.1 Hyalangium sp. | reverse complement strand
GTGGTGGAGCAGGTACTCCTTGGCCGCCGTGAGCGCGTTCGAGGTGACGAGCGCGCCTTGACTGTGGGCCATGAGGTGGATGGGGCGACCGGCCTCGAGATCCCTCACCACCTGCAACGCCAGCGCGGTGGTGGCACTGTTCGGCACCACGCCCGTGAGATCCGTGGCGCACTGAGCCAGATCCCCGATGATGCTGTGGATGGGGAAGTCCTCCGCGGTGGAGTTGTGGATGCCGTAGACATTGGCACCCATCGTGTCGGCCACGTTCTGCATGCTGCCGTACTGGAAGTTGCCATCGTTCTGGATGCCGTTGACGTAGATGACCGTCTCCGCGGCCGGCTTGCCGTTGCTGGGGACCACGGGCTGGGTGTCATACACGTCCGTCCCAGACGGGTAGGCCGCTCCTCCCGCGCTGATGACCGCGCCGTCGAGCTGGCTCTCCGGCACCTGGCCGTCCTTGTCGACGGAGCCGATGGGCCGCGGCGTGGAGCCCGTCCCCGTCTGGCTGACGCCTGTGGCGGCCACGGTGCTCATGGCCTGGAAGGTGTTCGCAGCGGGGGAGCTGGCCGTGAAGCTTGACTGGCCTCGATCCAGAGTGAGCACGGCGGCGCGGGCCTGCGTGCTCGCTGCGGTGGCCTGGGCGGTGGCCGTCCGGGCCTCCCCAAGCGCCTTCTCCGCCTGCCGCAGCGACTGCTCCACCGCCGGACGCTTCGTGCCCGACGCAGTGGTGAGCTCACGCTTCAGCGTGTCGACACTCGCCTGGGCCTGCTGCTGGGCAGCCTGGGCCCGTCCCTGGGCGTTTCCAGCCTGCTGCGCATGACGCCGGGCCTCTGCCGCGCTCCGGGCACTCCGAGCGGCATCCGCGGCCCTCTTCGCCTCATCGGCCGCCTTCTTCGCTTCGTCGGCTGCCTTCTTCGCCTCGCTCTCCGCACGGTCCGACTTGCTGCTGTCGTCACTCTTGTCACTCTTGCTCGACTTCTCGGAGCGGCTCGTCGACCCCGTGCTGCTAGAGCGGCTGCTGCTGATTTCGGATGCCATGGTGGGACTCTCCTGGGCCGAGACGGCGTGTGCGAGAGAGTCTTGCAACTGCAGAGCCACTTCCAAGCGGCTGATCTTGTTCTGGTTTTCTGCGCTCGCCTCCTCGTGGAGCAGGCGAGCGCACTCCATGTGTCCCAAGGCAGGGACACCCGGCCCTCAGGGCACACCGGCAAAGGGCTCAGCAGTGCACGTGCGTCCGCACCTCCCTGGGGGAAGCGCTCAGGCGGCCGAGGAGTTGTCGTTGGCCGCGGTGGCCTCGCGGATCTTCACGCTCACCAGCTTGGAGATGCCGGGCTCCTCCATCGTCACGCCGTAGAGCGTGTCGGCCACCTCCATGGTCCGCTTGTTGTGGGTGATGAGGATGAACTGCGACTGGCGGCTCATCTCCTTCACCATCTCGTTGTAGCGGCCCACGTTGCCCTCATCCAGCGGCGCGTCCACCTCGTCCAGGAGGCAGAAGGGCGTCGGCTTGATGAGGAAGATGCCGAAGATGAGCGCCACGGCCGTGAGCGCCTTCTCACCGCCCGACAGGAGGTTGACGCTCTGCAGCTTCTTGCCCGGCGGCTGGGCGACGATCTCCACGCCCTGCTCGGAGCCCGGGCCCTCGTTGGTGAGCACCAGGCTGGCCCGCCCGCCGCCAAACAGCCGCGGGAACACCGCCTGGAACTTCTCGTTCACCACGTCGAACGTCTGCTTGAAGCGCTCGCGGCTCGTCAAGTCGATGCGCGAGATGGCCTCCCTGAGCTGCTCCAGCGTGGCCAGCAGGTCCTTCTTCTGTCCCGAGAGGAAGTCGAAGCGCTTGGTCAGCTCCGCGTGCTCGTCGATGGCCGTGAGGTTGATCTCCCCCATCTTCTCCACCTGGGCGCGCAGATCCCTCAGCTCCTCCTGCGTCTCCGCCGCCAGCGGCGCCAGCAGGTGGTAGCGGTGCAGCTCGAGGTCCAGCTCCACCTGGTGCCGCTCGCGAATGCCCGCCCTCAGGTGCTCCAGCTCCAGGGCGATCTCCCGCTCCTTCAGCGAGATCTGCGACAGGCCCTGCATCAGCTCGTCCAGCCGGCCGCGCAGCTCACGGAACTGGGTGTCCTGCTCGCGCACCTCGGCGGAGACCGTGGCGTGGGCGGTGCGGCGCCCCTCGAGCGTCTCGGCCGCCACGCGGTGCTCCTCGACCCGCTTCGCGCGTGACAGCTCCGTCTCCTCTGTCTTCCGCCGCAGCTCGTCCGCGCGCGCGGTCCCCTCCCCCACCGTCGCCTGAAGGCGGTGGATGCGCTCCTCCACCTCCCGGCGCTGGGTGATGAGGCTCTCCAGCTCCTTGCGCGCCGACTCGCCGCGCTCGCTGCCGGCGGCGACCTTGATGCGCAGGGCCATCAGCTCCGCGGATACCGCGTCTGCCCGCTGCTTCAGCGACTCCAGCTCGGTGGTGAGCTGCCGCACGCGCTCCTCGCGCCCCTCGCGATCGGTCTGCCCGTGGGCCACCTCGCCGCGGCTGTTCTCCTCCTCGTGCACCAGCGCTCCGTGCGAGTGGGCCAGCTGCGACTCCTCCCCCTCCACCGAGGCCAGCCGCTCGCGCACCCGGGCCAGATCCTCGCTGGCCTTGTGCAGATCCTTCTCCTGGTTGGCCAGGTTCAGCTCCTCGGCGTGCTGGTTCTTCGCCAGCCCCTTGAGGACGCTCTCCGTCTGCCCCATCTGCTTCTGGAGCGTGTAGTGCCGGGTGAGGATCTCGTTGTAGCGCTCCTCCACCCGGGCCACCTCGCCGGCCAGCTCGGCGATCTCGCGCTTCTTCTGCAGAGCGCCCACGGCCGCGCCCTCGCGCTCACCGCCCGTGAGGGTGCCGTCCGCGCGCACCACCTCGCCCTCCAAGGTGACGAGGGTGCACGGCGGGCCCCCGGCGGCCGCGTAGGCCCGCGCCGAGGCCATGTCCTCGACGATGATCACATCCCCGAGCAGCAGCCTCACCACCGGCTGGAGCGCCTCCTCGTACTTCACCTCCGCGAAGGCGCTGCCCAGCACACCCGGCCGGCTGAAGTCCGGCTCCGCCACGGGCGACAGCCCCTCGATGCGCGGTACCGGCAGGAAGCTGCCGCGGCCCTCGGAGGCCGTCCTCAGGTACTCCACCAGCTCGAAGCCCTTCTCCGGGCTCTCGACGATGACGTGCTGCAGCCGATCACCCAGCGCCGCCTCCACCGCGCGCTCGAAGCGCTGCGGGGCCGAGAGCACATCCGCCACCAGGCCGAAGATGCCCTGCTCCCGGAACTGCTGCCCGGCGCGCACCATCACCGCGCGCACGCCGCGATCGAAGCCCTCGTAGTTCTTCTGCAGCTCCTCCAGCGAGCCCAGCCGGCTGCGCTTGTCGGACAGCTCCTCGCGGAGGCTGATGACGTGGAGCTCGCTCTCGGTGAACTCGGCCCGAGTCTGCGCCAGGGCCTCCTCCTCCTGCGTCTTGCGCTCGGCCAGCTCCATCGCGTTGTGGCGGCTCTCCTCCACCAGCTGCAGCACCTCGGAGCGGCCGCGATCCAGCTCCTGCTCCTGGGCGCGCAGGGCCTCGGACTCGACGCGGTTCTTCTCCCGACGAGCCTCCAGATCCGTGCGCTGCCGAGCCAGGTTGACCAGGTTGGACTCGTGGTTGGCCAGGCGCGCCGCCACGGCCACCAGCGCCGCCCGCTCCTGCTCCAGCCGCACCGCATCGGCCTCGAGGGTCTCCAGCTCGATGCCGGCCTGGGTCCACGCCGCCGCCGCCTCGTTGGCCCGGGTCTGGGCATCCGCGATGGCGCGGGCGGCGTCGGCCGCGGCCTCCTC
>NZ_DASPHO010000720.1:0-16548 GCF_035629615.1 Hyalangium sp. | reverse complement strand
CCGCTGATGGGCCCCTCCGTCTCCCTCCACAGGCTCTGGATCACTCAGTGCACCTACTCTCACCTGCTGCAGCAGCTTGCGGCCGCGCCGCCGGATCCCCCGGTGCTGCTGGTGCGCGCCTTCCTGACGAAGGAGGGGGGCAAGGTGAAGGGGGAGCTGCGGCCCATGTATGAGCTGATGGGATACTCGGACATGGCGGCGGGCAAGGGCGGCGCGTATGCCCTCATCCTGCGGGATGCGAAGGGCGCCGAGCTGGGCCGCTACCCGCTGTCGCCGCGCTGGAACGACATCGAGACGAAGACGCCGCGCTCGATCGTCTCGATGGTGTTCCGGGTGCCCGCGCTGCCGGAACCGGCGGTGGTGGAGCTGGTGGGGCCTGGCGGCGTGCTGGACCGCAAGCAGATGAGCGCGACCCCCCCCGCACTGCAGATCCTCACGCCCGCCCAGGGGGAGCGCGCGAAGCTCGAGAACGGGCGGGTCCGCGTCACGTGGAAGGCGCAGGGCGAGCAGGAGCGCAAGCTGCTGTACTCGATCCTCTACTCCTCGGACGGAGGCACGCACTTCGAGACCCAGGCCTTCGAGCTGGAGGCGGCCACGTTTGATGTGACGATCGACCCCCAGGCGAAGGATCACCGGGTGAAGGTGATCGCCACCGACGGGACGCGCAGCAGCGAGGCTGTCATCCCGCTGCAGCCGTAGCCCAGACCAGAGACTGAGACTGGGCACCGGCACTACCGCAACCTGTCCGGCTGTCATACAGGTTCGTGCCATCCGCCGCCGGGAAGCCATCCCAGGGCCAGGCCGCCACGAACCCACCCGTGACGGACTCGACCCGCAAGCGCGAGCGAATGCCCGGCCCAGCGATCCGAGGCGCTCTCGTGGAGGGGGCTCACCTGACTGTGAGCCGGACTGTCACCGCATACTCACCGCCATCCCCGGTCAGGAATGGCATGACCCGCTCGAGACTCGCGCCTTGGTGAAGCAGAAGCTGATGGCGGGGAATGACCAGCGTCCGTTGGCCCAGACTGTCGTCCCCGTTGAGGCCGCCGTCGTGCTCTTTTCCGGTGATCCGCAGGAGCAGCTGGGCCCCAGGGTCACCCGCGAGACGGGCGGCCGTGGCGTTCGTGACAGTCCAGCCCTCCCCGGTGGCGACCCCCACCCGCTTCGGGGCCGCTGACTCAGCGGAAGCTCCGGCGGGCGTCGAGACGGTGAGCCGGAAGGAGACCGTGTCATCGCCCAGCTCGTCGCTCTCCTCGATGCAGCGCACAGCGGTGATGGTGGCATCGATACCAGCGATGGTGCCCTCGAGCTCGAGGTCGGCGTGGAGCTCTCGCGAGAACCGGGCCAGCACCCCGAAGTGGTCGGAGATCTGACGCCCCTCTCGGCTCCACTTCAGGATCTCCATGGAGCCGAGCTGGGGCACGTGCCGGAGCCCCGGGTGGAGAAGGATGTAGTCGAGGCGGTGGTCCTCCCCCGCCCTGGGGCGACCCTCTTCGTTGGGATCCGCGTAGAAGTTGTTGTCGCGCACGTTCGTAGCCCCCTCCGAAGGAACGGGGCGCTGCGCAAGCCAGAGATCGATGGGCTGGCCCAGCAGCCCGAGGGCCTTTGCGTACAGCTCGGGATCCTCTCCTGGGAAGTTCAGGTCACCCATCAGCAACGAGGGAGTCTCCGGGTCCGCGTGGGCCCGGATCATGAGCCCGAGGTGAAGCAGCTGGCTCATGAGCTCCTTCTGGCCGTCCCCTCCCCGGTAGATGGCCTGCGCATGGGTGTAGAAGATGTCCAGGGATGAGGGAAATCCCGCGGGCGCGATGCGGGCGAAGAGGACGCCCTTATTGGAGAGGTTGTCCGGGGATGCGGTCTGCCGGTAGATGCTGCTGCGCACCTCCTTCATCGGATGCTTGCTCAGCAGCAGCAGCCCGCCGTCCGACTCCAGGTCGGCTTCGTCGGGCCCCTCCACGAAGAAGGGCAGGAGCGACTTGAGGCGCCCGCGGATCTGGGCCCGCTCGGAGTCGACGTACACCTCGCAGAGGCCGACCACGTCCGGTTGCAGCGCCGAGACTCGCTTGCACAGCTCGTCGATGGCTTGAGCTCGAAAGCTGCTCGGCCCCACGTAGAGGTGCCCAGGGGTCATCAAGGCCATGTTGTAGGTCATGACCTTGAGCGGCAGGGCCCGCTCCTTCACCGTGATGCAGCCGCGGCCGAGCTTCAAGGCCTCACGGAGCGAGCGCGCTCCCGAGCGATGGCCGAGCTGATGCAGGATCGTCTGGAGTGACATCATCGACATGAAGCGTATGGGAAGACACGTCCCCATTTGGAGGAGAGCCTGAGTAGGGTCCGTCCGTCCTCACGTGGGAGGGCGTTGTCATGGCCCTCGGGTATGGGTTTACGCTCGCCGTCCCGGCTCCCTGGGCGCGGAGAGGAGACTGCCATGGCAAGTGACATCAAGCTGGACGAGACGATGGTGACCATCGAAGCGTTCTCGCTGAAGGTGCAGGGGGCTGATCTCCTCCTCGATCTGCCAGAGCGACGCGGTGGGGCGGGAGGAGAGCAACGCCGTGCGCTCGTCCACGGCCCAGGGGATGTGCTGACCGTCAACTGGAGCCGCGACTATACGGGTGGTGTGCAGATCAACGGAAAGGTGAGCATGCCCGAGGGGCTGTCCGTTCCGGTCAGGTCGCTGACACCGATCCTCACTGGCACCGAGACGGTCAACCTCGGAGACGAGCTCTTCAGGCTGCGCAGTGAGCTGGCGCAGCTTCGGGAGCAGCTCGAGGATCTCCAGATCCGGGCGACCATCACCGCCGAAGCGAAGCACTACACGCAGGCCGGCTGGCGCGGGTGTGAGCGTTGCTCCAACCTGACCTTTGCGGCGAACCAGTCGCGAGGGGTGTGCCCGACCGATAAGAAGCCGCACGGAGTGGACAAGGGCGCTCGCTTCATCCTCTTCGTCGACCAGTCACGCTACGCCACGCAGGCGGGCTGGGGATGGTGTCACAAGTGCCAGGGGCTGGCATACGGGACGCAGCCGCTCTCGGGCCACTGTCCAGCGGGGGGATCGCACGACCGGGCCCGCTCGCCGAGCTACCTGCTCTGGGCCGCGGAGGCGCCTCAGGGCAGCGCGGACGCCAAGGACTTCCGTGCTCAGGAAGGTTGGCGCCGGTGCAACCGCTGCCAGGGACTGGTCCACGGTGGAACACCGGCGTCTGCCCTGCTCCCGGCGGTGGAGCACATCACACGGGAGGGAGTTGGAACTACCACTTGCAGTGGTAGGCAGGGAGGCCCGCCCCGCAACCTGTATTGCCATCCCCGGGCTGGCCGCGTGAATCGCGGCAAACCCAAGGTCCCTCGCGCCGGAGATGCGGGAGCGAGGGGAAACCAGCGCCTGAGCCCACCAGGGCCAGGCCTATGGGGCGGGCTGTGTGATGGCCGCTTGCTGGAGTGACACCTGGGTCTGCGCCAGCGCCCGGCCATTCATCGTTGCGCCGGTCTGAAGCGTGATCTCCGTCTTGGACAGCACGATTCCCTCGAAGTGGGAGCTTGCTCCAAAGGTCGTCTTGCCGGCGACTTGCCAGAAGATGTTCTTGGCCCGCGCGCCACCGCTCAGGGTGACATTCTTCCCCGCGCTCATCGTGAGATCTCCCGAGGTCTGGAAGATCCAGACATCGTTCTCGCCGCCCGAGATGACGACATCCGACGGTATCGTCACGGTGCTAGTCCATTTGTAGAGTCCCGGGACGAGGGTCAGTCCACCGATGTTTCCGGTGCTGAGCTCCGTGAAGTCAGGCGTGGGGCGTCCGGCGGCATCGCTGTACGCACTCTCCATGTTGCTGATGGCCGTGGTCAGGTTGGCAGGAGCCGGCACCGCATAGTTGGCTGCGTAGGCCTTGCCGATCAGCTGGGACGAGGTGGCGAAGACATTCGTCGCATCGGCGACCAGCGAGAAGCCGGTGAGGTAGCTGGCGGCGGCCGGGCTGATGCCCATGTCTCCCGTCACGGTGGAGGACGGAACGCTGGAGATGGCCGTCTTGGCGAGAACCACATAATCGCCGGCCGTCCCAAGGCTCACGGCCGCAGGTCCCTTCGCCACGTTCGTCCCGGTCGTGAAGCTCCAGGAGAACGCACTGGCCAGAGCGTTGCCTGCCAGGTCCATGACGTCGGTGGTGAGCGCGGCCGTGAAGGTCGTGTTGCCGGCCAGGCTGTTCGTGGGAGTGAAGATCACGGTGGTGCCCGTGCTCCCGTAGGACACGGTGCCTGAGACGGGTGTGGCTCCCTGCTTCACGGTGAACGTGGCCGACTTGAGCGAGAGGGGGTCCATGGCCTTGCTGAAAGTTGCGGTGATCTTCGCGTTGATGGGCACACCGGTGCCGTTGCTGGAAGGGTTTGTCGCGCTGACCCTGGGCGGGGTCTTGTCCGCAGTCGTCCCCGTGGTGAAGCTCCAGGTGTGATCCGTTCCCAGGCCCTTGCCTGCCGAGGCCTTGGCCTGGGTGGTGAGTGTCCCCGTGAAGACCGTGCTCGCCGCCAGGTTGCTCGCGGGAGTGAAGATCACCGTCATACCGTCAGCACCCGCGGCGACGGAGCCTGAGACCGGAGTGCTCCCCTGCTTCACCAGAAAGGTAGCGGTGGTGAGCGAGCCCAGCTCCATCGCTTCGCTGAATACGGCGGAGACCTTCGCATTGAGGGGGACGTCCCCGGCTCCATCCGCGGGGGTTGTCGAGCTCACCGTGGGCGCCTCGCCGTTGTCCGTTTCCGACCCCCCACACGCGGCCAAGGGGGCGACGACGAGGAGAGCGGCGAAGGGAAGAACCAGGGCAATACGCAAAAGGGTGCTGTGCTGAGTAACCATGAAGGTACTCCGGGGAGCTGTCTGGAATTGAGGGGAGAGCCGAAGGGCATCCACACCTGGGAACGGACGGTATGTCTTCGGCGCGCTGCTAACATAAGAGTCGCTGAAGCAATGTCAAACGGCCGTGGTGCTCACCGCAGGGCAGGATCGTCCTCAAGCGGGGCGGGGCCAGAGCCGGGCTACTCGAGCTGTGGGTCGCCGAGCTCGCAGCCCTCGGGCAGGCGCTCGCAGCGCGGCTCTCCAGCGAGGGGCTGGTGACGCTCCTGCCTACACTCCGCCTTGAATCCGCCCGAGTACACCCGCCCGGTCTCGAGCGTGGGCGCGCCGAGCTCCTCGGGCCAGGTGGCTCTCCAGAGGAAGACTTCGATCTCTCGGGGACAGCAGGCGCGCGCCCCCTTGGCGCGGAAGAGCACGACGACGCGCCGCTCGTCTTCGCTGAAGTGCGCGACGGGGACGGCGCCGTCGCGCGGGGCCTCCTGCCACCTGAAGGGGCTCCAGCCCTCGAGCGTCCGCCGGTGCAAGCGGAACCGTCGCGCGCCGCAGCGCTCGACGGCGTAGGGCGTGGCGACGAAGACGCGCGAGCCTTTGCAGCCAAGCTCGAACGGCGCGCGCTCTTCCGCGAGCGGAACGACGGTGTGTCCCGCCACCAGCCAGCTTGGAACGAGCGCTCCCGTACGCGCGCGCCGGGGGAGCGCGAAGGCCGCCTGCGTCCCCCCGCACGTGCTCCTGGCGCACACGGGTTGGTCGAGCAACTGCGTTTGGTACCCCGTC
Source organism: Hyalangium sp. (assembly GCF_035629615.1). Classification (GTDB taxonomy): domain Bacteria; phylum Myxococcota; class Myxococcia; order Myxococcales; family Myxococcaceae; genus Hyalangium. Next base: position 10,934 of record NZ_DASPHO010000720.1, on the reverse strand, counting down.
TCGGTCACCGACACGACCTTGCCCGAGCTCACGAGCGGGAAGGCGCGCGCCCGCAGCGTTCCCGGCGGGGGCTCCGGCAGTGAAGGATCACGCACGCGGCGTGTGATGCCCGCGTGGCACTCACGTGGCAGGAGCGCCAGGTTTCCATCGATCGGGTACAGTGGGCCATCCCACGAGAGAGCGCGGCGCTCGGCGGCGATGAGCCCTTTCTTCGCCATGTGGGCGGCCTCCTCATCGCCCAACTCTTCGAGCACGTCGATCAGGCGCGCGATGACCTTTGTGTCGGTGGGCGCGTAGGCGGTTGCGCGCTCGAGCCAGCGGCGGCGTACGCTTGGGGTCTTCGCTGCGTCCGCGAGAGAGAGGAGTGACGAGAGGGAGGGGCGCTTCCGAGTGAGCAGGGATGCCTGCCCCCACCCCTCGACTCCCGCAGGAGAGCTCAAGCGGACCATGCCTTCACGCGCATCGCCCACGCGCAACTCGGCGCCGATACGCAACACGCCTAGGATCTCGGCCTGCTGCGATGGTTCGGCACGCACTCGCACCTGCGCTGCCTCGACGTAGCGCACGCCATCCGCGGCGGCGGGCGCCGAGGCGAAGAGCGCGACGAGAAGCACGGCACGGACGAGCACCCCAACGATTCTAACCAGCAGCTCTCCAGAGGCCCAACCCCTCTGCCGTCCCCTCCTGGGAGAGCAGCCTGGGCAGGCGTGTGCCCCAAAGGGGGCTGCACGGCCTTTCCCAACCGGCCTCCCAGTCGCCCTATGCGCGGAGGCGCGCCCCCCGCCTCCGCCATGAGGGCAATCCTCTCTCATGTGACGCTCGCTTGCCTGAAGGGATCACGGGCGTATGACCGCCGCCGCGGTGCTGGTGTCTGGGCTTCCGCACCGGCAGTGACAACCTCAGTCAAAGCTGATGAGCACGAGGGAACCATGTCTGGCAAGCGGAACGGTGGCAGTCAGCCGGAGCCCGACGACACGGAGTACACGGGGCGCTACGTCATCCTCCTGCCGGAAGAGGCGGCGGAGCAGGGAACGCGCTCGCTCGGCAAGGTTATGGGCATCAGGGCGGACGTCGTGAGGGGAGACCAGCCCGACGAGCTGGCGGATCTCAGCACTCACAACGTCTTCTTCTCGGACATTGGGACCGCCGTCGTGCAGATGGACGCCGATCAGCTCGATTACCTGGGCATGGTGGAGGAAAAGGGGGGGACGCCCTTCCTGGCGGTCGAGCCGGAGCGGATCGTCCGTACGCTCGCCATCGCCGGGCCTGGCGCTGACGGCTTCGGCTCGCTCCTGGGCGCTCCATTCCGCTCGGAGGCGTCCCTGTTGCTCGGCGAGCCTGTCCAGGAGCAGCCGCCTGGCAAGTCCCCCCTGGATGGCGGGCTGCCAGCGGGATTGCCTCTCGAAGCGACGGCACTCCAGGAGTCCACCGCTGCCTATCTTCGGGGCTACCGGGACTCCATCGTCCATCTTGTGGATCGGCTGCTGGGAGAGGGGGGGGGCGCGGAGAAGGCGCAGCTGGCTCCGGCGGTGCAGTCCTGGAGCGATGGGGAGGCGACGTGGGGCCTTCATGCGACGGGAGTCACCGACTCGCAGTACACAGGACGGGGCGTCAAGGTGGCCGTGCTGGACACGGGCTTCGGCCCCCATCGCGATTTCAGCGACCGGGACATGCTCACGGCCTGCTTCATCCAGGGCCAGCGGGTCGCGGACGGACAGGGCCACGGCACGCACTGCGTTGGCACTGCCTGCGGGCTCCGAGCGCCGGCGAAGGTTCCCCGCTATGGCATTGCGTACGAGGCCGACATCCTCGTCGGGAAGGTGCTGGGCGATGACGGCAGTGGCACCGACAGTGGCATCCTCGCGGGCATCAACTGGGCCGTCGCGCAGGGGGCCCAGATCATCTCCATGTCCCTGGGGGCCTTGACCCGGCCCGGACAGACCTTCAGTCAGGTCTACGAAGGGGTGGCCCGGCGCGCGCTGATGCGAGGCACGTTGCTCATCGCCGCGGCGGGCAACGAGAGCAAGCGTCCCACGCTCATCACCCCCGTCGCGCACCCGGCGAACTGCCCGTCCATCGTGGCCGTCGCGGCGCTCGACCCGACGTTGAACCTGGCCTGGTTCTCGAATGGGGGCCTCAACCCGAACGGGGGCGAGGTCAACATCGCCGCGCCCGGCGTCGACGTGTTCTCGTCGGTACCCCGGCCGCCCTTCTACCGGCGGCTCGCGGGGACAAGCATGGCCACGCCGCACGTCGCGGGCATCGCCGCGCTCTTCGCCCAGGCGACGAACAAGAAGGGCCAGGCGCTGTGGCAGGCGATTGCTCGCTCGGCGCGGCGCCTGCCGCTCAGCGCCCGCGACGTCGGTCTGGGACTCGTCCGGGCGCCGTGAGTGGAGCCGCCCTTGCAGAAAAGGAGCACGAGCATGCCAACGAAAACTGCGGTCTCCGTTCTCATTGAGGCGTCACCGCCGGATGGCTTCGAGGATGTGGTCGCCCGGCTCCGGGCGGCTGGCCTCGAGGTCGAGCAGGTGCTGGAGGAGTCCGGCGTGGTGCTGGGGAGCGCCGCGCCAGACCGGCTCCCCGCCCTCAAGGCCGTCAGGGGAGCGACCCTGGAAGTCCAGCGCTCGTTCCAGCTCGAGCCCCCGGACTCCAGCGTGCAGTGAGGCGGGGGGAGCCCTTCCCCCCTTCCTCGCTGGGGCTCTGGACCGGAGGGGAATATGGCGGTCCCAGGAGGCGTAAGATGCAGCGCTCATGACGCCCCCCTGCAGCCCAGGACGCGGCACATGAGGGCCTCGCTCGCGCGCGCCCTCGCCAATGCGCTCGTCAACCCCTTGCCAGCATCACGGCACCTCTCCCTGGTCATCGGTCTGCTCCACCGAGGGCGGTCCCATGTCCTGGCCCACGGCCAGCCCGCCACCCCCCAGGCAACTCCTCCAGGAGAGTGGGTCTACGAGATCGGCTCCATCACCAAGCTCTTCACCTCGGCGCTCCTGGCCCACGGAGTCGTCCAGGGAAGGGAGCGGCTGGAGGCCCCTGTCCCCATGCTGTCCGCGATGAGCCTGAAGCAGCCCATCTCGCTGCTTCAGCTGGCCACGCACACCTCGGGGCTCCCCCGGCTGCCGTCGAACCTGCGCATCACGCGCAGGTCGGCCGCCAACCCGTACGCCCGCTATCGCAGCTCCGACCTGAACGAATTCGTCGAGCGCTTCAAGCTGCGGCGATGGCGCCCGGGCCAGTACGCCTACAGCAATCTCGGAATGGGCGTGTTGGGCAACCACCTCGCGGACAGGCTGAGGGTGAGCTACGAGGACGCGGTGGTGACGCAGCTCTGCCTCCCGCTGGGAATGAGGGACACTCGCGTGACGCTCACGCCTGGCCAGAAGCGCCGCTGGGTCCAGGGGCATTGCGCGCGAGGCAGGCCGGTTCCCGCCTGGGACATCCCCACGCTCGCCGGCGCGGGGGCGTTCCGCTCCACGGTGAACGATCTGCTCAAGTTCCTCGCCGCCAACCTCGCCCGGACACGCGACCCGCTGTCACGAGCGCTCCGGCTGTGCCAGGACCCCCAGCACCGTCTGGACAGGAACCAGTCCGTGGGCCTGGGCTGGAACATCTCGAAGCGAACAGGCCGTCAGCTCCTCTGGCACAACGGCGCGACGGGAGGCTTCAACAGCTTCATCGGCCTGCTCGCGGAGGAGCGGCTCGGCGTGGTGGTGCTGGCCAACCAGGGCCTCTCCTCCCGGCAGGACCAAGGCAGGGCTCCCGATCTGGCCACGGACCTCGGCGTGCGGCTGGCGCGGGAGTTCCTATCCCACGGTCGCTGACACATACACGATCGCCGGGTAGGTCGCGGTGAAGGCCCAGAAGAACGAGTTCAGCCCCATGATGGCTGCGCACTGCAGGTGGAAGAGCGCGCCCCAACCCAGGAAGGCCCAGCCCCAGGGCTCTGGAAGAACCAGGCAGAGGGGAAACAGGCTCTCCACCACGATGACCTGCCACGCCAGGAACTTCTGGAGCCCAGGGCGCTCCCGGAGGAACTTCGCGGCCCACTCGTGGCCGTACGTGGTCGTGTTGAAGATTCCAAAGATGGCCCTGCCACTGCGCCACTCCGGAGAGATGAGCTTGGCGATGCCCGCGCTGGCATAGGACAGGCAGGCCTGGAGGGCGATGAACCACAGCCCGATCAGCTGGATGAACGCCGTGGAGTGCGGACCGACGCACAGCCAGACGGTGATCAAGACGATGGCGGTCATCTGGTCCGAGCCATCGTCTCCCAGCAGGCGCCGCACGTTGAAGGCCAGGATGTTCAGGACGAGCAGCGTCATCGCGGCCGAGAAGAGCGCGCTTCCGAGGGGCGCCAAGAGCGCCAGGCCCAGGGCCATGAGCCGAAGGATGAGGAGGGCCCTCACGGCCTGCTCGCTGAAGAGCCTGTCCATGAGCGAATCGAGCCGGGAGCTCCGCGGCGCGCGGAAGCGCAGCCTCGTGATGGTGCCGGAGTGCACCCCGGCGGGGGAGAAGGTCGGGACGATGGCCCAGAACTCGAGCGTGCTGATGGTCAACCCCACCGCGGAGACGAGCAGCACGAGCTCATAGACTTGAAGCATGGAGTGCATTCCCCACCCCCTCTCTCGGCAATGCGTGGAAGCCAGACACCAGGAGGACCTCCATCTCGGAGGACGGCGTGAAGCCGAACGTCTCCACGATGGCGAACTGGCGGTGCGTCGCGCCCTGTTCACGCTCCAGGTGGCTGACCACGTTCAGGGCCAGCAGATAGGGCGTGCTCAGCATGAGGGCGCTCTTTTGAGCTCCTGACGTCGTCACCAGCTCCGCCAGCACCTGCACGGCGTCCACCAGGACCTTCTTGCCCCGCTTCTCGGGGTTCCACAGGAGCGAGTACCACTTGCGAGGCTCGTTGAGCTCGACCTCGCGCCATTGCGACAAGCGGCCATCCGCGAGCTTGTCCCGGCACACGAGGTGATAGTCGCTCTGCCCCGGGTTGGGCGCGAAGAAGGTCCACAGCGGCAACAGGCCAAACACGTCCCGATGGCGCACCCGCTCAAACCACTTGAAGGAGAACTGGCTCAGGATCGAGACCACGAACCAGGCCGCAAGCACCACCGCAATGATTGCGTTCATGACGCTCTCCGCTCCGTACTGGGCGACCACGAGAGGGGGCGCGAGAGCCCAGGTAGCTCACCGCCCCCTCCGTCAGGTCATGACGTTGCCACTCACTCCTCCTCTACCTGCTGGCGTATCTCCAGCAGCTCCTCGAGCGAGAGCCCCTCCGCGAGTTCCTCCTCCACCTGAGGAGCCTCCTCCGAGAGACTCCTTCCTCCCAGACGCTTGTTGGCCTGGTAGGCACCGACTCCCCCGGCGGCGCCCACGCCGACGTCCCGGGCGGCCTTTCCCAGCCCCTTGGTGGCTTTCTTCGCCCCGCGTCCCACCGCCTTGGCGGCTTTCTTCGCCCTGGGCGTGGCTCTCGCCGTGACTCTCGCGGCGGCCGGCGTCGCGCGTGCGAGCACACCCCCTACCGCGACGACCGCCGGAAAGACCTGGGCCTCGACCGACTCGTCCCCGCCTTCTTCTTCTTCAGTTGCTACCGCCGCTGCCTCGTCTTCTTCCCTCTTCAGTTCTATCAGCAGGTCCAGAGCCGCGATTTCGGTCTTCGACAGCTTGATGCCTCCCATGGCTTCCTCCCAGCGCGACTGATCCAGTTCATTGGAAGGTGTGCTGGGGGAAGTGAGCGTTCAAGCGCGTACAACCAGTTGGGCGGGCCCTCTTCCCTGTGGCCGTCCGCCGGGCATCGGAGTGCCCCGGGTGAGTCCCCCCCTCGGGGGGGCTGGTCGCACAGGCCCAAGCCCCCTGCCGTGCCCCTGAGGGGAGGGCGGCCTGCGCAGGCGTGTGCCTTCTGAGGGCGGTGTCACCAGAGCGAGCGAGGGTTTCGCGCGGTGGCAGCGCTGAGCATGGCCACCTCGGGATCGCGCGACAGCGCCTTCAGCAGGCGCGGTGAGGCGGTGACGAGCTTGGCATCCGCCGAGGAGATGGCCTTGGCCAGCTGGTTGAAGTCCTTCTCGAACTGCTCCATGTTGAGCGAGCCCAACTTCAGTCCGCCCGGAAGCCGGACCTCCTCCGGAGTGACCGCTTCGCCCTTGAAGTCCGTGTCCTCGTAGAGGACCACGCCCGGCTCGAACTGGATGGCTGCGATCCGACTCACCCGGCACCAGCTCTTCACGAGTCCCGCCCAACCCGCAGGGCGGGGCAGCCTTGAACCCCGTCTCTGGTTTAGAATGGACCGATGCCGATCTTCAAATGCGTCCAGTGTCAGTCGAGCAGGGTGTGGAAGGACCACCGCTTCTCGTGCAGCACGTGCAAGATCTGGATGGCGCCGCAGCGGAGGATCATCGCCCAGAACTCCCATCAGTCGGGCGACACGTATGGCGTGGGCATGGCGCTGCTCATCGAGCCCAACTGCGAGTTGCTCTTTCTCACGTCGCCCGAGGACAAGGGCTGCCTGGAGAAGCTGGCTTATTACGCGGGGCTCGGCATCGAGAAGGAGCGCCTCGGCGTGCTCGTGTTGTGCACGGAGAACCTCGATGCCGACATGGACGAGCAGGCGCTCGCCACGCTCAGGCGGATCGCCACCGTCTACGGGTTCGCTGTGGGCACGAAGCTCGCGGAGGGAAAGCTCGTTCGCGCCTGGGATCCGAACCAGCTCTACCAGTTGATGGTCAACCCGGGCCTCTTCGATCGGGACAAGAACCTCAGTCGGCTGGCGGATCAGAAGATCCTCCAGCAGAGCCACCGCGCGGCTCACCTGCCCTATCTCGATCCCAAGCGGCGCGCCCATGTCGCCGAGGTGGGCGCCAGCACGCGCATCGTCGCCGAGCAGATCAATCTCGACCTCAAGAAGGTCTTTCGCAAGGCGTGGATCGCGGTGGCCACGAGCGCGGATCGAATCGACACTGACAATCTGGCGCAGCGCGTCGCCACCGAGCTGGTGGAGAAGCTCGGCAAACAGCGGCCGAAAGGCGTGATGCTGCTGTGGGTCCGGAGCCTGAGCGGGACGGAGTTGGAGGAGCTGAAGAAGGGGCTCGGCAAGGGCGAGCGCATGTTGCTCAAGAAGCGCCGCGAGGCGGGGCTCCAGATCGACGACCTCTTCTGGTCCCTGTCGAAGAAGCGCAACCCGCAGCACCTCATGACCCCGCAGCTCTTCGAGACCCTCCAGTACCTCGCGGGCATGATGAACTATGCCGTCGTACCCATCGGGGACGAGGTGCTCTTCGACGAATACCTCGCCGCCTCCGACGAAGCCAAGGGCGAGGTCTTCATCGGCCAGAGCGAGCACAACCTGATCAATTTCTGGACCCGCCATGGCATGGGTTGGTTCGGCGGCCCTGAACGGCGCGTCCGGCAGCTCTTCCTGCTCTGGCACCTGTTCCGCCTGCTCGCGCGCAAGGGCATTCCGCTCGTCCAGGTGGGCCTTCGCTCGGGGGAAATGGAGAAGGCGGCCTACCTCGGCGTGCCCACGATCTACCTCGAGGAGGCGGTGTCGGAGACCGGCGGGCGCATGCTTCCGGTCACCGTCGGCGGCAAGCACCCCAAAGACGCGGAGCCCGTGCTGCAAGCCAAGAAGTGGTGGCAGGACGCGAACGGCTTGACCGGGGTGGTCTCCGGGAAGCTGCATCAGGACCTCGCTCTCGCGCGCACGAAGGTGCAGCAGCAAGGCGACGGGAAGAAGTTCTGGGAGGGCAAAGTCCTCCAGATTCAGACGAGCATCCAGAAGGGCAAGGGCGACCTCAAGAAGCTGCGCAACGAGCGCACGGAGCTCACGGCCAAGCAGCTCGATGCCTTCCTGTTCTCTGTGACCGACCACTCTGCGCTGAAGCCGAAGTCCAAGGGGGGCCTGCCGTTCTTCTTTCGACTGAACACGCAGAACGTGGTCGGGCTCTACGGCGCGCCCAAGCGCGCGGACGTGCTCAAAGTGCGGGCATGGCTGCGCGGGAAATTCGAGGAGGATCAACCCGCGAGCGAGTGCCCTGCCGCCCTGCTCCGAGGGACGCTCACCGCGTTCGAGATCGACCTCGCCTACAACACACTGCTCAACATCCAGTCAGGCTTCAGCGATTACCTCAAGGCCTTCTTCCCGAGGGCATTCCTGGTCTGACCGACCGCACCCGGCAAACACCTGCACCGAGGCCTGCTTTACCGCTCGTGAACCCTCACGGTACACTGCGTCTCCCTACGCGCCCGCACTTCCTGTGAGATGAACCTTGTCCCTCTCCCTGCCTGAGCTGCTCCGTCGCATGCTCCTCATCCGGACCATCGAGGAGCGGCTGCGAGCGCTGGTTCGCGAGTCGAAGGCACCTGTCACGTCCCCGACCACAGGCCAGGAGGCCGCGGCCCTCGGGGTGATCGATGCCCTGAGCCAGGACGATCTCCTGCTCACCAACCACCGCAGCATGAGCCACCTGCTCTCACGCGGCGCGGATCCGAGGCGGTTGCTCGCCGAGATCTACGGCAAGCGGACCGGCTACTGCCAAGGTAAGAGCGGCTTCCGCCACATCTCCATCCGCGAGCTCGGGGTCATGCTCACCTCGACCGTCGTGGGCGCCGAGCTGTCAATGGCTCCGGGAGTGGCGCTGGCCTTGGCCATGCAGGACTCCTCCGCGATCGTGGCCTGCTTCTTCGGCGATGGGGCCTCGTGCGAGGGCGTGTTTCACGAGTCCCTCAACCTCGCGTCCCTCTGGGATCTGCCCATCCTCTTTGTCTGCGAGAACAATCAGTGGCAGTGGAACGTCAGCCGCAAGGAGGCCCAGGCGGCCGCGAGAATCTCCGAGTTCGCGGCGCCCCATGGCATCAAGAGCCAGACCGTGGATGGCATGGACCTCGAGGCCGTCCGCGAGGCCGCCCAGGCGGCCGTGGCGTACGTGCGCAAGGAGCGCCGCCCCTTCCTGCTGGAGTCAGTCACCTACCGGCTGCGCGGGCACAACTCGATTGATCCCCAGAGCTATGTGGGCCCGGAGGAGCTGGCCGCGCAGTGGGCGCGTGATCCCCTCCACCTGCTCTCTCAGCGGCTGGCGCAGGCCGGCGTGGTGTCCGACGAGGCGCGTGCGCAGCTGCAACGCGAGGTGGACGCGGAGGTGGACCGGGCCTTCGCGTTCGCTCAGGAGTCGCCCTTCCCGGGCCCCGAGGAGCTGCTCGCGGATGTGTACGCCTAGGAGAGGGGCTCGACCATGAGCATGCTGACGATGGATCAGGCTGTCGAAGAGGCCCTCTTCGAGGAGATGGAGCGCGACTCCCGCGTGTTGACCATGGGCGAGGGCGTGGTCCAAGCCTGGGCCCGGCTCCGCGACAACTTTGGGCCGAAGCGGGTGCGCAACACCCCGCTGTCCGAGGGCATCATCGCCGGCACGGCGGTGGGTGCCTCGGCCATGGGGCTGAGGCCTGTCATCGACATGTTGTGCGCGCCCTTCCTCCTCTACGCCATGGAGGAGATCGTCAACAGCGCGGGCAAGCTTCGGTATCTCTCCGGCGGGCAGTTCTCGTTCCCCCTCGTCGTCATCGCGGGCACGGGGGTTGCCTTCTCGCTCGGAGCCCAGCACAGCCACAACCTCGAAGCCTGGTTCGCGCACGCGCCGGGCCTCAAGGTGGTGATCCCTTCCTCCTCGGCCGAGGCGAAGGGGCTGTTGAAGGCCGCCATTCGCGACGAGAACCCTGTCCTCTTCTTCCGGGACTTCCTGCTGGGGCGCACGCCCGGCGAAGTCCCCGAGGGAGAGCACCTCATCCCGCTGGGGAAGGCCGCCGTGGCCCGTGAGGGGCAGAGCGCCACGATCGTCACCTATGGACGAATGGTCCTCACATCGCTGGAGGCGGCAGCCACCCTCGCCGAGCAAGGCCTCTCCGTGGAGGTGATCGACCTGCGGACGATCAAGCCGCTCGACGAGGAGACGGTGCTGGCGAGTGTGCGCAAGACGGGCCGACTCGTGGTGGTCCATGAGGCGAGCCGCAGCTGCGGCGTGGGGGCCGAGATCTCGGCGACCGTCGCCGAGAAGGCCTTCGGGGCGCTCAAGGCCCCCATCCTCCGGCTCACCGGCCCCGACACGCCCGTGCCGGCGAGCCCCGCGCTCGAGCCCTTCTTCGCGCCTGCAGCCCCGCAGATCGTCCAGGCCGTCCGGCAGCTGGTGGGCTGAACCTCACCCTCCCTCGGAGGTCCTCGTGCGGTAGTCGCCACCGAGCTGCTCGGCCGCGAGCCTCATCACGGAGCGGACGTCCACCTTGCCGTTGCCCAGCCGCGGCATGGCGTCCACGCGGATGCAGTTCTCGATGCGAGGAACGTACCCCGGAGGAACGTCCATCCCTCGCATCACCTGCAGGACGCGGGGCATGTCGGATGGGTCATGCGTGTGGACGACCGCGAGCTGCTCGAGGTGGTTCTCGTACAGCACCGAAGTGACGCAGAACGCCGATTGGGCCGAGCCGCTCGCCTGCTGCAGCAGCTCCTCGGCCTTGACATGGGAAACCATCATCCCCTCGATGCCCGAGTGGCGAGCCAGGCGATCGGTGACTCGGAAGAACCCAAGCGCGTCGACCCACCCCAGGTCTCCAGTGATGTACCAGCCGTCGTGGAACGCGTCGCTCGTCTTCTCGGGCTGATGGAGATAGCCCGCCATCCGGGCGCCCCGAAGCAAGATGAGGCCCTCCTTGCCCGCCGGGACGCGCTCGAACGTCTTCGGATCGACGATCCGGGCGGCGACCCCCCCGAGAAGGCGACCCGCATACCCCGGACGCCACCCGAATTGCCGACGTCCAGCGGCGTGAAGGTCCTCGCGGCAGGCCGTGACACAGCCGCTCATCTCGCTCAACCCGTAGATCTCCACGGGGCGAGTTCCGCAATGCGCCATGAACCCCGCCGCGAGCGTCGCCGGCAGCTTCTGCCC
>NZ_DASPHO010000719.1:0-12466 GCF_035629615.1 Hyalangium sp. | reverse complement strand
GACCAGCTGGCCGGCGCCGTACGCATGACCCTTGGGCCGCGGGGGCGCAACGTCGTGCTCGACAAGCGCTTCGGCCCGCCCACCATCACCAACGACGGCGTCACCATCGCCAAGGAGATCGAGCTCGCCGACCCCTTTGAGAACATCGGCGCGCAGCTGGCCAAGGAGATCGCCTCCAAGACCAACGACATCGCCGGTGACGGCACCACGACGGCGACCGTCCTCGGCCAGGCCATCGTGCACGAGGGCCTGAAGAACGTCGCCGCCGGCGCCGACCCGATGGCGCTCAAGCGCGGCATCGAGACCGCCGCCCGCGCGATCACCGACCAGATCAACAAGAACTCCACCAAGGTGACGACGCGCGAGCAGATGGCCCAGGTAGCTGCCATCTCCGCTGCCTCGCAGGAGATCGGCGCGCTCATCGGCGACGTGATGGAGGCGACCGGCAAGGACGGCGTCATCACCGTCGAGGAATCGCGCAGCATCAACACCGAGGTCGAGTACGTCGAGGGCATGCAGTTCGACCGCGGCTACGTCTCGCCCTACTTCGTGACGAACCGCGATCGCATGGAAGTGGTGCAGGAGGATCCCTACATCCTGATCAGCGAGAAGAAGGTCTCGTCGATGCAGGACATGATCCCCATCCTCGAGCAGGTGGCGCGCAGCGGGAAGCCCCTGCTGATCATCGCCGACGACATCGAGGGCGAGGCGCTGGCCACCCTGGTGGTGAACAAGATCCGCGGCGTGCTCAACGTGTGCGCGGTGAAGGCGCCGGGCTTCGGGGATCGCCGCAAGGAGATGCTCAAGGACATCGCCACGCTCACCGGCGGCCAGGTGGTCAGCGAGGAGCTGGGCCACAAGTACGAGAGCCTCACCCTCAATGATCTGGGCCGCTCCAAGCGCATCACGGTGGACAAGGACAACACCACCATCGTGGATGGCGCGGGCAAGAAGAGCGAGATCGAGGCCCGCATCAAGCAGCTCCGCGCGCAGGCCGAGACCGTCACCAGCGACTACGATCGCGAGAAGCTCCAGGAGCGCCTGGCCAAGCTCGTGGGCGGCGTGGCGGTGATCAACGTGGGCGCGGCCACCGAGACGGAGATGAAGGAGAAGAAGGCTCGCGTGGAGGACGCGCTGCACGCCACTCGCGCGGCCGTGGAGGAGGGCATCGTCCCCGGCGGCGGCGTGGCCTACCTGCGGACCCTGCCGGCGCTGGACAAGCTCAAGCTGGGCGGTGAGCAGGACTTCGGCGTGGAGATCATCAAGAAGTCCCTCCAGGAGCCGCTGCGGAAGATCGCCAGCAACGCGGGCCTCGAGGGCGCCGTCGTCATCAACAAGGTCAAGGAGGGCACCGGCGCGTTCGGCTTCAACGCTCGCACCGAGGTCTACGAGGATCTGGAGAAGGCCGGCGTGATCGACCCGACGAAGGTGGAGCGCACCGCGCTGCAGAACGCGGCCTCCGTCGCCTCGCTGCTGCTGACCACCGAGGCCATGGTGGCCGAGCGCCCGAAGAAGAAGAGCAAGGGCGGGGGCGGCGGCGGTGGTGGCGGCGGCATGCCGGACTACGGCGGCGACGACATGGACTACTAGGCCGCAGAGGCCTCGGGACGGCCGCTTCATGGGCCGTCCCTCCGTGCTGGCCCCGGGGTTCCTCGCGAGAGGCCCGGGGCCGTCGCTTTTTCAGGGCGTGCCCAGCTTGAGGGCGCGGGACAGCTCGCGGCTGAGCGCGGGCGCGTCGAAGAAGAGCCGAGGCAGGCAGGCAATGGCGCCGGCCCGGAGCGAGTCCAGCGTCGTCTCCATGGTGAGGTGCTCCACCAGGACGATGAAGGGCGCCCCCTGGGCGAGCGCCTTGCCCAGCTCCAGCGCCTTGCGGCCATAGGCTGGGGTGAAGTCCCAGCTCACCAGCACCGCCATGGGCGGCTCCAGGGCGGAGATCTCCGTGGAGGTGATGAGGCGCGGCTCCAGCCCCAGCCGCGTGAGGGCCTCGGTGACGGTGCGCGAGGAGGTGGGGTTGTCGTCGATGACGTCAATGCGCCGCCCGGTGGCGGTCCGGGGCTGCACAGGAGGTGTCGAGAGCGCCGTGCGGATGAGGGCTCGCACCTGGCGGATGTCGTCGAAGGGCTTGAGCAGGTAGTCCATCACCCCCAGCTCCAGCGCCTCCTGCGTGGTGCCGAGCGAGGGGTAGCCCGTCATCAGCAGCACCCGGGCCTGGGGGTTCATCGTCCGCGCCTGCTGGGCCAGCGCCAGGCCGGACAGGCCCGGCAGGTTCTTGTCGGTGACGATGAGATCGACGCTCTGGGTGCGCAGCGCCTCGAGCGCCTCCTCGGCCGTCCCCGCCTCGAGCACCTCGAACTCCTTGCCCAGCAGGTCTCGGAAGACCATGCGGATGATGCTCTCGTCATCGACGATCATCACCCGCTTGCGCTGGGTGGCGGGCTCCTCGACGGTGGCGGGGAAGGAGATGCGGAAGACGGTGGAGGGCGCCGGCTGGTCCGGCAGCGTGTCCGTGGGGGCGAGGCTGATCTGCGCGCTGTGCTCCTGGGCAATCCTGCGGCAGACGGCCAGGCCCAGGCCCGTGCCGCGCTTGCTGCTGGAGACGTAGGGCTCGAAGATCTTCTCCCGCAGCTCCCGGGGGATGCCGGGGCCCCAGTCGGCCACGTACATGACGGGCGACGAGCCCTCCAGGGTGAGCAGCACCTTGACGCGGCCGCGGCCGGCCATGGCGTCACGCGCGTTGTTGAGCAGGTTGAGGGTGAGCTGCTCCAGCAGGCGCGCATTGCCCTGGACGGTGATGGTGTCCGGGGCCTCCACCTCCAGGGAGATGCGGGAGGAGTCCGGGTTGAGCGCAAAGAGCTTCGCCGCGGCCCACACAGGGCTGGCCAGCGAGATGCGCTGCTGGGGAGCCGTCCGATCGCTGGAGAGGCGGACGAAGTCGGCGATGATCTGCTCCATCCGCTCTACCTGGGTCAGCAGCAGCTTCAGCGGGCCGACGGTGCCGGTCTCCTCCGCCAGCAGCTGGGCATAGGCCTTCACCCCCAGGAGGGGCTGGCGCAGCTCGTGGAGCACCTCGGCGGCCAGCTGGGTCGAGCCCACCCCTGCGCGCTGGAGTGCCGCGGCCGCGGCCTTTGCCGTTGCCAGGTCACCGACCTCCAGGGCCTGCAGGAGATGAGCGAGCGGGGCAGGAGTCTCCATGCCCCGGCAGCATGGCGGACCCTGTGTCCATGCGCAACGCAACAGGCGCGGAATCCGTTGACCGGAGGCCGGAGCCTGCGGATGCTGCTGCCCCCCCTGCCCGGGAAAGCCTGGCCGGGCCTTGGAGGCTGACATGCCGCAGACCCCCCCGTTCCACTCGCTGGTGCCCCGCAAGCTCACGGACTCGGAGCTGGCCCGCTCCATCCGGCTGAACATCGAGGCGGAACTGGACGCCATCAACCTCTATGCCGCCCACCTGGATGCCACGGACAACGAGGAGGCCAAGGCCATCCTCCGGCACGTGATGGACGAGGAGCGCGAGCACGCCGCCCTCTTCTGGCAGCTCATCGCCCGGCTGGATCCCCAGCAGGCCCAGCATGACAAGGAGGCCTCGCGGAAGTTCCAGCTCATCGTCTCGGGGGCCCCCCACGAGGAGGTGGAAGCCGTGGGTGAGGGGGGAGGGGGAGAGGGCAAAGTGGCCGAGCCCGCGCTCCCCAAGCAGCTGACGGTGGGCAACCTCCGCCGCTGAGGCTCCGGGGTTTAGCCCGCCACCTTGCGCTCGGCGGGCGGGGACTCGAGGTCCAGCGCCGCCATGTAGACGACGTTCCGGGTGCCTCGCTTGCCCCGGTACATGGCGCGATCGGCCATGTCCAGCAGTGCACCCTTGTCACGCGCGTGCTCGGGGAAGCTGGCCACCCCCACGCACGTCGTCAGCGAGATGGCGATCCCCTCGCGCGGCACGAAGGCGTGGCGCTCCATGGTGCGGCGGATGCGCTCGGCCACCTTGAGCGCGCCGCCCGCGTCGGTGCTGCGCAAGAGCACCACGTACTCGTCCCCGCCGTAGCGGACGACGACATCCCGCTCTCGCACACAGCTCTTGAGCACGCGCCCCACCTCCACCAGCAGGCGCGAGCCCACCAGGTGGCCGTGGGTGTCGTTCACGGACTTGAAGTGGTCCAGGTCCATGAAGAGCAGGCTGAAGGTGCCCTGCGTCTGCTGCGCGGCCTTCACCTCCCGGTCCAGGACGAGGTGGAGGTAGCGCATGTTGTAGAGGTGGGTGAGATCGTCCATGTAGGCCAGATCCTCCACCTCGGCGAAGCGCCCCAGGTTGCGCAGGGCCATGGCGTAGTGGCGCGAGAGGAACCCGGCCACCTCGGGCACGTTCTCCGGGGGCGCGCTGGAGAAGAACAGAACGATCTGGCCCAGTGAGAGCTCCCCATCACTGGCGGGGAAGGCGAGCACGTGCTCGTAGGGCACCGGCAGGGCGTCCAGGGCGCGGGGCGTGCGGATGCCCTGGAGCTGGGAGCAGAGCACGGGCTCGAGCTCTTCCACCACCTGGGGATCCAGCCCGCTGTGGCCGTGGAGCTTGAGCGGGCCCCCCTCGCGCAGCAGCAGCAGCACCGCGTTGGCCAGGGTCTGCGCCTCCAGCGCGCTGGAGACGGCGATGGCGAGCCGCTCGCGATCCAGAGTCGTCGCGATGCGCTGCCCCATCTCCAGCAGGGAGACGTACTGGCGCAGCGAGGCGTTCTCGCGCAGCAGATCCCGCGTGGTGAGGGCGCGGCGCACCGCATGCTGGAGCGCCTCGGGGGCTACCGGCTTGACGAGGTACTCGGCCGCGCCGCTCTTGATGGCGCGCACGGCGGGATCCACCTTGTCCAGGCCGGTGATGACGACCACCTCGATGCCCGGGTAGCGCTCCTTGCTGTAGCGCAGCACCTCCATCCCATCAGCGCCTGGGAGGATGAGGTCCGTCACCACCGCGTCATAGGCCTCCGCCTCGAGCGCTTCGCGGAACTCCTCGAACCTGCCCACGGCGGTGACGACGTGGCCGGCCGAGCGGAGGTAGTCTCCATACAGGGTCCGGGCCATCTTTTCGTCGTCGACGAGGAGGATCCGCGCCATTGTCTTCCGCTTACCACCAATGCCCTTGGGGCTGCTAGCCTCGGGCCCGTGGCTCCTTTCGAAAGCGGACGCCGGCTGTGTCTGCTCGTCGAGGCGGGTGAGACGCGCTACGCCATCGAAGCGACCTCGGTGATGGAGGTGGCGCTGGCGGGCAGTGATGGCGCCAGCCTGCGAGGCATGCTCGAGGTGAAGGATCTGTCCGTGCTGCTCGGGGGCGCCCCGGAGACGGGGACGGGCATGGTGGTGGTGCTGGATGTGAGCCCCACGCTGGCAGTGCGAGTCCGCTCCGTGGTGGAGGTGGCGGACGTGGCCCATGCGCCCTTCTTCCTGCTGCCCGCCGGCCTGGGAGAGGCGCTCGTTCCGCTCAGCCGGGGGGCCATCCTCCACAAGGAGCGGCTCTACCTGGAGCTCATCGCCGAGTCGCTGCCGCAGCGCGCCGTGTTGCGCAGTGTGGCTGCCCCCTCGAAGCCCGTGCACCTGATGGAGAGCCCGCCCGATCGGGCGCTCGTCTTCGAGTCTCAGGGGCGCTTGTTCGGTCTGCCGCTGAGCTTGGTGTCCCAAGTGGTTACCCGCGGGGAGTCGTTCAGCATGCTGCCCGTGCAGCGCGGGGCGGTGGCGGGGGTGTTCCCCCACGCTCAAGTCCTCTGGCCCGTCTTCTCGGTGCCGGCGATGCTGGGCGGCTCGGCCCTGGTGGAGGACTTCTTCGTGCTGACGGAGATGGCGGGCCAGAACGTGGGGCTGTGTGCCACCCGGGTCCTCGGCGTGCTCCAGCGCTTCGAGCCGGCCGAGGAGCGCGGCGAGTTCAAGGCACCGGGACTGCCCGGCCCTGTGCTCTTCCTGGACCTGCAGTACATGTTTTCTTGATTGCCCGGGAGCGCAACCCCTAAGCTGCCCCGCGTGACAGCGGGGTGGAATGCCTTCTCATTCGCCCCCGTTTCCTCAATTAATTCTGGGGGTTGATGCCCCCGAGGCCCGACGCCGATGCCGAAGAATCTGCTGGTCGCCGACGACTCGCTCACCATCCGCAAGGTCATTGGGATGATCTTCGCGACCGAGGACTTCCAGGTGACCGCGGTGGACAACGGTTTGGACGCGATTGCCCGCTGCCGCGAGCTGCGCCCGGATGTGGTGCTCGCCGACGTGATGATGCCGGGCAAGAGTGGGTACGAGGTGTGCGAGGCCCTCAAGAGCGATCCGAGCACGCAGCACATTGCCGTGGTGCTGCTGGCCGGGACTTTTGAGGCCTTCGACGAGAACCGCGCCCGCGCCGCCCGCGCGGATGACCACGTCACCAAGCCCTTCGAGAGCCAGATACTGCTCGACAAGGTGAAGACGCTGGTGGGGCATAAGTCGAACACTATGCCCTCCTCGGCGGCCACGCAGATCATGCCTCAGACGGCTCCTCCGCCGGCGGCTCGTCCCGCCGGGCCGCCCCCTCCTGCCGCTGGGGCTCCGCGTCCGCCGGGACCTGGGGGCGTGCCGCGTCCTCCAGGGCCGGGCATGCCGGGGCCTGGAGCGCCTCCGGGTGCGCGTCCGCCGGGGCCCGGGATGCCGCCGGGGCCTGGAGTGCCGCCGGGCATGGCGCGTCCGCCGGGGCCAGGGATGCCGCCGGGGCCTGGGGGCGTGCCCCGTCCGCCGGGGCCTGGAGTGCCGCCGGGTGCGCGTCCGCCGGGGCCTGGGATGCCGCCGGGACCGGGGATGGCGCGTCCGCCGGGGCCTGGAGCGCCGCCCGCGCCGGGCATGCCCGGAGGGATTCCTCGTCCGCCTGGGGGCGTGGGGCTGCCGTCGGCTCCTCCTGGTGCTCAACCGCCTCGGGGGCGGGATCCGTTCGGCCTGGGCGCCCCCGCGCCCCAGGGAGCGCCGCAGGCGAGACAGAGTCCAGCCATCTCGATTGAGGACTCGCTGCCCGATCAGAGCGGCGCCGAGGAGATCTCGCTCGATGTGGAGGTTCCTGCGGCCCCCAAGGGCCGGCCGGCTCCTCGGGCCGCGGATGGGGGCGAGGCCCAGCTGCGCGAGGCGCTCTCGAAGGCCTCCCGAGAAGTCATCGAGAAGATCGCCTGGGAGGTAGTACCGCAGCTCGCCGAGACCATCATCCGCGAGGAGCTGGATCGGCTGATCAAGGATCGAGAGACGCAGCACTGAGTTGCCCTACCCGAGCTGATTGCCTGCCGGCCCAAGGGGCCGGCCCCCTGCGATGACCGAGACCATTGAATTATCCAAGGCCTACGAGCCGACCGAGGTGGAGAACCGCTGGTCGAAGTTCTGGCTGGAGCGGAAGTACTTCCACGCCGAGGCCACCTCCGACAAACCTCCCTTCTCCATCGTGCTGCCGCCGCCCAATGTGACGGGCAGCCTGCACCTGGGCCACGCGCTCACCGCCACCATCGAGGACACCCTCATCCGATGGAAGCGCATGAGCGGCTACAACGCGCTGTGGATGCCGGGCACGGATCACGCCGGCATCGCCACGCAGATGGTGGTGGAGAAGGAGCTGAAGAAGACGGAGAAGAAGAGCCGCCACGATCTGGGACGCTCGGAGTTCCTCAAGCGTGTCTGGGAGTGGAAGGACACGTACGGCAAGCGCATCGGCGAGCAGCACAAGTACCTGGGCGCCTCGCTGGACTGGGATCGCGAGCGCTTCACCATGGACGAGAAGTCCTCGGCCGCGGTGCGCGAGGTCTTCGTCCGGCTGCATGAAGAGGGGCTCATCTACCGGGCCCACAAGCTCATCAACTGGTGCCCCTCGTGCCACACGGCGCTGAGCGATCTGGAGGTCGATCACGAGGAGCAGAAGGGCTCGCTCTGGCACATCCGCTACCCGGTGAAGGGGACGGATCGGGCGCTCACCGTGGCCACCACGCGCCCGGAGACGATGCTGGGCGACACCGCGGTGGCCATCCACCCGGATGACGAGCGCTACAAGGGGCTGGCCGGGGGCACGGTGCTGCTCCCACTGGTCAACCGCGAGATCCCCATCATCGCGGACGCCGAGCTGGTCAGCATGGAGTTCGGTACGGGCGTGGTGAAGGTGACGCCGGCGCACGACTTCAACGACTACCAGACGGGCCTCCGGCACAACCTGCCGATGATCACCATCTTCGATGACAACGCGCGCACCAACAAGGAGACGGGCTCGTACGCGGGGATGAGCCGCTACGACGCGCGCAAGAAGGTCCTCGAGGATCTGTCGCTGCAGGGGCTGCTGGAGAAGGAGGAGCCGCACACCCTGTCGATGGGGCACTGTCAGCGGTGCGGCACAGTGGTGGAGCCGCGCCTGTCCCCGCAGTGGTTCGTGAAGATCGAGCCGCTGGCCAAGCCCGCCATCGAGGCGGTGGCGCAGGGCCGCACGAAGTTCGTCCCCGAGACATGGACGAACACCTTCTTCCAGTGGATGGAGAACATCCACGACTGGTGCATCAGCCGGCAGCTCTGGTGGGGCCACCAGATCCCCGCCTACTACTGCACGTCGTGCAGTCCGCGGGTGGGGGACGACACGGATCTGCCCATCGACGCGCCCACGGTGCGGGTGGGGGGCGTGGACTTCGCCCGGGCCGATCCCATCGTGTCGCGCCAGCAGCCCTCGCACTGCCCCAAGTGCAACGGCACGAACTTCACGCAGGACCCGGACGTGCTGGACACCTGGTTCAGCTCCGCGCTCTGGCCGTTCTCCACGCTGGGCTGGCCGCAGCAGACGGCCGAGCTGAAGACCTTCTACCCAACGTCCGTTATGGAGACAGGCCACGACATCATCTTCTTCTGGGTTGCCCGGATGATGATGATGGGCTTGCACTTCATGGGCGACGTACCCTTCCGCACCGTCTACCTGCACGCCATGGTGCGGGATGAGAAGGGCGAGAAGATGTCGAAGACGAAGGGGAACGTCATCGATCCCCTCGACATGATCCTGGGCTCCTCGGCGGAGAAGCTGGGGCCCACCCTGCGCAACAAGTTCCCCCAGGGCATGCCGGCATTCGGCGCGGACGCGCTGCGCTTCACCCTGGCCTCGCTCACCCAGCAGGGCCGCGACATCAAGCTCTCGATGGATCGCGTGGCCGGCTACAAGGCGTTCTGCAACAAGCTGTGGAACGCCAGCCGCTTCGTGCTGATGAACCTGGGCAGCTTCCGCCTGGACACGCGCCCCATCAAGGAGCGCGAGCTGACGCTGGCGGACCGGTGGATCCTCGCGCGGCTGCAGCGCGCCATCGTGGACACGCGCCTGGCGCTGGAGACGTTCGCCTTTGCCGAGGCCGCCTCCACGCTCTACCAGTTCCTCTGGTCCGAGTTCTGTGACTGGTACATCGAACTCTCCAAGGGCTCGCTCTACGGCGAGGACGAGAGATCCAAGGACAGCACCCGCGCGGTGCTCGTGTTCAGCCTGGAGCGCATCCTCCGGCTGCTGCACCCGTTCATGCCCTTCATCACCGAGGAGATCTGGCAGAAGCTGCCGATCCCGCGCTCGGTGGACTCGATCATGATCTCGCCGTACCCGGAGCCGGACTCGCGGCTGGCGGACTTCGCGGCGGAGACGGAGATGGCGCCCGTGGTGGCCGCCATCGAGGGCCTGCGCACCCTCCGTGGCGAGAGCAACCTGCCGCCCTCGGCGAAGCTGGTGGCGCATGTGCAGAGCGCCAACCCGGCCTTGCGCGCCACGCTGGAGCGGTGCCGCAGCTACCTGATGCCGCTGGCCGGCCTGTCCGAGGTCCATGTGGAGCCACCTGGGCGCAAGCCGGCTCAGGCCGCGGCCTACGTGGGCTCGGAGCTGGAGATCTACGTGCCGCTGGCCGGGCTCATTGACGTGGACGCCGAGCGCGAGCGGCTGGGCAAGGAGCTGGCGCGGGCGGAGCAGGAGCTGGCAGGTGTGCTGCGCAAGCTGGAGAATCCGAGCTTCGTCGCCAAGGCCCCGCCGGATGTCGTGGAGAAGGATCGGGCCCGTGTCGAGGAGCTGAAGGCCCGGCAGGCAAAGCTGCAGGAGAACATCGATCGGCTGGCCCCGGAGGCACCTATGTCTGGAGAGACCCCGCCTGAAGCAGTGGATGAAATGATCGCCAACCCGCAGACGGCCCAGGTGAAGGTGGCCCCGCCCTCGGCACCGGCGGAGGGGGGCGGCGTGGATCTCAGCAAGGAGCTGAAGGGTGAGCTCGAGACCGACGCGGACATCGTGAACCCGCAGATCACGGATGCCCTGAACAAGCTTCGTGAGAGCACGAAGGAGGGACTGTCCGCCAAGGATCATGAGGACCTGGGCGTCGCGTACATGAGCATGGGGCTCGTGGACGAGGCGAAGCGCGAGTTCGAGCAGGCCAAGCAGGGAAGGGAGGGCGGCGCTGAGCCCGCGAAGGCCCCTTCCAAGAAGGCTGCGGCAAGGAAGGCTCCCGCCAAGAAGGTCGCGGCCAAGAAGGCTCCCGCCAAGAAGGCTGCGTCGAAGAAGGCCCCTGCCAAGAAGGTCGCGGCCAAGAAGGCTCCTGCCAAGAAGGCTCCTGCCAAGAAGGCTCCTGCCAAGAAGGCTCCTGCCAAGAAGGCTCCTGCCAAGAAGGCTGGGGCGAAGAAGGCTCCCGCCAAGAAGGTCGCGGCCAAGAAGGCCCGTCGGTAAGGAGACAGGACCTGTGAAGGACTACCTCGACCGCCTCATCGAGCTGGCCTTGGACGAGGACCTGGGGGCGGCGGGGGATGTCACCTCGAACGCCCTGGTGTCGCCGGATGCGCTGGGCAGCGGGGAGCTGCTGGCGAAGGAGCAGCTGGTGCTCGCCGGGCTCGAGGCGTTCGGCCGCGTGTTCCACTATGTGGATCCGGAGGTGCAGGTGGAGTTCCTTCGGCGCGACGGAGAGGAGATCAAGCCCAAGGTCGTGGCGGCGAAGGTCTCCGGGCGGCTGCGCTCGCTGCTGGCAGCAGAGCGCACGGCGCTCAACATCGTGCAGCGCATGTCGGGCATCGCCACGCTTGCCCAGCAGGCGACAACAGCCGTGCGCGGCTCGAAGCTCAAGGTGCTCGACACTCGCAAGACGCCTCCAGGGATGCGCGCTCTCTCCAAGGAGGCGGTCCGGCTGGGTGGCGCCTCCAACCACCGCTTCGGCCTCTTCGATGGGGTGCTCATCAAGGACAACCACATCGCGGCCGTGGGGGGCTCCATCAAGGAGGCCCTGCGCCGCGCCCGGGCTCACGCGCCGCGGCTGGTGAAGATCGAGATCGAGGTCACCAACCTCCAGCAGCTTGCCGAGGCCATCGAGGAAGGTGCGGACGTGGTGATGCTCGACAACATGGATGACGAGCAGATCCGCAAGGCAGTGGCATTCGCGGGCGGCCGCATCCCGCTCGAGGTCTCCGGCGGCGTCGCGCTGGAGCGGCTGCCGCGGTTGGCCAAGCTGGGCGTGGACTTCGTGTCCATGGGCTCGCTGACGCACTCGGCGCGGGCCATGGATCTCTCGCTGGAGATCGCCACGACCAGAAGCGCTGGCCGCGCCAGCCGGAAGCCCCGGCCTTGAGAAGGGTGAGCTGAGGTAGGCACGCACAGGATGGAAGCTGAGCCCGAGAGGCAGGCCTGCCGGTCGCGGTCTTCCAGAAGCTGTCTGGTTGTCAGACAGGTTTGTGCGATGCGCCGCGGGTAGGCAGCCCCTGAAGACCAGGGCTGGAACCCCTGTGGTCACCGGCCGTTCGTGAAGAACTCGGTCCGCGGGCGGCCCTCGGCGGAGGCCGGTGCTCCCAACTCCAGCATCGCCGCCAGCGTCGGCGCCACGTCCGTTGCGTTGATCTCCTGCAGGTACGTTCCCGGCTTCACGCCCTTTCCGGCAAAGACGACCGGGACCTGCTGGTCATAGTTGTACGGTGTGCCGTGGTTGGTGCCCGTCATCACGTTGCTCAGGACATGGAAGGGCTGTGGCACGAACAGCACGTCGCCGCTGCGCCCAGGGTAGTAGCCACGCCGCACCGGAGAGATGAGCCCCGCCACATCCGGTGCCGTGTGGAGATCGTCCCTCGCCACCGCCGCCGCGATGCCCGGCTGCTTCGCCAGCCACTCCGCCGCCGCCCGCCGCACCGCCGCTCCGTCCACCTTGCCTTCCTCGAGTGCCTTGCCGGCCAGGTACACGTCCGACTCCTCCAGGGTGACTGCTAGCTCCGCCTGTGGGAAGCGGGCCTTGAGCGCCTGCGAGAGCCCCTTCGCCAGCTCCTTCGGGCTTAGCCGCCGGGCAGCAAATCCCTCCGAGGCCCAGTGCTCAGGCACCGCCGCCCCGCCGTGGTCCGCCGTCAGCACGATGACCAGGTTGGCCCGGCCCCCTGCCGCACGCTCGGCCGCGGCCACCAGCTCTGCCACCGCGCGGTCCAGCCGGTACAGCACGTCCTGCATCTCCCACGAGTACGGGCCATAGGCGTGGAACAC
>NZ_DASPHO010000718.1:0-11937 GCF_035629615.1 Hyalangium sp. | reverse complement strand
AGGGGGGCCATGCCTCCCGAGGACTGAAAAAAGCTCCAGGCCCTGGCCGAAGCCCTGGAAAGAGAGGCGCCGCAAGGACAGCCGAGCGAGCTAGAACACGCTCCCATGTCCAGCCTCCCCCCCTGCGGGCTGTACCGGACGCGGCGCGCCCTCGGCACCACCATCCCCGAGGGACGCCTCGTGTACTTCCACAACCACGGCGATCCCGGCCCCGGCCTCTACCTGCCGAGCGGCTGGAGCGTGAACCGCGCACGCTGGCACGCTCACGGCACTCCGATCCCCAACCCCGAGTGGGCCGAGCACCTCGAGCCTCTCCACTCTGAAGGCCTCTATCGCGTCCGCGAGGCCTTTACCTGTTGTGACAAGCGCTGCCGGACCTTCGAGGAGGAGCTGCTCGTCCAGCTTGGCTACAACGGCACGGCCGAGCCCATCCTCTTCGTTCCCGAGTGGACACCCACGGGCCTCCGCTTTCCCACCACGGGCACCGTCGTGGCCCAGGGGCGGCTGGATCTGCTCGTGCCGCT
The DNA here is from genome assembly GCF_035629615.1 of Hyalangium sp. Taxonomy (GTDB): domain Bacteria; phylum Myxococcota; class Myxococcia; order Myxococcales; family Myxococcaceae; genus Hyalangium. The sequence continues at coordinate 11,413 of NZ_DASPHO010000718.1, read as the reverse complement.
CAAAGTGGAGGAGACGCAGGAGCCGTCCGAGGACCGCGCCTTCGTGCACTGACGCCGCGCTCCTTCTGGAGTGCCCATCTCGACAACCGGACAGCCCGCTGGAGCAGAAGAGAACCCCTGTGCGCCCACACCTCCTCGCAGCCCTGCTCGCCCTCGCTGCGTGCTCTCCCAGCATCGAGGGCCCTACCCCGAAGCTGATCGGCACCATCAACCCCCGCCAGCGCAACGCCACCCCGGCGAACATCTGCAATGCGCAGGGAGGAGAGCGCGGCTGGCGCGTCGAGCTCCTGGGAGAGCGCTTCACGCCCATCCCCGAGGAGGTGCTCACCGGTGAGCCGACGGTGGGCCTGCCCTCGGTGACGCTGAGAGGCCCTGCCACTTTGACACTGGAGCGAGACCGCGTCTTCTACCGGGACTCCGGCCTCATGTTCCTGGACATCCCGACGCGGGACACCACGCCTCCGGCGACTCTCCCCGAGGGCCACTACGCGCTGGAGGTGAAGAACCTTGGGGGGGGCACCGCCGAGCTGGCCGACCTCCTCATCGTCGTCCCACCGCCTACGGTGACGCGAGTGACGGCACCTCAGGGCTTCACCTTCAACGACATCAGCCCGCTCGTCGTTGAGGGCACGGGCTTCCGGACAGACACCTTCCCCGCCATGAAGCTCATCCACACGAGCTCCACGGAGGCGGAGGTGTTCACCTTGACCGTGGACTCTCCCACGCGCATCTCCACGGAGCTCCCGGCCGGCACGCCCGCGGGGAGCTACGACTTCGTCCTCAACAACCCCGAGGGCTGCTCGTTCACGCTGCCCGACGCTCTGACGGTCAGCTACCCATGACGGCCCTTCCCGTCCTCGCGCTCCTCGTCCTCGCCCAGGCGTCGGCTCCAGCGACCTCCGAGTCCGAAGGAGACAGCATCCTCCTGGCGCCCAAGGTCGGCTTCTTCAAGAGCACCACGCCGCTCGAGGGAGCGCCCTACTTCGCCCTGGAGGCGGGCTATGTCACCCCGCTGCTCCACCGGCGCCTGGCCATCGTGCTGGAGGGCAGCTTCCACCAGCCGAAGGTGTCCGGAACACTCCGCGATCCCCAGCTCACCCTGGGCGACGATCCGTACAGTCTCACCGAGCGCGAGATCGCCTTCCTGCTCTCGGCGGTGTACCGGTTCGAGGGAGCACTGGGCTCCATCACCCCGTACGCGGGCGCGGGTCCGGGCCTGTACCTGCACCAGGCCACTACGCAGGCCTTTGGGGCCACCACCGTGGAGAAGGAGGGCACCCTGGGCTTCCAGCTCCTCGGCGGCGCCGAGCTGCGCCTGGGTCCCGGGGGGCTCTTCCTGGAGGCGCACTACCACTTCACCCGGGTGGGCTTCCTCACCACCGGACAGGTGAACGTGGGTGGCTTCCTCGCCGCAGGCCTGGGCTACCGCCTGCGGCTGTGAGCCCTGGAGCCTGGGCTCACTTCGCAGGGGTGAGCGTCACCTGTGTCTCGCCTAGCACGCGGCCCTTCTCGTCCGTGAAGCGGGCCCGCACCTCCAGCGGCGCGGAGAGCCAGCCTCCCTGCACCGGCGTGCTGTACGAGAGCGGTACGTCCACCCCCGGATTGACTGGCGCCGGCTCGCCCTCGCGCGGGAAGAACTGCAGCACCTCGCCCGAGGACGACTTCGCCGCCACCGACAGCCGTGCGCCCTCTGGCGCCGTGTAGCTGAACTGCACCGCCGCGCCCTCGGGGCACTCCAGCTTGCCCCCCGGCTGCGCCTCGCCCTGCACCTTCCCCTCCGAGGACACGCAGAAGGCACGCACCCCGAACGCGCTCTGGCCCGCGCCGCTGCGCGCCTGCCACTCGCCCTCCGCCTGGCCCGCCCCCCGCTCACGCGGGATCACCACCAGCATGGCCACCGCGGCGACCGCGGCCGCCGGGAGCATCACCTTCCACCAGTCCCAGAACGAGCGGCGCTCCGGCGCGGCAGCCCGATCCGCGGCGCGCACCCGATCCATGAGCTGCGCCTCGAGCAGCGCCTCGTGCCCCTTTGGCAGCACCCGCTTCTCCAGCGCGGACTCCACACGGGAGATCCGCTCATATGACTGGCGGCACTCAGCACAGGTCTTCGCGTGCTCGCGCAGCAGGGCATGACCCTCGGCCTTCAGCTCTCCGAGGAAGAGCGCTCGCAGCGCGGCCTTCGACTTCATATTCGTGCACGTCATGCCTCACCCCTACCCTTCAGGAAGCCCCACCCCTTCGCCTGGATGCCCTGCAGATAGCCACGCGCCTGCAGGTAGTCGAGCAACCGCTGCTTGAGACCCTTCTCCCGCCGCCGCACCTGGATGCGCGTGAGCCCGACCTTCTCGGCCGCGCTCTCCTGCGCCAGCCCTTCGGTGAAGCGCAGCTCGAACAGCTCGCGCTCCTCCGCAGAGAGGCCCTCCTTGAAGCTCACCAGGAGCGCCTCCATCTCTTGATCCTCGAGCTGCTGCTCCAGGCTGTCACCCGCGCCTACCGCGGCGCCCAGCTCCCAGTCCACCGTGGAGCCCTCGTCCTGCGGCCCCAGCCCCGACACCACCTCGCGCGAGCGAGACTGCTCGAGCACCACGTTGCGCGCGATCCCCATGAGGAACTGTGCGTAGGGGCGGATCCCGTCGTACGCCAGTCGCGTCCGGGGTTCGAAGGCTCGCGCAAAGGTCTCCAGCACCGTGTTCTCCACTTCGAGCGCACCCTGCAGGTGGGCAAACCCGCGCCCACGGAAGGCGACCGATCGCAATGCACGGGCCAGCTGCTCCGCGTGCGCTCGATACACCTCTCCCAACACCTCCGGTGCGCCCTCCCGGAAGTGCCGCAATCGTTCTGAGTCCCACTCCCACGCCATTCACGCCACATACCAGCGGCGTTCAGCCGCCGTCACTCTCACTTGTCGAGAGCCGGGCCGGGTGGATCGCGTCGCATTAAAATGGCACGCTACTGTCCAACTTCGCGCCGTGCGTGCCTGGTCCCCCCATGCCTTCGCCCCGCTCTCTCTCTCGACTCGCGCTCTGTCAGCTCCTGCTCCTCCTCGGGCTCATGCCCGCCGGGCCTGTCTGGGCCGCGGAGCCCGAGCGGGTGTCCTACGCCCTCATCATCGCCAACAACGCCAGCCTGGATCCGAAGCTGGCCGCGCTGCGTTACGCGGACGATGATGGGGCGCGCTACTACGAGCTGTTCGCTCCCCAGGCCCGGGAGACGGTGCTGCTGAGCGTGCTGGACGAGGAGACTCAGGCGCGCCACCCCGGGCTGGCCGCGCGCACCCGGCCGCCCACCCGCGCGGGGCTCAAGGAGTCCCTGGCGCGGCTCAACGCGAAGATGGCGCAGGACCGGAAGGCCGGGCTCGCGCCGGTGCTCTACTTCATCTTCACGGGCCACGGGCAGCGCGGGGCCGCGGGGGAAGGAACGGTGAGCCTGCTGGACGGCCCCTTCAACCGGAGCGACCTCTATTCGCAGGTCATCACCCCCAGCCCCGCCAGCTTCATCCACCTCATCGTGGACGCGTGTGACTCGTACTTCTTCGTCAACGCGAGGGGCGCGCTGCCCATCGGCCCGGCGCAGACGGCGGCGGTGACGCGGCACCTGGCCTCGCGCGAGCTGGATCGCTACCCCCAGGTGGGCGTGGTGCTGTCCACCTCGACCGCCCGGGAGAGCCACGAGTGGAGCACCCTCTCCGCGGGCGTCTTCAGCCACCAGGTGCGCTCGGCGCTGGCGGGGGCCGCGGACGTGAACCGGGATGGACGCGTGGAGTACACGGAGCTCACCGCCTTCATCGCCGCCGCGAGCCAGGGCATCGAGGACGTGCGCGGCAAGCTGGACATCTTCGCGCGCCCGCCCCCCTTGGACCGCAGCGCCCCACTGAGCGACCTGGGCCGCAACTCCGGGCTGGGCTACCTGCTGGTGCCGGAGGGGATCGGCGGACGGATGTGGGTAGAGGACACACGGGGTGTGCGCGTGGCGGACTTCAACAAGGAGCGCGAGCGCCCGCTGGTGCTGGCCCTCCCCCCGGAGCGCAGCTACTACCTGCGCTCGGCGGGACGGGAGGCGCGCCTGACGATGCCCCGTGCGGGCGCGGTGATGGATGCGGGGGGCCTGGCCTGGAGCACCTCGGTGGTGGCAAGCCGGGGGGCTATGGAGGAGGCCTTCCGGGACAAGCTCTTCGGCGTGGCGTTCGGCCCGAGCTTCTACAGTGGATACGTCGCGAGCCTTGGGGAGGCTCCCGTCGGCATGGATGAAGGCCCCGACCTCTCACCGTGATGCTGCTGCCCCTCGCGCTGATGCTGAGCCTTGGCGCTGCACCGCTGGGGGTGGACTGTGACGGCGAGCGCCTGGTGCTCCTTCCTTTCGACACGGTGGCCGTGACACGCCCCGAGGGGCGTCGCACGGAGGAGGCCATCCGGCGGGCCCTGGCGAGAACCTCCGGCGTGTGCCTGGAGCCCCGGAAGGAGACAGTGGAGCGACTGCGCGCGCTGAGCGGTAAGCAGGGCACGTGCAGGGACGCCTCCTGCCAGGCGGAGGAGGCGAAGGCGTTTGACGCGAAGTGGCTCGTCCGCGGGCGGGTGCTGGGGCTGGGAGGTCACCGCACGGTGGCGCTGATGCTGGTGGGGGCCGACGGGCGTGAGCTGCGGAGCACCTTCTTGGTACCGGAGCTGGAGGCAGGCGCCGAGGAGGCTGCGGCGAAGGCCTTCGCCTCTCTGTGGGAGGGCCGAGGGCCTCCCTCTCTGAAGGAGGGGGCGGACACGACGCTGCGGCCCTTGCCGATGGTGCTCCTGGGGACGGGGGCCGCCGCACTCGTGGTGGGCGTGGGCTTCGGCATGGCGGCCCGCGCCACGGAGAAGCGCTTCTCCGTGGGCAACGGGGGCTGTGAGGGAGAGGGCGAAGCGCTCCGCCGCTGCTTCACGGATGGGCTGCGTCGGGGAGAGCGGCAGAGCGACCTCGCCAACGGCATGTTGGGGCTCGGAGCCGTGCTGGGCGCGGGGGGAACCATTCTCCTGGTGTGGGAGCTTCCATGAACGCGCGTTGGGTTTTTCTGGGCGTGGCGATCCTCTGTGCTCTGGGGCTGGTCTCCTCGTGCTTCTTCGAGCCGGATCTCTCGCGCTTCGACATGTGCGGTGAGGACAACTCCTGTCCCAGCGGCTACACCTGCCTCACCGAGGTGCAGCGCTGCCTGCCCGATTGCGGCGCGAACTGCTACCCCGAGTTCCCTCCTGACGCGTCCACGGACGCCGGGATGAACGATGGAGGCACGGACGCAGGTCCAGATGCGGGCACGGATGCCGGCACGGATGCCGGCACGGACGCGGGTCCGGATGCGGGCACGGATGCCGGCCCTCCCCTCTCCCTGGTGACGGAGAGGCTCGAGCCAGCGATCGAGGCGGTCTTCTACACGATGGAGCTGCAAGCCGAGGGAGGCACTCCGCCCTACGAGTTCCACCCCACGGAGCCCTTGCCTCAAGGCCTCACGCTCGAGGCCGGCGTCCTCTCGGGAACGATCTCCACGGAAGGCACCTACCCTGTGAAGGTGGAGGTCCTGGACTCGGAGACGCCTCCCGCCAGCGCAAGTGCGGCCTATGACTTGCGGGTGCGCCCCAAGCTCCGCGTCGCGGGGCCGAAGATGCTCGTCGACGGCTACCAAGGGGCCTTCTACACCGAGAAGGTGTCCGCCATTGGAGGGATGCCGCCGTACACGTTCGAGCGCGTGGATGGCGCCTTCCCCTCCAACCTCTCGTTCCTGTCGGACGGGACCGTGCAGGGAACGCCCTCGGCCCAGGCCACCTACACCTTCCGAGCCCGGGTGACGGACTCGGATTCTCCACCCCAGATGGCGGAGGAGCAGCTGTCTCTCAAGATCACGGCAACGCCACTGCTCGTGGCGATCTCCAACCACGGCGTACCCGATGGACGCAGAGGCACGCCGTATCAGTATGCGCTGAGGATCGCCCCCAGCACGACAGTGACCTGGAGCCTCAAGGCGGGCGCGCTGCCGGGGGGCGTTGGACTCAACACCAGCACGGGGCTGCTCTCGGGGGCGCCCAATGAAGCGGGCTCCTTCACCTTCACCATCGGCGTGACAGATGGCCTCCTGAACAATGCGCAGGTGACCTTCACCCTGGTGGTCCACTGACGGCGCTCAGTGGGACGCGGCTCAGGCCTGCCCCACGGGAGGGCGGAAGAGGCGGAGCAGGTGCTGGGTGAGCACCTCCTCCACGGCCTCCTTCAGGGCATACAGGAGATGGTGCAGCCCCTCGGCGGACTCGGCCTGGCAGTCGCGCATGTCTCGCACGCGCTCGTGAGCGCCATCGAAGACGCGCAGGCTCCCCGGCACGAGCGCGATGACAGGCTGGGCGGGGTGGCGCTTGCGCAGCAGGGCGAGGAACAGGGGGTGGTCCTCGTCTGGCCGACGCAGGTCGACGACAACGACCGCGGGGGGAGCGGAGCCGATGGAGGACAGCGCCGCATCGGCATCCTCGGCCGCGCGGATCTGGACCTCCGGCTCGGCGAGGAAGCGCAGGAGCAGCTCGCGCGAGGCGCGGTGCGGACTGACGACGAGGACTTGGCGCATGCTTCCAGGCAGGTAACCGCAGCCTCAGCCTCCGGGCAAGCCCAAGGCTCAGCTTTCGGGGAGCCCTGCCTGTTCGGCAAGGAGGGGGTCCAGCGGTCAGCAGGGCGAGGGAGATGACGAGGGCCATAGAGGGCCAGCGCCGTTAGCTCACAGTGGTATTGGGGCGAGGAAAAGGCTACTCACCAGGTTCTACGGATGGCGACGGAGCTCCACTTCGACTGCGGCACGCTGGTAGCGCCCATGCTTCCGGATGATGCCCGGTTGCGGGCGCTCTTCCAGAAAGACGCCCGTACGGGGGTGTACCGGACGGAGGCCTGGCACTACCGGGAGGTGGTGCTGCGGCTGAGGGAGCTGGGCGAGCCCTATGAGGATCGGGCGAAGCGCTTCGAGCCGCTGGCGTTGGAGCTGAAGGTGCCCATCGAGCCCTTCCCCCACCAGCGCGCGGCGCTCGAGGCGTGGACGCAGGCCAAGGGCCGAGGGCTGGTGGAGCTGCCGACGGGGGCGGGCAAGACACTGCTGGCAGTGCTGGCCATTGCCCAGGTGAAGCGGCCCACGCTGGTGGTGGTGCCCACGCTGGACTTGATGGTGCAGTGGCAGACGGTGCTGGCGAAGCACCTCGGGGTGGCGGTGGGGCTGCTGGGGGGCGGAGTGAACGATCGGCAGCCGCTGACGGTGACGACGTATGACTCGGCGACGGCGCAGACGGAGTTCCACGGCAACTGCTTCGGGCTGCTCATCTGCGACGAGTGCCACCACCTGCCGGCGCCCAGCTACCGCTTCATCGCGGAGGGCTCGCTGGCGCCGTACCGGCTGGGGCTGTCGGCGACGCTGGAGCGCACGGACGGAGGCGAGCGCGTCTGCGAGGAGCTGCTGGGGCCTCGAGTGTACCGGGCGGACATCCGCGAGCTCCAGGGGCGTTACCTGGCGCCGTACGAGGTGCGGCGCATCGAGGTGCAGCTGCCTCCCGAGGAGAAGGTGCGGTACGACGAGGCGCGGGCCCGGTACGTGGGCTTCCTGCGGAAGAATGGGATCTCGCTGTCGGCGCCGGAGGGCTGGGCGCGGTTCCTGGCGCAGAGCCAGCGCAGCGACGAGGGGCGCGCGGCCTATCGGGGCTACCGCGAGCAGAAGCGCATCGCGCTGACCTCGATTGCCAAGGTGGACGTGCTGTGGCGGATCCTGCTGGACCACCGCGGGGACCGGGTGCTGGTCTTCACGGAGGACAATGAGACGGTGTACACGCTGGCGCGACGCCTGCTGCTGCCGGTCATCACGCACCACACGCCGGTGCCCGAGCGGAAGACGCTGCTCGCGGCCTTCGCAAGCGGAGAGCTGCCGGTGCTGCTCACCTCGAAGGTGCTCAACGAGGGCGTGGACGTGCCGGACGCGCGCGTGGGAGTGATTCTCAGCGGCAACGGGAGCGTGCGCGAGCACGTGCAGCGACTGGGGCGCATCCTCCGCCAGCGCCCGGGCAAGCGCGCCATGCTGTACGAGGTGTGCTCGGCGCAGACAGCGGAGAGTGGCATCAGCGAGCGGCGGCGACAGCACAGCGCCTACCAGGAGAGCGAGGAGTGCTGACGCGAGACCTGCTGCTCTTCCGAGTCCGTGAGGGGCGCCTGCGCCCTTCGTTCATCAAGCGAGAAGATCCAGAGCTGGTGGCGCTGGCCAAGGAGCTGATCGCGGAGGTAGAGGGCGCGACGGGGCAGACTCGGGACGAGGTGGAGGAGGCCCTCTCGCTGCGAGCGGGCGCCTTCTCCCGGCCGCGCGTGGCGCGAGGGCTGGTCAAGCTGCTGGTAGACCGGGCCCTGTTCGACGAGGCCGCCGAGGGTGTGGCGGAGACCCGCTGGGATCGCTTCCAGGTGGCCGCGCAGGTGCTGCGGGGGTTGTCACCGGACTCGACGCTGGAGGCGTACGAGGCCCGCCTCGCGGAGGCACTGCCCGCACCGCTGCCCGAGGTCCGCGAGGCGCTCTATGTAGACCTGCCCGGGAACAGACGGCTGCTGGGTTGGGAGGAGCTCGCTCCGACCGACCTGCTGGACCGCTACAACCTGGCGCTCGCGCAGGGCCCACTGATGGGAGCGCGGCGTCTGACCCTGCGCGCGCGGGCGCCGGAGCTGTTGCGGGTGAGGAAGCTGCTGCGGTGGCTGAAGTTCTGCCGGCTGGTGGCAGAGGTGCGGCGCGACGGCGAGGACTGGGCGCTGGAGGTAGAGGGCCCGGGCGCGCTGCTCTCGTTGCAGAAGAAGTACGGCCTGCAGCTGGCCAGCTTCCTCTCGGTGGTGCCGGTGCTGGAGCGCTGGGAGCTGATGGCGGAGGTGGAGGCGAGCGCCCGGCGGCGAGCGGTGCTGGTGCTGGACCACCGGGATCCGCTGGTGTCACCGCTACCGGCCGCACTGGGCCACATCCCCGCGGAGGTGGCCACGCTGGCCGAGAGCTTCAAGGACGCGGAGTGGGAGCTGGACCTCATGGCCCTGCCGCGCCACACGGGGGCCGCCGGGCTGTGCGTGCCGGATCTCACCTTCCGCCACCGGGAGACGGGGCGTGAGGTGGCGCTGGAGCTCTTCCATGCGTGGCACGCGGGACCGTTGGCGAGGAGGCTCGGAGAGCTGCGCTCGCGGCCAGACCCGGGGCTGCTGCTCGGGGTGGACCGGGCTCTGGCCCGGGGCGAGGAGCGGGACGCGCTGGAGGCCCACCCTCAAGTGGTGCTCTTCAACGGCTTCCCCTCCGCGCGCCGGCTGCGCGATCGCCTGGCCCGGCTCACTGAGGAGCCGGCGCCGGCGGGCGCGTGAGCCAGGGCCAGGAGCCTGTCAGCCGCTGTTGTTCCCGCCCCGACCGGGGCGGAAGTTCGCGGCCAGGACGCTGAGCAGCCGGATGGAGCTCCGGTCGAGCTGGCGGGCGCGGCGCATGAGCCGTCGCAGCTCGGCGGGCTCGCCGTAGTCCGAGGGCGGCTCGGCCACCCACTTCACGTCGCCCGAGGGCTTGAGGCCGAGCGCCTCGTCCGCGGAGATGGAGAGGACGACGCAGAGCCGACGGAAGGTCTGGATGCTTGGGAGCATGTGGCCACGCTCCAAGCGGCCATAGACTTCGCTCGCAATACCAATGCGCTCGGCGACGTCGGCCTGCGTGAGATTGAGGCGCTGTCGGGCGAGGCGAGCTGCCCCTCCGAGCCTGGATGCGAGGGTCTTTTCCATGTTCGTTAACCCAGCGGGTTCGCCTATGTCGATATGACTTGCAGGGTTGGCTTCCAAGAACTCCGCGGGTAGGCTTCGTTCGAGGTGACCTCATGAGTCACATTCCCCTCGGAGGTGTGGTTGGTATGGAGAAGCCCTCGTTTCTTTTTGTGGATCAGAACCCGGTTTGGCTGGCGGCGTTGAGGCGTGCGAGCAGGGACCTGCCAGGTCCCAAGCACTTCGCGGGGAGCGCGGAGGAGGCGCTGGATTTGGTGCGTGCGCACCAACCCGCGGTGGTGGTGAGCGGCTACGGCCTGCCCGAGGGAGATGGGCTGAGCCTGCTCGAGCAGGTGAGCGAGCAGTACCCGCGAGTGGCGTGCGTGCTGCACACGGCGCGTCCGGCAAGGTTGCTGCGAGGCGCTCGCGGCATTGCGCTGGTGGAGAAGGGCTCGGCCCCGAGGATGTTGGAGGCAGCGCTGAGTGCGCTCTGGGTGGCGCTCACGGGCACGGCTCCGAGCCTGCATGAGAGGCGCGGCAGAGAGGACGTCACCTTCTCGTGAGGACCCGACGTATCAGGTCACCTCGTGGACTCAACCAGCGGTGGGGGTCACGGCGTTGAGGCTCACCATGGCATCGCGCCGGACACCGGACTTGAGGAAGTCCTGGAGGGTGCGAGCCAGTGTGGTCCCGAGCAGCCCGATGAGGGGCAGGTGCTCCCCCCCCTCGCAAGTGGCCTGCCCAGCCTGATCTTCGGCATCCGGGACGAAGCGCTCGTCCCAGCGCACGATGCCGAAGGTGCCATCTCCGGAGACGGCGGCGTGCACGAGCGGCTTGCCAGCCTTGCGTGCGAAGCCGGAGAGCAGCTCTCGGCTGGCCTTGTTGTCGAAGCAGTCCACCAGGAGGTCGGCGGTGCCGCAGAGGGCCTCGGCGTTGTCGGCCACCAGCCGGACGCCGAAGGCCTCGGCCTTCACGCCGAAGAAGTTCTGGAACTGAAGCTTGAGCGCCTCGGCCTTGTTCCGTCCGATGGACTGCTTCACGTAGGCCTGGGCCAGCACGTTCTTCGACTCGACGCGGTCGAAGTCGACGAAGCAGAGCGTGGCCTCCAGGTTGCGGCAGAAGACGGCGGCGGTGGAGCCCAGCGCGCCCACACCGCAGAACACGATGCGCATGCGTCCTCTCCTCAGGCCCCGAAGGGCACCTTGGGCCGCAGGTAGATGCGCAGTCCACCTGGTGAGTCGAAGCGATCCACCACGTAGTGGTTGAAGGCATCGTCCCGGAGCTGGGCGAGGTGGAGCCCGGCAACGCCGCCGCTGCGCACCAGCTCCACGGCGATGCGCCTCACGTCCACGTCACTCACCGCGCCATCAAGCTCGATGGGGCAGTCCGCTGACTGACCGTTGTAGGTGATGTTCAGGATCGCCATGGTCGTCCTCTCGTCAGTCCCGGACCTGGCCGGGCGGCACCTCGGGGAGACTGACAGATCCGCCGCCCTCGGTCATGCCGGAGGCGAGCCGGAGCAGGTGGGTCCACCATGGCTCCTCGGGGGTGCGCGCCTCCAAGCCCTCCCGGTCCCGGACGATCATGCCGTCTGGAGCGACGACCGAGAAGCGAGGCCGGGTGCCGAGCGCCACGATGAGCGCCTCCATGGTGGTCTCGTCTTCGTGAGAGAAGGCCA
>NZ_DASPHO010000717.1:0-5579 GCF_035629615.1 Hyalangium sp. | reverse complement strand
TATCGCTGGCGCAAGATCGGCGTGAAGGTGGTGGCCGCGGACATGCCCTCGGGCCTGCAGAGCGACACGGGCGAGACCTTCCTGCCGTACGTGGAAGCGGACGTCACCGTCTCCTTCGGCTTCCTCAAGCGCGGGCAGGTGCTGGAGCCAGGGGCCACGCTCTGCGGCGATCTGCGGCGGGTGGACATTGGCCTGACCGCGGTGGCGATCCAGTCGCTGACCGGGCCGGTGTTGCGGCTCGTGGAGGAAGCAGACGCTCGAGAGGTGCTGCCACCTCGCCGCGCGGACAGCCACAAGGGGACGTACGGGCACGTGCTGGTGGTGGCTGGCAGCCGCGGCAAGTCTGGTGCGGCCGCGCTGACGGCTCGAGCGGCACTGCGCTCCGGGGCGGGGCTCGTCTCTGTGGCCACCCGCTCGGATGCGCTCGAGGCCGTGCTGAGCCACTCGCCCGAGGTGATGGGGATCCCGCTGGAGCGCACCGGCCCGCTGGGGCCCGCGGATCTGAACTTCCTGGTGGCCGAGGCCGAGGGCAAGGATGCGCTCGTCATCGGTCCGGGCATTCCCCGGGGGTCGGAGACAGGCAGGCTCATCGGGGATCTGCTCGAGCGCGTGGAGGTGCCCGTGGTGCTCGACGCGGATGCGCTCAACGCGGTGGCCACGGATCTGAGCGTCCTGCGCCGCGCGAAGAAACCGGCCGTGCTCACGCCTCACCCGGGCGAGATGGCCCGGCTCACCGGACGCTCCACCAAGGAGGTCCAGGCGCACCGGCTGGGCGTGGCGCGGGACTTCGCGATGCAGCACGGAGTGACGCTCGTCCTCAAGGGGGCCCGGACGATCATTGCGTGCGCGGATGGGGAGGTCTTCGTGAACCCTACGGGCAACGCGGGAATGGCCACCGGCGGCGCGGGGGATGTGCTCTCCGGCATCTGCGGGGCGTTCCTCGCGCAGGGGATCCGGGTGCCCGATGCCGCGTGGGCCGCCGTCTACGCTCACGGCCTTGCGGGGGATCTCGCGGCGGCTCGGCGCGGGAAGCTGGGGCTCATCGCGGGAGACATCGTCGAGGGGCTGGGCGACGTCTGGATGCGGTGGGGCCGGTGAGCACGCCCACGCTCACGCGCACCTGGCGCTCGGAGTCTCCCGAGCAGACGCATCGGCTGGGAGTGCGGCTGGGAGAGCTGCTCCAGCCGGGCGACTTCGTCGGACTCATGGGCGATCTGGGCGCGGGCAAGACGCACCTGGTGCGCGGCGTGGCCGAGGGAGCCCAGGTGCCACGCTCCGAGGTGGCCAGCCCCACCTTCGCCATCGTCTACCCGTACAGCGGGCGCATCCCGCTGTACCACGCGGACCTCTACCGCATCGCGGACTACGACGAGCTGTACGCCACGGGCTTTCTCGATCTGATCGGCGGAGACGGCGCGGTGCTGGTGGAGTGGCTGGATCGCGTCCCCCAGGCTGCACCGCGCGAGCACCTGCGCGTCACCCTGCGCTCGGTGGCGGAGGAGGCGCGCGAGCTGCATGCCGAAGCATTCGGGAACAGGCCCGCGGAGCTGCTGACTGCTTGGGTCACAGGCTCGGGTGGCTGTTGAACGGAGTGGAGTCGAGCGCTCAGGACGCCGGTGCCTCGCGTCCTCAGGGGCACACGGGCTGGTAGGAGAGATCCCCCGGGTAGCCATGGCTGCGCCAGAAGTTCGTATACCGGGTGCGCCCGTACTCGCCCCCGTAGTAGCACTCCGGGTTGGAGTCGTGGATCCAATTGTAGTCCAGGTCGAGCTCCACCAGGTGCGGGTCGAAGACGGGCGTGGACATGCCGGGCTTCTGGACCCAGACGGCATCGGTGTCCCACGCGAACTGGTGGGTCTGTCCCCGCGGCTGGCCGGCGTGGGTCTCACGGCTCTGGGTAAAGGGCGAGTGGGGGCCCGACAGGTCCCCGCTATTGCGCCAGCCCACGGGCGCCGAGAAGAGGTTGCGCAGGCTGTACATGAGGGTGTCATCCACCGAGAAGTACATCCGGTTGTTGCTCCCTCCGCACGAGCCAGTCTCGGCCGCCATTGAGTAGATCCTCGTCACATGATCGAGCATCTTCTCCAGAGACGCCCCGGTGCGTGGCTGCTGCACCGTATAGGTGTCGGTGGCTGGCGCGCTCATGCAGACGGGATAGGACGCATAGGGAGACGGCTTGGCGTAGACCAGGCAGGTCTTGCCATTGGTCTCGCACTCGTAGCCAGATCTGCACTCGACGCTGTCGTATAGGCACGCGACGCAGTTGCCCTGCGCGCTGTTGTTATAGAGGTACTTCTTGTAGGGCGGCGGGTACATGTACGTGCCGTACATGAGATCGGTGAGGGTCAGGAACACACCCTGCTGGTTGGGGCCCATGCTTGCCCACTCAGCGCAGCGGTCGGCTCGGCCGTGGGCAGCGGCGAGCGTGTCCAGGAGCCGGTCCCGGTTTTCCGACTCGGTCCAGCCGCCCTCGGGGATCTTGGTTGACGAGAGTGCCGAAGCCTCTGGCCCACGGGCCGCGGCGTTCGTGGCGCTGGCGAGCTGAGCCAGCAGCTCCTCTTGCGTGGCCCCGGCGCTGGCGGCTTGCTCCTCGGGCGCATTGCAGCCGGCCAGAGCGATGGACAGGGCTGCGAACAGCCTCAGAGTGAGAGTCACGGATAACCTCATTTAATGATTTCCAGGAGAATGGAGACGAATAAGAAATAGCAGCTAAAACGGTTTTAGTGGAAATTATCTGACCTCCTGGTGAGATGGCGATTGAGGGCCCTTTGGGCTCCCGGAAGGGGGGTAGAACAAACCTCCCGCCGCTGGAAGCGCCGCCTCTTGCGCCGCCTCGCTCGCTTGGACAGTCCGAGGCTCAGGCACTGGCGCGGTTGGTCGCCTTACTTCTGCCGGGGCGCTGAACGCCAAGGGCTGCGGGGCCGCCATCCTCCCGAGCTTCCACCGAGCTAGCAGGCGAGCCTGAACAGGCGCGGGCTCCATCAGTCCCAGCGATCCCGGGCGGCCCGAGACGCGCGCTTGACAATCAATAAGTATCGGCTTATGCGTTATGCATGAAGAGCGCGGTCGTGGCCGAAGACAAGATCTTCCAGGCGCTGGCGGACCCCAGCCGCCGGGCGATCTTCGAGTCGCTCACGCGTGGCGAAGCGGCGGTGAAGGACCTCACGGCGCGCTTCGACATCTCGCAGCCGGCGGTCTCGCAGCACCTCGCCACTTTGAAAGACGCCGGCTTGGTGAACGGCCGGCGTGAGGGGCGCTGTGTCTACTACCGGGTGGAGCCGCGCGGAATGAAGCCGCTCATTGACTGGATCGCGCACTACCGCGCCTTCTGGACGGAGCACGTCGGTCGCCTTGAACAACTGCTGGAGAAAATGGACGAATGAACCCCATCGACAAGACCGCCCCATCGCAAACCGAATCCATTTCATTCGAATTCGATTTGCATCATGCGCCGGCGAAGGTGTGGCGCGCGCTCACCGACCCCGTGCTGCTCACCGAGTGGCTCCTGCCCGTCGCCGATCTCAAGCTCGAGCCGGGGGCGGCGTTCACGTTCAAGACGCAGCCGTACCCCGGGTGGGACGGCACCGTGAACTGCCGGCTCCTCGAGATCGAAGCGCAGAGGAAGCTCAGCTACACGTGGGTCGTCGGCGACATGGTGCTTGACACCGTCGTGACCTTCACGGTCACGCCCACGGCGTCGGGCACCCGCCTGTCCCTCGTGCAGTCGGGCTTCAAGCCGGACCAGAAGCAGAACTTTGGTGGCGCGCGCTACGGCTGGAAGATGATGGGCGGAAAGCTCGTCGACCTGCTCGCGAGGCTCCCATGAACTGGAACAAATGGATTCGGCAGATCCACCGCTGGCTGTCCATTGCCTTTACGGTGGCCGTCATCATCAACATCGTCGCCTGGGGACAGGAGAAGCCTGCCGCCTGGGTGGGCTTCCTGGCGCTGCCCCCGCTCGCCTTGCTCCTGTTCACCGGTCTGTACTTGTTCGTGCTGCCGTACGCCACCAAGGGGCGCAGCGGGCAACGCACCGTCTGAACCGGCGGCCGGCCGCACGACGAAGGCCGCGTCGCCCACCTTCACAAACCGTCGATACTCGATGACAGGATCGCGAACATGCCCTCCTCCAGACAGAACCCCGCCACCAGCCACGACCTGATCCGCGTCCAGGGCGCCCGGGAGAACAACCTGAAGGACGTCAGCGTCGAGCTCCCCAAGCGCCGGCTGACTGTGTTCACCGGCGTCTCGGGATCGGGCAAGTCGTCGCTGGTGTTCGGCACCATCGCGGCGGAGTCGCAGCGGCTGATCAACGAGACCTACAGCGCGTTCTTGCAGGGATTCATGCCGACGCTGGCCCGGCCCGAAGTTGACGTACTGGAAGGGCTGACGACCGCGATCATCGTCGACCAGGAGCGCATGGGCGCCAACTCCCGCTCGACGGTCGGCACGGCGACCGACGCCAACGCGATGCTTCGGGTGCTGTTCAGCCGCCTCGGCCAGCCGCACATCGGCTCGTCCAACGCCTTCTCCTTCAACGTCCCGTCGGTCCGCGGGGTCGGGCAGATCTCAATCGAGAAAGGCGGCGGCAAGACCGAGAAGCGCACCTTCACCGTCACCGGCGGCATGTGCCCGCGATGCGAGGGCATGGGCTCGGTCACCGACATCGACCTGTCCCAGCTGTACGACGACAGCAAGTCGCTCAACGAGGGTGCGCTCACGATCCCCGGCTACAAGGCCGGTGGCTGGGAGGTGCGCATCTTCGGGGCCTCGGGCTTCCTCGACCCGGACAAGCCGATCCGCGACTACACCAAGCAGGAGCGCCACGACTTCCTCTACAAGGAGCCGACCAAGGTGAAGGTCGAGAACTTGAACCTCACCTACGAGGGCCTTGTCCCGCGGATCCAGAAGTCGTTCCTGTCCAAGGACGTCGACGCGCTGCAGCCGCACATCCGGGCGTTCGTGGAGCGCGCGGTCACGTTCACCGCCTGTCCCGAGTGCGGCGGCACTCGGCTCAGCAAGGCCGCACGGTCCTCCAAGATCAAGGGGATCAACATCGCCGACGCCTGCGCGATGCAGATCAACGACCTGGCCGAGTGGGTGCGCGGTCTGGACGAGAAGTCCGTGGCGCCGCTGCTTGCGACGCTACGGCATACGCTCGACTCGTTCGTGGAGATCGGGCTGGGCTACCTCAGCCTCGACCGGCCATCCGGTACCCTGTCGGGGGGCGAGGCGCAGCGCACCAGGATGATCCGCCACCTCGGGTCGTCGCTCACCGACGTGACCTACGTCTTCGACGAGCCGACGATCGGGCTGCACCCTCACGACATCCAGCGGATGAACGACCTGCTGCTGCGGCTGCGCGACAAGGGGAACACCGTCCTCGTGGTGGAGCACAAGCCGGAGGTGATCGCGATCGCCGACCACGTCGTCGACCTCGGCCCCGGCGCCGGTACCGCCGGTGGAGAGGTGGTCTTCGAGGGCACCGTCGACAGGCTTCGGAAGAGCGGCACGCTCACCGGGCGTCACCTGAGCGACCGGGCTGGGCTGAAGCCGTCGGTGCGGACGCCGTCGGGTGT
>NZ_DASPHO010000716.1:0-6024 GCF_035629615.1 Hyalangium sp. | reverse complement strand
GGACGCGCTCGCGGCCCTCATGGACGAGAAGCTCCTGCCCGTGACGGAACAGGTGACGTCGCTGCAGAAGGCGGTCTCGGACATGAAGGCCATGTACGAGAAGGCCAGCGTGCCGCCCGAGCCTGAGCCCCAGAAGAGCGTGCCCCTCGCGCGCCGCTTCATCCGCTGAGCCCCGCCCCTTCTTCACCTCCACCACTGCTCTCGCAAGGAACTGTTCCATGACGACGCCCCTCAACCTCACTCCGGAGTTGCAGAAGCACATCGACGCTGTCATCGCCAAGGCCGTCGCGGAGGCCCTCGCCGCTCAGCCGCGAGGCCCCGCCGTCCAGCCGATCATCACCGGCAAGTCCGTCGGCAGGCCGGAGCGCCTCAAGGCGTTTCGGCGCATGTTCGGCCTGGCCATCAAGTCCGCCATGTTGGCGAAGTCCGCCCCCAACGATCCGCAGCTCACCGTGCTGCAGAAGGCCTACACCTCCGCCGAGAAGGCCTGGCAGGAGGCGGTGAAGGCCGACCTGCTGACGCCCGTCGTCTTCAGCGAGGGAGGCTCGCTGCTGCCCGAGTACTTCAGCTCGGAGATCATCGAAGTGCTGCGCGACACGACGGTGCTGCTCCAGGCCGGCGCGCGGGCGCAGACGATCTCGGGCAAGTTCAACATCGGCCGGCTCAACGCCGCCGCGACTGCCCAGTTCGTGATGCCGGGCAACAAGCCCACCATCGCCTCGCCTTCCACGGGCGCGGTCATCCTCGATCCCAAGAAGCTGATGGGCCTGCTGGAGACCACTGGGGAGATGATCCGCGACCCGAGCTGGAACGGCGCCGAGGTCCTCACGGCCGACATGTTCAGCGCGCTGGGCGTGGAGGCCGACAAGCAGGGCATCGTCGGCGACGGCAGCGGCGCGAACCCCACGGGCCTCGTCAAGCAGGTGAAGACGGCGAACAAGAACGCGCAGACCGCGGCCTTCAAGCAGGCGAACCTCACGTCCGTCATCGCCGACCTGGACAAGGCCGAGCGCCTGGTGCGCGAGTCGAAAATCCCGTTCCAGGGGAACTCGCCCGGCTGGGTGATGACCTCCAAGACGCTCATGGCGCTCAAGAGCATGCGGGACGGCGCTGGCTGGGTGTTCCGGCAGCAGCTCGACGCCGGCACGCTCAACGGCTACCCCGTGTACGTCACGGACTCGATCTCCGGAGAGGGCACCGGGGGCAAGGACTTGATCGTCTTTGGCCTCTTCTCGCAGCTCTACATGGGCGAGAAGGACGGCGTGATGGTGGAGATGGACCATTCCGAGCAGTTCTCGAATGACATCGTGGTGGTGCGCGGCATCTCCAATCTGGACTGGAAGGTGCGCCACGACAGCGCCTTCGCCGTCATCGACGAGATCACCTACGCCTGATGCCGAGGGGCTTGCGGCCCCGCTCGTTTTGCAGACGTCTGCAAAGTGCTGACAGCCTCACCTGCCTGGGAGTGCGCTCCTGGGCTCCTTCCTCGCAGTCCCGGAGTCCTTCCTCATGCATGCTTCCTCTACGAACATCGGCGCCTACCTGAAGACTGTGGGTGCCTCCGCCGCCATTCAGGGTGTGGAGCCGGCGGCCAAGTCTGCCGGCACCAGCTACGGCGCCGCCTTCTCCATCGAGGAGGCGAAGAGCTGCGTCCTCACTGGAGCCACAGGCGCGGCGACGGGCACGCCGGACAGCTACACCGTCACCTACTCGCTCCAGGTGTCGGCCGACGAGGCCTTCACCGTTCCGGTGGATGTGACGAGCTCGAGCGTGGCACTCACCGCGGACAGCAAGGCAGGCGAGGTGGACGTCAACCTGGCGGCCCTCGCCAGCGGGTACTTCTACGCCCGGGTGAAGACGGTGGTGGCCCTCACCGGCGGCACCACTCCCACCGCCCTCTGCGCGGCCAGCGTCACCCTCGGGGGCTTCCAGAACCTGCCCGTCTGAGCCTGAGTAGCACCCTCACTCCCGGCCGGGCGGTGGCCTTCACCGGCTGCCCCCGGCCTTTCTCTTGGAGCCTACCTTGCCGAACCAACTCGACATGACCACAGCGGCGACGGCAGCGGCGCGGCTTGGAGTGACCAGCTCCGAGGCTTCGCTGCCGGGCCTCATCACCGCGGCGAGCTCCGCCGTGGCCGAGTACCTGGGCTACCCCGTCTATCGGCGCGAGGACGTGGAGGAGACGGTGGTGGGCCGGGGCGGGCGCTACCTGTGGCTGGAGAGCGGGGCGATTCAGGCACTCACCTCCATCGCCGTGGGGGGCAGCGTGGTGGACTCCTCCCTCTACGCCCTTGACGGGAGGGACGGGGCACGCAAGGGACGCATCGTCGCGCGCAGCACGTACCGCTGGCCCTTCACTGGGGAGTGGACGGCCGGCATCTCCTCGACGCCGTACCAGGCACATGACACCGGAGCGATCGTCGTCACCTTCACCGCAGGGTGGGTGACGCCGGGGCAGGTGGCGCTGAGCACTTACTCGCCCAGTGACATGCCCCCGGAACTGGAGCAAGCCGCGCTCGAGGTGGTGACGGCGTGGTTCCAGCGAAAGGGGCAGGACGCGGGAGTTACCAGCATGTCCACGGGGGATGCCTCCGTGGGCTGGGGCGGTGACTCGCTCCAGGGCGGCCGCGCTCCGCTGCCCCTGTCCGCTCGGGCCCTGGCGGCACCGTACCGCAAGCCCAGGGGGGCGCGCTGATGCCGAGCATGGTCCGCGCCACCTTCGTGCAGTCCTTCACCTACCGGCCCTTCGTCTCGGTCGATCACCGCGGCGTGAAGACGTATGGAGAGCCCGTCCCGGCCCTCTGCCGTTACCAGCCGAGCACCCGGCTCATTCGGGATGCGCGTGGGCAGGAGGTGGTGGAGGAGGCCGTTCTCTTCACGGAGGCCGCCGTCACAGACAAGGATCTCGTGTGGCCCACGGGTACCGCTGCGCCTGAAGATCCGGAGGACACCACCGGGAGCCGGGAGCCGCTAGCCGTCCACACCCGGTATCGGCTCTTCAGCCAGGTGGTGGACCACTACGAGGTGCACCTGTAGCCGCCCCTTCTCTGAGGTGTCCCTTTCAGGAGGCACCCTTGAGATACCTCGCCGTGCTGCTGCTCCTGCTCGCGCTCCCCGCGCTGGCAGCCCCACCCCGCTACCTTTACGAGGAACAGGACCTCACTGAGTCCGCGCCCACCCTCTCCACGGACGGCATGTCCCTCACCTCAGACGGGGGCTACCCGGTTCGAGGCTTCATGGTCTCGGTGTGCGCTGGCTCCGGGCAGACGCTCACCGGGGGCAGTTCGGGAGGGCGGCTGCGCGCGTGGGTGTACCACCCAGACGCCGCGCTCTGGATGCGGAACCCGGACCTCGACCTGTCCGTGACTGCCACCGTCCGCTGCCAGGCGTGGCCCGACCTGCGGGCTGGGTACCTGCAGAGCAGGCGTGTCCTCTTTGCCGCGGATTCCATCCTGGTTTCCGGCGGCACCACCGTCACGGTCCGGATCGACGGGGACACCAGCCTGTGAGGCACGACATGGCGCGCCCTCTCTTCGCCGGCATGCTCGGCGCTCTGCTCTTCACCGTCGCCCTCAACGCCCCCGGGGCCTATGCACAGGCCATGGCCACGGGAATCAGCGTGGACGTGGTGGCGGCCCTGCTCGGCCAGGACCTCACCGCTGCCCGGTACGTGGCCAGCGCCACCTCGGGGACTGGCCTCAAGTGCAACTCCGCGCTCATGAGCTGCATCGACCTGGGGCCCGGTACGCTCAACACCATCGGCACCAACGTGGCCGGCGACATCCTCCTGAGCGACGGCAGCGGGACGGCCACCGTGCGGATTGGTGAGACAATCATCTACGGCAACGGCAGCGCCGCCTTCGCGACCAACCCCGTTCAGGTGAATGGCAACGGCACGCTCACAAACGCCACCTCCAACACGCCGCTCACCGTGGATGACACGGATGGATTCCGCGTTGCCTCCAAGGCCTCGTTGCCGACGTGTGGTGACGGGACGAGCTCGACGGTGAGGCCGGGGACCATTGCCTTCGTGACGGCTGGCTCGAGCGTCCGCACGAAGATGTGCGTCTGCACCTCGGATGGAGAGGCCTCACCAGGCTACGACTGGGTGGGCGTGGACTTTGGCACGGGAAGCAGCACCGTGGGGGATGCCACGACATGCCCCGCCTCCTGACACTGGCTCTCCTCCTCCTGGCCGTGGAGGTTGGAGCTCAGGCCCAGTACACCTACCCCGGGCGGACGGCTGGCACAGCGGTGGTGCAGATGAGCGACGCCGTCACGGGCCTGCTCCCCTCGAGCCTCGTGACGCTGGGAGACTCGATTGGTGACGGGTTCTGCAACGACACCCCCCCGTACCTGGCCCTGGCTGCGCTCCTGCCCGGGTACCTCGCTTCCAACCGGGCCCAGTCCGGCACCACCACCTCGCAGATTGCCGACCGCTACTTCGCCACCCGGGACACTGCCTGTGCCGGCGAGAGGTGTGGCGCGTACCTCTTCCAGGGAGGGGTGAACAACTTCCGCCTCGGGACGGGAGACACTGAGCAGGCGCTCGAGGACATGCTCTCTGCGGTGGATGACGCGCGCGAGTTGGGCCGCCGGGTGGTGTGGACGAACATCGGCCCCTTCCGCGGCTGTGGCTTCTGCACGGACACGGCCACGGGTTGGGCTCTGGCCCAGGAGTACAACGCCCTGTGGGCGGCGGCGTGTGCTGCCCGGCCGGACATTACCTGCATCGACGTTGGCTCAGGCAGCGCGTGGGAAGAGCCCGAGACGGACGGGTACCTGCTCACCGCGTGGAGCTGCGACGGGATTCACTGGCTCCAGGGCGCAACGGACGAGTGGGCCGAGAAGGCCCGCCTCGCCTTCCCCGAGTGAGGTAGCGCCATGCCCCTCAAGGACGTGAAGCAGGCCCTGGTGGACGTGCTCGAGGCGGCCGAGGTGGGCAGCACCGAGTCAACGCCACCCACCCTCTACCGTGGCCCCATGCCCGCCGGAGCTCCGGACGCGTGCGTGTCAGTGGTGGAGCTCTCCGATCCGGGAGAGGACGAAGAGCTCCTGGGCGGAGCTGGGCGGATGCGCCTGGTGCATGAACTCACCGTGCAGGTGCGCGGGCCGCGCAACGTATTCCTCGCGGCCGAGGCGAAGGCGGTGGCCGCATGGGATGCGTGCTGGGAGAACACCCCCGAGGGCTACGTGTGGGTGCGCCCCACGGGGAAGCCCGTGCACCTCGGGCCGGATGACATGGGGCGGGCGCTCTTCAGCTTCACCGTGCGCGTGGAGTACCGCGCCACCACCGAGCCCGGCTCGGTGACGCCGGACAGCTGACCGCCCCTTCTCAGAGGCATGGACCTATCCAGCGAGAACCCAAAGCAAAGGCGCCCAGTGCCGGGCGAGCCTGTCATCATCGTGCACCCGGAAACCGGAGTAGGGCTCTCCACGGTGCCGTGGGAATTCCTCGCTCCAGAGCAGCAGGACCAGGTGCGCCGAGAGAGGCGCGGGGGCGGGGAATGGTGGTGCGTGCCTATGGCGACGCCAACTCCGAGATCGGAGAACGCGAGGGCGGACACTACGCCGGCAGAGTCCGTAGACCTCGCAACGCGACTGCTCGTGAAGGACTTGCGCGCTGGGCGATCCCTCGCGCGTTGGACGGTAGGGGGCCTCGGGCACCTGGCGCAGTGGAATTTCAGCGGGACCTTCCGCCTGTGGCTGGCTGACTACCTGGAGCAGGGCCACCTCATTCCCCCGTGGCTCACGGCCGAGCATAAGGTGAGCCCGGCGATCCCCGAGTGAGCCCATGGCGCGCGGACTTGTGAAGGTGACGGTGGACGTGCGTGCCCTCAAGCAGCTCCGGGACAACCCGGAGCAGGTGCTGCGCGAGTTGGACTTCGCCTGCCGGGATGAGGCGCGGCGCACCCTCGACGTGTCCAACTTCCTCGTGCCGCGGGGAGACCCCACGGACGCGAGCAACCTCGCGGGGACAGCCTTCCTCGCAGGACCTGAGTACAACCTCGGCCCACCCCTCTC
>NZ_DASPHO010000715.1:0-13423 GCF_035629615.1 Hyalangium sp. | reverse complement strand
CAGCAGGGTGAAGCACAGGATGTCGCCTCGGATGTGGTGCGCCGCGATCTGCCTGTCACGCAGTCGTCCCTCGAAGCCTAAGTTGGCAGCTTAACCCCCATGTCCACGAAACCGGGGCAAGCCCACCCGACGCGAGGGCCCCATAAGGCTGCGGGGTGTTGAGACTTAAGACAGCCAAGAGGCCCTGGCCCCTGCCATGCACCTGATGGGAGCGTGGCCTGGGCAGACATGTACCCCAAGGGGGCTGCGCGGCCTGTCCACCGGCCGGGAGCATCACTCGGGTGGCCCCATCAGCGGCCCTCCTCGGCCCCTCTGCACCCTCCCTCCCCCTCAACTGGGCCTCCATCCCTTCTATGCGCGGGAGTTCATGGATGACTCCGCGGCTTTTCTTGTTGAGCGAGACGCTTGCCTCCGAAGTCAGCTTCTGGCGCTGACGACAGCAGGCGGGGGGCCACGCGCGAAGGGGATGCTGTCTTGGCGATCCACTCCGCGGCCACATCCACCCTGGCACTGAGGCCGAACCGTTTGCACAGGCTGTCGCCGGAGGTGATGATCCCCACGATCTCCCACGTGTCGTCGTCTCTGTACTTGAGCACGGGTCCCCCGGAGTCGCCGTAGCACGTCGTGTGTCCGGGGGTATCATTCTCGAAGGTGAAATCGTTGACCCGGCTGACGTTCAGCCGAAGGCATCGTTTGAGGCCAGAGCCTCTCTTCGTTGCACCATCGGCGTCTCCAAAGCCGAGGAAGGTCAGCCGGCCTCGGAAGTAAACGGGCAGGGAGGCCTTCCGGTAGGGCACAGGAGAGACCCCCCTCACTGGCTCCCGAAGGTGGAGGAGGGCGATGTCATAGGAGCCGCGCCTGGTCTGCGTGTACCGGGGATGCGGAATCCCGCTGGCGATGGGGAATCTGACGGCCATCTTCGAGTCCGCCACGAGCATGAAAGAGAGCGTGGCGGGGTCTTCATCCTCGATGCAGTGGGCCGCGGTAAGAATGGTGTCATCCGCGATCAGGGTTCCGGTGCACACGATCTGCTGGTTCCGGCGGACGATGGCGCCGACACCCTCAAGTCCCGGGGGGGTGCACTCGGAGCCCCCGGCAATGGCCGCCATCTCCTCCTCCTCGCCCTCAAGGGCGCAGGGTGAGTCCGACATGCAGGGACTCAGCGGCTCTTGGGAGTCCTCGGGGAGTTGGGCCTCGGGCTCCTGCTCCTGCAAAGGCATGAGCTCGATGGAGAGAATGAGCAGCACGAGCACTCCATCCACGAACGGGGTGGCGTTGATGCCACTCTTCAACACGCCCCGGCCAGATCCACCGATCAGTCCCATGTGTTGTCCCTCCTCGCACGCTCAAGCAACTTCACCTACGGCACGTACAACTCCGCGCTGTCCAGGGGGCCACCGCCCGCGTGACCTCCAGCGACCAGCACCTGGCCCGAGGGCAACAAACAGGCAACATGGTGGGAGCGGGCCGTGTTCAGAGGCACCGTTGGCGACCAGGTTCTGGAGTCCGGGTCGTACACTTCCGCGCTCTTGATGGAGATGGCGTCCATCCCTCCCGCCACAAACACCTTCCCCGAGGGAAGCAGGGTTGCGGTGTGATAGGCGCGGGCCTTGGACATAGGGGCCACGCGCGACCAGGAGTCTCCGGCAAGGCCGGTGGGATCGTAGAGCTCCACGTTGAGGGAACCTCCTCCCGCCACGAGGACCTGTCCCGAGCGGAGCAGCGTGGCCGTGTGGTAGGCACGAGCCGTCAGCACGGGAGAGCCTGCGGGCATCCAGACGCCCGTGACCGGATCGTACAGTTCCGCGTGGGCCAGCGCACCGCGGGCGCCGTATCCTCCCACGACCAGCACCTTCCCCGAGGGCAGGAGGGTCGCCGTGTGACCGTAGCGGCCCTCGTCCATTCCATCCGTCAAGGACCACGTCTGGGAGGCCGGGTCATACAGCTCTGCGGTCCTCAGCGCGCCCCCCACTCCGAGCCCACCCGCGACGAGCACCTTCCCCGAGGGAAGCAGCGTCGCCGTGTGAGCAGTGCGGAGCACATTCATGGCGCCCGTCGGTGTCCAGGGACGGCTGGGGGGAGCGGCGGGATCGTACAGCTCCGCAAAGGGGACGATGCCCTCGATGTCGTTGTACCCGCCGGCCACCAGCAGCTTGCCCGAGGGCAGCACGCTGGCCGTGTGGCCCCTGCGAGCCCGCTCCATGTCGGGCAGGGGAGACCAGGAGCCATCCGCCGGGTTGTACTCCTCGACGCTGTTGTCCCTGGTACCGGTATAGAAGCCGACCACCAGCACCTTGCCCGAAGGCAACAGGCTGGCCGTGTGGTCATGCCGGGCGATCACCATATTGTCCCGGGTGGAGACCCACCGGGGACACGTCACGGAGACCTCGAAGGACGTCGAGGAAGAGAGGCCTGAGGAGTGCTGGAGTGAGAGCTGGAGCGTATGAGTGGACACGCCCACTCCACACGCGGGAGCAGTCCAGACAAGCTCACTTGAGGTAGCGGTGGTGCTCGGCGTGCCGAGGGTTCCGGTCTGGCCCAGCCAGGAAAAGCTCAGAGTCCCCTCGGGAGGCGGGCGAGCCTGGACGCGAAGGGTGACCGAACCGCCTCCCGGCGTGGAGGAGACAGACTGCCAGGACTCCAGGATCTCCGGGGGCGTGTTGGGAACGACGCCCGCATCCTGCGACTCGGGAACTCCGGCATCGGCAGAACTGGAGCCTACATCCTCTCTCGAAGGCGGGGGGGCAGGAGGGATCACTTCCTCCGGCATGGATGGGAGGGGTTCCAGGGCGTCCTTGCCGCAGCCAGACACCGCGACCAGGCCGAGTACCACACCGATGAGCAGCAGAGGCCGGGCACTTCTGAGCACGTCGTGCGTGCCGAGCATGATGGCCATCATGGTGAGGTGCATGCGACGCCGCCGAACAATGGTCGGTCGCGCAAGAGTCTCGTGAAATGACTTCATACCCCCACTCCCTGTGGCCCCATCGGTCATTGGCTGCGGTGGGGCCGAGCCGCGCCGCAAGGCAACTCAGCAACATCCGTACCGCCGACCATGAGCTCGAGAGCACGAGAGAAATCGATGATTTGCTTGAGCCCCGACCGCGCCAGTGCTCGCGCGCATCGTTGGCCAAACGTTCGCGAACGTTCTTGCGCGCAGAAGCTCAGAGGAACACGATCAGTCCATGAGGGCCGCCTCAGGCGCGCGGCTCGGCGGCGCGGCGCTCATTCTCTGGACCGACCTACGTGGCCACGGCGCCGGGTGCCGATGGCGCGTCGGTCACGTGCGCGCACTCCAGCCCAGGCGTGAGCAGCTGCAGCATCCGGCGCGGCGCGGCCACGCCTTGGCTCTCCATCCACTGCCGGGACTCGTTGGACAGTGGAGTTAACCCGGTTTCGTGGAGTCCACCCCACTGTGGGAAAAGGAGTACTTCCTGGGCAGGGGTGTGTCCAAAGGGGGCTGCACCGCCTGTGCACCGGCCCGGCGCACTGCCCAGCAGCCACCCGTCAGCAGCCCTCCTGGGCCCCTCTGCTCCAGCCCTCACCCTCAGCCGGCCTCCTATTCGCCCTATGCGCCTCCAGGCGGAGTTCGCGCACGTTCGCGAACGTTCGTGCTGAGTCGCAATACCCTCCAGCTTTCAACCTGAGCCGACGGCTCCCATCGAGGCAGTCCGCTTCCGTCGACCGTGCTTCCGAGAAGCGGCACACCGGTTGCACAAGGGTTTCGTCCACGGACGCGGCCAAGAGCGAACTTCATCGCTTCGCGAGCGTCCATGGGGGAAATGGACGATGATTTCGAAAAGTCTTCGTTTGATTGTCTTCGTCGCTGCCTTTGGCGCGATGCACATGGGTTGCGCCGGCGCACCCGATGACGGAACCGACGAGGCGAGCGAAAGCCTGGACCAGTCCGCCGAAGGCGCGGAGGGCCTGGAGGTCGACACCGACACGCCGACGGCCACTCAAGGTCGATACACACGCGATGGCGCTACGGTCAGATTCCGGGTCGCGCTCGAAGGCGGCGCCCGCACGATTGAAATCCGCTCGACAACGGGAGAGACGTTGCTTGAGTCGACGTCGGACGGCAGCACCGAAACCGACCACTTCTTTGGAGGTCGTTTGACCGTCAAAGGGCCAATCGGAAGTCCCGAGCCGATGTTCGACGGGGACCGCGCCGCGTTCGACGAGCTTGCGGCGAGACCCGAGGCGGGAGCGATCCGCAATCTTCGAGATGCGCTCGCTGCGGCCAAAGCACGCTCGTTGCGCGACATCGCCCAGCCGTCGAGCGCAACCACTATCTCCCAGCTGATGTGGAACTCCGGGCCATACTGGTACCTCAATGGCGGCGAGGAGCGCTCATTCCCGACCTGGACGTTCTGGTACCCTACGAACGTCGAGCTCGCGCTCCACGCGTCGTACAACTATCCGCCAATGGTTTACGGGTGCGTTTGGCTTCGAGCGGGCGCGCCAGCAGGCGAGTCGCTCTGTACGACTTGGAATCAGCTCCAGACCGCAACGCGTTACTACTGGGGTGTTTGGGTCAACGTACGGAACATGGAGCGATGGGGCGACTACGTCCGGATCCGCGTCTTCTGACGCGTGTCATGGGCAGCTCGTGGAGGAGCTTCCTCGGTAGGACTCTGTCGGCAGACGCGGCCTGAAGGTCTGACGCCCCCTCTTCCGAGCTCCTGAAGTTCGCAGGGCGGAACCCCGGGCACGTTCCGGGGGCCGCCCTTGTTTTTTTCGCCACCCTCCCAGGTAGGTTGGATTGCTGGCGGCCGAGAGCACATGTTAACACGGCCGCCCATGCGCCTGATTTTGCTTGCCCTTTGCCTGCTGGCCGCGCTCCCAGGCCACGCCGCCGCCCCCGAGCTGCTGTCGTCCCTGGATGCGCTGTTCGACAAGAGAGTCGAGGCCGCCTCCATCAAGGAGCTGGAGGACACACTCAAGAAGGAACTGCAGGCGGCTCCGGAGGACTACGAACTGCTGTGGCGCCAGGCGCGGCTGTACGTGTGGCAGGCGGATGGCGCGAGCGACTCCCGCATGAAGAAGGTGCTGGGCAAGCAGGCCTGGGACCTCTGTGACAAGGCCGTGAAGATCGCCCCCCAGCGCGTCGAGTGCCGGTACATCGGGGCGACGGGCATCGGCGTGTACGCGCAGGCGGTGGGTGTCCTCAAGACACTCAGGGATGGCCTGGAGGGCAAGTTCAACGAGCGGCTGGATGCGGCCATCAAGATCAACCCTGACTTCGAGCGAGGGTCTCCCTTGCTGGCGAAGGGGCGCTACCACTACGAGCTGCCCTGGCCGAAGCGCGATCTGGCCGAGTCCGCGAAGTTGTTCGAGAAGGTCATCGCGAAGTTTCCAGAGAACCTGCGCGCCCACTGCTACCTGGCCGAGACGTTGCTGGCGGATGACAAGGCGGAGAAGGCGCGCGAGGAGATCCTGAAGGTGAAGCAGGGCAGTGTGGCATACGACCCGGCGGAAGGCCTGCGGGTCCAGGAGTTAGCCAAGAAGGTAGAAGCCAAGATCGCGGAGGAGTTGGAATGAGCGCCGAGATCTAACTCCACCCAGGCGCGAGCAGCTGCAGCATCCGGCGCGGCGCGGCCACGCCTTGGCTCTCCATCCACTGCCGGGACTCGTCGGACAGTGACTGATCGGCCGTCAGCTCGCCGCGCCTCCACCGCGCCGCCGCGCGGTGCCCGAGCATCTCGAAGCGTCCGAACAGCGCCTCCGCTTCGAGGAGGTGCTGCATCGCCAGCTCCGGTGTCCCGTGCTGGACCGCCAGGCCGGCCTGGACGAGGTGCCCGAGGCCACGGACCCACCCCTCCTCGTCGCGCGTGAGCCTCCGCGCCTCCAGTTGCGCGTCCCTCAGGAGCGACTGGCGACGCTGACCGTCGCTCCGCGCGGCTGCCGCCAGCGCGCACCGCGCGCTCACGTCGCACAGCCGGATTCGCAGCTCCCGCACCCGCAGCAGGTACGAGCGCTCCAGAGAGTCCCAGCTCTGCTCGATCGCCGCGAGGCCCTCTTCCGGCAGCCCGAGATAGAGCTTGGCCTCCGCCGTCGCGTGGACCGCGGACCCATGCTGAACGAACGTCTTCGCGCGCGACCAGCGGCGCACGGCGCCTTCGATGGCGCGCAGGCCGCCCTCCGCGTCGTCGCGCAGGAGCCACACCAGGCTCTGGGTGGTCGTCAGCTGCGTCGCGGCGAACAGGTCGCCGCGCTCCTCCGCTGATCGGATGAGTGGCGGCAGCTTCGACGCCATCGCGCTCCAGCTTCCAAGGAACCCCAGCGAGAGCAACATGAGCGCGTCAGCGTTCACCAGCTCCCAGGCGACGTCCCGGCATCGTTCTCGAAACAGCGTCGCGGCCGACTCCGAGAGCGCGCACGTCGTCCTCCAACGGCCATGCCGCATCGCCAACACGGCCTTCGCCAGGACGGCGAGCGCGAGCGCGTACGGTTCTCCGGACGCGCTCGCCAGGGTGTCGGTTCGCTGGAGCAGCACCTGCTGCGCGCGGCCGCTTGCGCCCAGCCAGGCGGAGATGCACAGCTCGACCGCGCTCGCGCGCGCCATCCGGAACGGATCGTTGGCCAGGAGCGCCAACACGTGGTGACGTCCCTGGAAGTAGGTCGACAGGAACGGGTCCACTGCGACGATGTACGAGGCAACCGACCAATACAAGTCGAGCTTGCGCCGCGTCTGTTCCGGTGCCGAGGCAAAGCCTCGCCGGGGGACCAACTGCAGCGCCCTGGCGCAGATCCGGTGCAGGACGATGCTCCCGAGCAGGAGCCACTTCGCCCTGGGAGGACGAACGCCCACGCGACCAAGCAGCCGCGGCAGCAGCGACAGCGCCTCATCGACGTGACCGCTGCGCAGCCATTGCTCCAGGCCGCAGCGCTCGAGCTCGACCTTGACGTCGGGCGGTGCCTCGAGCGCCGCCGCCTGGAGAAACGTGGCCGCCGCCTCCGCCGATCGTCCATCGTTCGCGAGCGCTCGGGCGAGCTTCTCGAGGAGCGACGCTGAGGCAGCGTGCGCGCGCAGTTGCACCGCGCGGTGGTAGTACCGGACCGCGTTGCTGAACGCGAGGACGGAGCTGGCTCGATCTCCCGCCTGTTCGTAACAGTCCGCGGCGCGCATCGCTTCTCCGCACCGCTCCCACTGGCCACCCACCAGCTCCATGTCCGGGGCGTCCGAAGCGCTGAGCGCCTCGGCGAGCGCTCGATGCAGCCGCGCGAGCTCCTCCCTGTCGGTGCTGGCGCGCAGGATGTGGCTGATCCGATCGTGAAAGGGCTCCAGCTGCGCGCGCGCTCCCGCGCCCCGGACACGGACGAGCTTCTCGCCGAGGAGATCGCCGAGCGGGGACTGGAACGCGCGGGCTCCGGGGTCCAACCCCGCCGCGGCGGCGAGCACCAGCCGAGGCAAGGGCGCGCCAGCGCAGCACACCAGCTGCAGCAGCCGCAGCGCGTCAGGTGACAGCTGCTTCAACCGCAGTCCGAGCGCCTCGGTGACGCGGACGCCGGTCGCGTCCGGGTGAGCGCGCGCATAGCGGGCGAAGTCGTGCGCCAGCAGTGGATGTCCGGCGATCTCCTCGCTCAGCACGTCGAGCGCCTCCCCCGAGATGGGGGGAGCGTCCACGAGCAGCTCGCGCAAGAGCCTCCGCGAGTCCTCCCGCCGAAGGCCTAGCAGAGGTGTCACCTGGACCGCCTCTCCGATGCGGCCGCGAAGCGAGACCGACAGCTCCGCCGCCTCGTCGCCATCCGTCCGCCAGGTCGCGACCACGAACAGCCGCGGCGCATCCGGCGCCCGGAGCAGCTCGCGCAAGAGCGCCAGGCTGTCGTCATCCGCCGAGCGCAGGTCGTCGATCGCCAGGACCACCGGGCGCGCGGCGCCGAGCGTGTCGAACAGCGCGCGCGCCTCGCTGTAAAGCGCCGCGCGCAGCACGTGTGGCTCCGCGTCGAACAGCGGCAGCTCCGTCGGATACAGCCGCTGCAGCACCGGGAAGGCGCGCAGCAGCGCTCGGCCCCCGACCGGGACCGGACGCAGCCGGTCGCCGAGCCGGGAGACCGCCTCCATCGGAGCGTCGAACGCCTTGTAGGGGGCGGACTCGTTCTCGTAGCAGCGCGCCGTGAGACAGAGCGCGCCGGGATAGCCCCTGTGCACCTCGTCGATGAAGCGAGACACCAGCGTCGTCTTGCCGATCCCCGAGATGCCCGCGAGCACGACGCACGCGGGGCGACCTCGGCCGACGCCTTCGAACGTCCGCAAGAGCAGCCCCAGCTCGCTCTCACGCCCCACGAACGCCGGGGCGCTGGGCCGCTGAGACGCGGCGATCGGACCGCTCCCGAGCACCTCGACGATGCGGCCGGCCCCGGCGCGGCGAGCGGGGTCGTCGAGCATCAGCTCGGCGCTCAGCTCGAGCAACGGCGCCAGGGCATCGGCCACGAGCGGTGCGCGTGCGGTGCTCGAGGGAAACTGGCCGGTGATGAGCTCGTAGAGCATCACCCCGACCGCGTACCAATCGGCCGCTGGCCCGACCTTCGCCGGGGACCACCGCTGCTCAGGGGCCATGTAGTAATGCGTCCCGACCACCGCCATCGAGCGCTCCGACTCCGGCCTCAGCTCCATGACCAGCCCGAAATCGAGCAGGACCAGGCGATCCTCCTCGGCGATGCGGATGTTCGCCGGCTTGATGTCGCGGTGAACCAGGCCAGCACCGTGGAGCGCCTCCAACGCGCGGGCCAGTGCCTCGAGGGATCGGCGAAGTCGTCCGAGATCGAAGCTATCAGGAGACTCGTCAAGCGGCGGCTGGCTCTCGGGAGCGTCCGCCACGGTCGGCAGCGCGCTCGAAGACGGCGCGTACCCCCGGACGTACGTACGGAGATCCGGGCCATCGACCAGCTCCATCACCAGGAACCACCCGCCGTCGTCTTCGATCAGCTCGTCGATCGACACCAGGTTGGGATGATGAAGCGCCTGCCGGGCGCGGAACTCGTTCTTGAACCGCCGGAGCGCGTCCGCTTCCACGTTCCGCAACACCTTGAGCGCCACCGGCCGTCGCTGCTCGCGATCGAAGGCGCGGTACACCGTTCCCATCGCGCCCGACCCGAGCACCGACAACAGCTCGAATCGCCTTTGAATCCCCGCGCTGATCATCGCGCTCGTCCCCTTCAGTTGGACCGCGGCCGGGTCACCGCGACGCCCTGGCGCTTCATCTCGCGATACAGCCTCGAACGGTTGATGCCCAGTCGGGTGGCCGCCGCCGCGAGGTTCCCCCCGCAGTCCGCGATCGCGGCCTCGATCGCTTCGCGCGAGGGCGGACCCGCATCGGGGGGCGGCTGGACCTGCTCGTCCGCAGGCGCCACGACCGTTTCGATGGCCAAGCCTGCGCTTGGACGAAGGTGCGTGACACGAAGCTCCCTGCCGTCGTCCAGCGCGGCGGCGCGCACCGCCATGGCGACCTCGGCGCCGAGCTCGCGAACGTTCCCCGGCCATGCCCGCGAGAGGCACGCCTCGATGAAGTCGGCGTTCACACGGACCTCTGGCGCCGCCCGGCGAACCTCGGCGGTCACGAGTGCGGGCAGCTCGGCGAACCGCTCGCGCAGGGGCGGCAGCACGACCTCGGTCGCGCTCAACCGGAAGTAGAGATCCTCGCGGAATCCGGCACGACCCCGAAGCTGGCGGTGGGTCGCCGCGCACACGCGCACGTTCACCGTCTTCGGTTGCGTCGCGCCGAGTGGCAGCACCTCGCGGCTGCCCAAGAGGCGCAACAGCTTGGCCTGGACCTCTTCGCCAAGCTCCCCGACCTCGTCGAGAAAGAGGACCCCTCCCTCCGCCGCCTGCACGTAACCCTCGGCGTCCGTGGCGCCAGTGAACGAGCCCTTCCTCGCGCCGAACAACAGGCGCTCCGCCATCGAGGACGGTATGGCGGCGCAGTTCACCGCGATGAAGGGCCCCTTCACTGCCCGGTGGAAGCAACGCGCCGCCAGCTCCTTGCCGGTCCCGGACTCTCCGCGGATGAGCACGTCGCGCCCCGCCTCCGCCGTAACCCGGAGCGCGTCGTAGATCGGCCGAATCGCGGGGCCCACGACATCGCCTTGCGCGGACACCTCGACCACCTGTGCGAGGTACGGACGAATGTCCTTCGAGAGCACCAGCAGTGAGTTCCCGGCGCGCAGCCAGCGCGCGTCAGCACGCCGTACCTGCCCCCGCACCGCCTCGCCGTCGACGAACGTGCCATTGCGGCTGGCGAGGTCCGTGACGGTCCATGCGCCGCTGTTGTCCAGCGTGATCTCCGCATGCTCGCGAGACAGCCGGAGATCCCGGCCGAGGACCGACTCTGCGAGGCTACGGCCAAAGACGAGCTTGCCATCTCGCAGTGCCACGGCGAACAAGGCGGGTTCGCCGTTCGCGAAAATGAGGATGCCGCCGGGCAGCGGCGGGGCGTCGGTCTTCGCCCGAAGTACCGCGTCGTCGATGGTCGACTCGTGCATGGGCGCCAGGGGGAGCAGCGCCAGACAGCTTACTACGCGCGATCGGTGTGAACGCGCCGCGCTGACGTTTGAGTGATATCTTAAACGCGCCGTGCTGACGTCTGAGTAATATCGGAAATTTCCGCGGTCGCTCAAGCCGCGAAGGCGAGGCCCGAGGGGAGCCCTTCGGTGCCGAGCTGAAACTGGAGGACGCGCTCAACGAACTGCCGCGGCCCTCCGGCGAGCCTGGCGACCTCCGGCATGTCGTGGAGGAACGACCGGACGACGAACGGGAGCGCAAGCCGTGCGGCGGTGAGCCCCACCTGGCCAAGCATGGCGCGGTTGAAGATGACGTGACCCAGCTCGTCGACCAGGATCTCGGTCAAGAGCTCGTTCAGGCGCGCCGCGACGTCGGGCTCGTCGCCGAAGAGCGCGGGAATCTGCTCGCGCATCATGGCGACCCCCACCGCGCCGGCCACCTCGCCGCAGAGGATGAGCGGCAACGCGAGCGGGTCCGGGAGCCGGGTCATCATCCAGATCACCGCGCGGTGCAGCGGGGGTGGCAGGATAATCTCCACCTGGAGCCCGAACAGCGCGCACGCATCGAGGAGCGCGCGGGTATGCACCAGCTCCTCGAGCTCTATATAGTGGCGGATCTCACTCAGCGTGCGCCGCCGGGCCCGCGCCAGGCTGAGGTCCACCCCGTACTTCTCGGCCCGGTTGAGCTTGGCGACCGCGAGCAGCCACAGGACCCGGGGCGAGACCTCCTCGTCGCGCAGCCGGTGGAGGTTCCGGTGGAACGACTCCCGATCCAGCGGGCCACGCCAACTGACGGTGGTGGCGTCGCGCCTCCGGTTGACCAGCGTCGTCCCGTCGATCTCGCCATCCCGGCCGCGAAGAAACGTCAGGTACGCACCCAGCTCGTCGCGCCGACGCTCCGGTGGCAGTCGAAGAAATGGATTCACGTTGCCCTCTCTCCCGATCCACTCATGCACGCGTCGGGCTGCCTGGCGTCTCGATGCTCGGCTCGACGGGACGAGAGATTGCCCCATTCCTGGCGCGTTGGACACCTGTTCGATCGTGTTCGCGAACGTTCGGAGCGTAGGAGAAATTGGAGCGCTGTTGAGGGAGGACCGCAGAGGGGGACATGTGGGCTGTGCGCCAAGCCGGTGGAGAGGCCGCGCAGCCACTTTGGGGTACACGCCTACCCCTGCCGCCCTCCCATCAGGGGCGCGGCAGGGGCGAGGGGCCTCTTGGCTGGGGCGGCCCTCGCGCAGGGGCCAGGTGCGCACTCGCCGTGGGCAACCCCAGGTGCTCCACAATCGCTCTCACCCCTCCTGCTCCCTTCACGTACGCCAACACCCGCCGCCTGCCTCCACACCTCAAGCACGCGAACACATCCAGGGCGAACCTCCTGCGCAGCAGCCCGGCCCAGTCCAAACGGGGTGTGCGCTCCTTGCTCGGCTCCTCCACCGTCGCGGCAAAGGCGGGGCTCTCCTCTTCCAGCCCCGGCTCCGCCCCCGCTTGAGGGAGCAGAAATGGCCGCACTTTCGCGCCTGGGGCAAAGACGCCGTGGAACCTCGTCAGGTTTGCCCTCGGCGGAGGCACCAGGCTGGCCAGCCGGCGGAGCAGCTCCAGCCCGGTGAAGAGCAGGTGCGTCGTGCCGTCCGGCAGCGGGCGCTTCATGCGCCAAGCGATGCGGCCATCCTCCGCTCGTGACAAACGCTCCAGCGCCAGCGCGCCACGCGCCCCGTAGCGGCATAGCCGCTCCAGCCCCTGCCTGTCGTTGGCGTGAAGGTGCGTGTTGGCGTGCAGGGAGAAGCCCTCCAGCAAGGCGCATCGGGGCTGCTTTCGGGGAGGAGGCCGCACGTCCACCTCCGTCCAGCGCAGCCGCTGCTGCAGGGAGTGCGCCTGGTACGCCTGCAGCGCGTCCTCGGGCCCTTGCGCGGGCAGGGCCCCTCTTTTCTCCAGCAGGCGCAGCACCCGGTGACGCACCACCCTCAGCAACTGCTCCACCTCGCCTTGCGCGGGCGGCGGCAACGCCTCGAAGCGCACGCCTCTCTCCCCCGGCACGAAGACGCCGTCCTGTACCAGCGAATGGAAGTGCGGCGTCACCTGCAAGGCGGAGCCGAAGAATTGGATGAACGACACGGCTCCTACTTGCCCACCCCGCAGACCCTGCCGCCGTGCCCTCCGCCGCTGCAATGCGAAAACCGCGCGCAGGAAGAGAGTGAGGACGTCCGAGAGCAGTCCCGCCTCCTTCAGCAGTACCCACCGCACCCGGTGGGGAAAGGACAGCGTCCACTGCCGATAGGGCACGCGCGGCAGCACGCGCTCCACCAGGTGCACTGCCGTTACATGCGCCCGCTTCGCGTTACAGGAGGGGCACACCCCTCGCCCCTTGCACGAAAAAGCGACGAGGAGCTCGTCCTTGCAACTCTCGCAGCGCACCCGCGCGAAGCCGTGCGCCAGCACTCCACACTCCAGATACCTGGCGAAGTCCCGCTCCACATACCGGGGCAGGCCGCGCCCCACCTCGCTCGCCTCCGCCAGGAGCGTGGCGAGGGGGTCCCTCACCACCTCGTACAGCACCGTCCCCTCCGGCTGCCTGCGCCGGTACGCCCACCCACGCTCCTCCACCTGCCCCTCCCCAGCTACACCTCGCTAGGACTCACGCTACCGTCAGCCTCCCATGGGCCTCTCGTGAGCCCTGGGAAACCGGGGAACGCAGGCCGCTCGCGCCCGTAAGCGGATTGACCTGTTGGGCCGCATGCGCCCCCAGTGTACGTGCGCCGTGAAGGTGCACCTGACCAGCGGGTGGAAGTCCCGCCCGAGGAGGAAGTGAACCAGCAGCAGAAGGCCGACCGGGTCGAGTACCTGCGCGCGCTCTGACGTCAGAGGCTCGAGAACTGGTGGGCGAGCTTCACCTCGGTCCAGTACCGGTTCGGCGCGCCATTGA
>NZ_DASPHO010000714.1:0-10137 GCF_035629615.1 Hyalangium sp. | reverse complement strand
CCCCGACAGCCGTCGCGTGGGAGCCGCCGATCGCGAGCCCCCCCGAGGCCAGCGGGATGAAGTTGCTTGCGCTGAGGCTCAGCTCCGTCGCCGCCGCATTCGGCAGCTGCACCACGTACGTCTGGAGGTTCTGCGCCGTGCGGGCCGGCGAGTCCGCGGCCTCGAGATGCGTCACCCAGACCTCGGGCTGCCCGTCCTTCTCGGCCACCGTCACGCCGATGGGCGCCGGGGCCCGAGGCAGGTCTTCCTGCGAGTTGGCGATGTTGCTCGTCAACGAGAGGGCCCCGGGGATGCAGTTGGGCGCCGCGCCGTTCACGCACGCCAGCGTCGTCCTGCCCTCGACGTCAATGGCGTGCAGGTAGTTCTGCTCGGCGCGGGTAGGAACGAAGAGCCGCGGTGTCCCTCCCGCAGGAGGATCCCAGAGGGCCATCTGCCCCGCGAAGCTCTCGATCTGCACGGCGGCATCCGGGGCCACCTTGAGATCGATGATCTCGAGCGGCGAACCTCCCGGGCTCGACGTGCCGAGCTCGGGGAGCCCCAGGCTGTCGAGATCGAGCGCCAGTAGCGCGCCCGTGTCGAAGCACTTGTCGAAGTTGGCGCTTGCAACGTACAGCGCGCCATTCGTGGAGCCGGGCACGTCTCGGTGCACGAGCCCACTGGGGTAGACGAAACGGTCGGTGGGGGGAGGCTGCGGTTGAGTTTCCGCGGCACACCCCGCCCAGACCAGTGCGGAGATGAGAATGAGGGGGCGCATTAGAGGGGGGCGGAGTGTAGGAACCACCCCAGCCCCGGGCAACTACAAAGGGACACGCCTATTCCCTAACCGTCAGCCCGCTTGCCCCCTCAGGCGGCGGCGGCCTCCGCCTGAATCTTGGAAAAGTCCGCTACCTGGTTGAACAGCGCACCGATCTCCGTGAGGAACCGGACGCGGTTCTCGCGCAGATCCTTGTCATCGGCCATCACCGTCACCTTGTCGAAGAAGGTGTCCACCGCCGGCTTCAGGCTGGTGATCTCCTTGAGAGCGCCGGAGAAGTCGTCCGCCTTGAGGAACTCGGCCACCTTGCCGCTGGCCTGGGTGAAGGCGGCGTGGAGGTTCTTCTCGGGCTCGTCCCGGAACCGGGCCGGGTCGGTCTTCCCCTTGGCCACGTCCTTGCCCTGCTTCTCCACGATGTTCACCACGCGCTTGAAGGCCGCCGCCAGCGGGGTGAAGTCCGCGTGGCCGACGATGCTGCTAAGCGCCTCCAGCCGCTTGCGCGCCGCCACCAGATCGTCGTAGCCCACCGCCAGCACCGCCTCCACCACGTCCGTCCGGTAGCTCTCCGACCAGAGCGCCTTGAGCCGCCCGCGGAAGAACTCCAGCACCTGCTCGCGAGGCGCGGGCTCGCCGGCCTTGCGCTTGAGGGTGGCGATCTTCGGCTCCAGCAGCTTGAGCGCCTCGTCCACCGCCGCGGACAGCTGGAAGCGGTACCCACGCCCGAGCGCGATGTTGATGACGGCCAGGCACGCGCGCCGCAGGCCGAACGGGTCCGCCGCCCCCGTGGGCCCCTTGCCAATGGCGAAGATGCCGCACAGGGTGTCCAGGCGGTCCGCCAGGCCGATGAAGGCCCCCGGATCCTGCGTGGGCAGCGAGTCGTTGGCGTTGCGTGGCAGGTAGTGCTCGAAGATGGCCAGGGCGACGGCCTCGGGCTCACCAGCGGCACGAGCGTACTCGCGGCCCATCACACCCTGCAGCTCGGGGAACTCGCCCACCATGCCGGTGACGAGGTCCGCCTTGGCCAGCGTGGCTGCCCGCTCGATGGTGGAGCGGTGCTCCTTCTTGCCGGCCTGCTCCGCCAGGAACACGGCGAGGGCCCGGAAGCGGTCCACCTTCTCCGCATAGCTGCCCAGCTGACCCTGCCACACCACCCGGGCCAGCTTGGGCACCCGCTCCACGAGCGGCGTCTTCCGATCCTCGTCGAAGAAGAAGCGGCCGTCCGCCAGGCGGGAGCGCAGCACGCGCTCGTAGCCGCGCAGGGACAGCTTCTCGTCCTTCACCGGTGTGTTGGACACGGCGATGAACTTCGGCAGCAGCTTGCCCTGGGCGTCCGTGAGGGAGAAGTAGCGCTGGTGGCTCTTCATCTCCTGCACCAGCACCTCGGGCGGCAGCTCCAAGTGCCGCTCCTCGAAGGTGCCCACCACGGGGCTGGGCAGCTCCACGAGGTTCGTCACCTGGTCCACCAGGGACTCGTCCTCCAGGAGCTGGCCGCCCGTGCCCTTCGCCGCCGCTCGGACCTTGTCCAGCAGCTGGGCGCGCCGCTTGGAGATGTCCGCCACCACGTGCGCCTTCTCCAGCGCCGCCTCGTAGTCCGCCGGGCGGGCCAGCTCGATGGGGCCTGGAGCCAGGAAGCGATGGCCATACGTGGTGCGGCCGCTCTTCACATCGCCGAAGACCACGGGCAGCACGTCCGAGCCCAGCAGCGCCACGATCCACTGCACCGGCCGCGCGAAGGCCTGATCCACGTCACCCCACCGCATGGACTTGCGGAAGTTGATGCCGTGCACCGCTGCGTGCAGCGCCTCGGGGAGGATCTCCGTGGCGGGGCGGCCCTTCTCCTGCACCTTGGCGGACAGGTACTCGCCCTTGGGCGTCTGGGTCCGCCCCAGCTCGCTCACCGGCAGCTTGAGGGACTCGGCGAACTTGGTCGCGGCCACCGTGGGCTTGCCCTCCTTGTCGAAGGCCGCCTTGAGGCTCGGGCCGAGCTTCTCGGAGGTGACGTCCTCGCCAGCCTCGGCCAGCTCCTTCACCCACACGGCCAGCCGCCGCGGAGTGCCGTAGGTGCGCACCTCGCCGTGCTTGAGGCGCGCGGCCGCCAGGCGCTCGGTGAGGACGCGCTGGAGATCCTCGAGTGCGGGGGCGATGAAGGAGGCGGGGAGTTCCTCCGAGCCCACCTCCAGCAGCAGATCACGCGCCACGGGCCACCTCCGCCTTCTCCGCCTTCTCCACTGGCTTGTTGAGCTTCACGTGGTTCCAGTAGTCGCTCGCGGGCTTGCCCTCGAGGATTGGGGGCTGCTCGCCCACCGTCCACGGCGTCTTCAGCAGCGGGTAGCCCAGCCGCTCGCGCATCTGCAGGTAGCCCTCCGCGCACAGGCGGGCGTTGTCTCGCACGCGCTTGATGAAGTTGGCGCGCTCCGTCACCGAGATGGCGCCGCGCGCGTCCAGCAGGTTGAACGCGTGCGAGCACTTGAGCGCGTAGTCATACGCGGGCAGCGGCAGCTGGCGCTCGATGAGCCGCTTGCACTCCTTCTCGTACGCGTCGAACAGCGTGAAGAGCATCTGCGGGTCGGACTCGTGGAGGGCGTACTTGCTCATCTCCACCTCGTTGGGGTGGAAGACCTCGCGGTACTTCACGCCCTTGACCCACTCGATGTCGAAGACGTTCTCCACGTTCTGCAGGTACATGCAGAGGCGCTCCAGCCCGTAGGTGAGCTCGGCGGAGACGGGACGGCACTCGAAGCCGCCACACTGCTGGAAGTAGGTGAACTGCGTCACCTCCATCCCATCGCACCACACCTCCCAGCCCAGGCCCCAGGCGCCCAGCGTGGGAGACTCCCAGTCATCCTCCACGAAGCGGAGGTCGTGGGCGTGCGGATCGATGCCGACCGCGCGGAGGGACTCCAGGTAGAGCTCCTGCACGTTCTTCGGCGCGGGCTTGAGGATGACCTGGAACTGGTGGTGCTGGAACAGGCGGTTGGGGTTCTCGCCGAAGCGGCCATCCGCCGGGCGGCGGGACGGCTGGACGTAGGCCACATTCCAGGGCTCGGGGCCCAGCGCTCGCAGAAAGGTGGTGGGGGCCATGGTGCCCGCGCCGACCTCGAGATCATAGGGCTGCGCGATGATGCACCCTTGACGGGCCCAGTGGTTCTGGAGCGTAAGGATCAGATCCTGGAAGTACATGGTCGAAGCGTCCCGCAAGGCCTCCGCGAGAGCGCGAAGGCGAAGACGCGCGGACCCTAGTGAGGGGGTCCAGGACCGTCAAGGACGACGGTCACTCGCCGTAGGCAGGCAGGTCCGAAAGACGAATCGTGTACTTCCTCTCCTTGGCGAGCTCGACAGGCGCGGAGAAGAGCCGACTGTTGCCTTCCGGATCCACCACCCTCAGCCGGTAGGTGCCTACCTGAAGGGGGAGCTTGCGCAGCGGCGTGGTGCCCAGGCTCATCTGGCCGTCGTACACCGCCGCTGGGGGCACCGTCACGAGGGTGAGCAGGCCAATGCCCGCCTTCCTCATGGACGCGGGGCTCCGTGTGTCTACCACCTCCGCCTGACCGTCGGGGTTCAGCTCCACCGTGCTGTCGCCCTCCTTCGCCAGCGCGTCCTGCAGATCCTTGGGCTTCCCCGGAGGAGGAGCCGTGGTCGCACCCGGCTTCGTTCCAGGCTCCCCCTTGGCGGAGGTCTGCGCAGTCTGGACCTTGGGCTTGCCGGTGCCCGGCTTAGGCTTCTTCGAGTCCTTGGGCTCCTCGGGCTTTGAGTCGTCCGTGGCGGGCGCGGGCGTCTCCGGCTCGGCCGTGGCGGTGCCCTCGCTCGGGGTCGGAGTCGAAGGCTCGGGGTTCTCCTGCGGCGCCAGCGGGTTCGGCGGCCGCTGCTGCTGGGGAGGGGGCCAGGCCTGCTGATCAGGCGGCGGAGGAGGTGGGTTGAGCTCCAGCTCGGTCTTCACCCACGCGACGGCGGACTCGTACCCAGGCCGGAGCATGGCCCGCACCGGCTCGAGGTATAGCAGGCCGCCAATCGCGCCGAAGAAGGCCAGCAGGAAGAGGCGGCTGGCCCATTTGGACTTCCCGCTGTCCTCACCCTTCCTGGCCGCCGCAGTGTCGACAGGCGTGCTGGAGCGGGTGGGACGGACGGTGGCCATGGACCCGCTGGGGCGTGTCCCTGGGCGGACGGGCCGAGCGGCCCTGACGGGCGCCTTGGAGGGAGCACTCTCGGCCTCTTCCTCGATCTCGGGCGAAAGTGGCTCTGGGGCCTCCTGGCGGGCAGTCACGCGGGGCCGTGCGCCCCTGGGCGTGGACGGAACGGAGGGCTGCGCGGGGTTGCTCGCGGGCTTGCGCGGGCGGGGGCCGGAGCCAGGACGCGCGGTGGCCCCGGAGCCAGGGGACGAGCGAGGCCTGGGTGTCCGCTTCACCTGGGCGGTGGGCGCGGTGTCTCCCGGATCATCCTGAAGAGCACCCGCGGCCTCGCTGATGCGGGCGTCATCGCGGCTGGCGTACTCCAGGAGTGCGCGGTGCTTCTGGCGCTTCTCCTCGAAGTGCTCCTCCATCAGCCCGGCCATCTTCTCCTCGTCGAAGAGCTCGGGCCCCATCGCGGCCTCAATGGCCTTGGCCATCTCGCGCCCGGTGGTGAAGCGCTTGGACTTGTCCCGCGTGAGCGCCTTCACCACCACGGCCTCGAGCGCCTCGGGGACCGCGGGGTTGATCGAGCGCGGCGAAGGGATCTCTCCCTCCACGATCTGCATCATCATCGCGGCGTCGCCCGGAGCATTGAACAGCCGCTGACCGCAGAGCATCTCGTGCAGCAGCACGCCCGCGGAGAACAGATCGCTGCGGCCGTCCAGCTCATGGCCGCGCACCTGCTCGGGAGACATGTAGCCACCCGTCCCCTTCACCATGCCCACGGCCGTACGGCCCAGGCGCCCCTTGGCCTTGGCGATGCCGAAGTCGATCACCTTCACCCCGCCGTCGTAGGTAACCATGACGTTGCGCGGGGACATGTCGCGGTGGACGACCGCCACGGAGCGGCCCGAGGGATCGACGAAGTGGTGCGCGTAGTGCAGGCCCAGGCACACGTCGCGGATCACGCGGGCCGCGAAGCCGGGGGGCAGCGGAGCGTCGCGCTTGTCCGCGGCCTTCATCAGCTGCTCGAGGTTCTGGCCGGCGAGGAACTCCATGGCCAGGTACAGCTCGGTGTCCTCTTCCCCCAGATCGAAGACCTGGCCGATGTTCGCGTGCGAGAAGGCGGCGGTGATGCGCGCCTCATCCAGGAACATCTTCACGAACTCCTCGGTCTTCACGTCCGGGAGGATCTGCTTGAGCGCGACGAACTTGCGGAAGCCTCCCGGCCCCGAGGTGAAGGCCAGGAACAACTCCGCCATTCCTCCCACGGAGAGCCGTGTGAGGATGATGTACTTACCGATGCGACGCCCACGGTCAGGATCGTCCGCGGGGGCTCCTTGAATCGACATGCCAGCTCCCCATGCTAGCCGCGTCTCCCCATCCCGTCACGGGTTGGTCGCATTCCTGGCCAGCAGGAGGGCCTACTGCGGCTCGCTGTCGGTGGCTGGCGGGGCCAGTTCCAGAGGCTGGATGGAAGGGTCAAGCTCTGCAGGCCCCTGAGAGGGCTCCTCCGGTGCAGGCTCCTCGTCAACAGGTTCCGGAGGGACAGGGACCACGGGTTTGGCCTGAATCGCGGGGACCTTCCCGGTCCGGGGGAGCCGCCCCCGAGGCGTCCGGGTCGCCGGCGAACCCTCTTTGGAGGGCGCCGGAGTCTCCTCCGTGGCAGCTTCTCCTGGATCCGCCACCGTCTTCTCGGGTTCCGCTGCT
Organism: Hyalangium sp.; assembly: GCF_035629615.1. GTDB lineage: Bacteria > Myxococcota > Myxococcia > Myxococcales > Myxococcaceae > Hyalangium. The sequence goes on along the minus strand of NZ_DASPHO010000714.1, from coordinate 3,567 downwards.
TGAGCGGGCTTCACGTTGGAGGGCAACCGCTTCCGGGTGCGCGGCGCCCCTACGGGGGAAGACGGAGGGGGTGGGGCTCTCTGCGCGGCCTCCTCTGCAGCGGCCTCCTCCGCAGCAGTGCCCTCCGCAGCGGTGCCCTCCGCCGGAGGTGGCGGATCATAGGCATCCGGCGACGGCTCCACGATCCCGGAGCCCTGAACGGGCGCTGGGGCATCAGGCACAGGCTGGGGTGCGGGGCGCGAGAGCCGTTCGGACACCCACTGGCTGGCGGACGAGAACAGGGCCCCAAGCCTGCTCTTCAGCGACTCAGGCATGAAGAGCACGGCGAAGCCCAGCACCACGATGGCGAGGACGAACCAGAGCCCTCGGCGTGCGGGAGGATGGATGGCTCCCCAAGCCCGCGAGACACGCGACACCTGGGAGACCTCGGAAGTCTCGCCCTCCTCCTCACGTGGCCTCGGCCCTGCTGGCTCCTGGGGCTCAGTGGGGCCCAGCGTGTACATCCCCATCTTCGGCAAGCGCCGACTCTCGCGGGTCTCGGGCTCGCGGGCATCGGCTCGCTCTGACATCCCAGGAACCGGGCCGATCTGGGTGGGAGCATCCTCCTCGATGGGCAAGGGCGCCTTGCGATTCGGGGTGCCGGCGCTCTTCCGGGGTGGAGCGGCTGGGAAGGGCCGGGCCTTGGGAGGGTTCGCGGGGCGTGAGCCGGGAGTCCCCGAGCGCGAGGGCGTGGGCGTGGGACTGGGGCGCGAAGCTTCCTGCTGAAGCGGCAGCGACATCATGGGCGCCGTAGGCCTGATGTCGTCGGGGTCTACCGCCTCCATCGTTCCGTCGATGGTCTGCTCGTCCTGAAGCGCCTCGACGACCTTGCTCACGCGCTCATCATCGTGGCTGGCGTAGTCCAGGAGCGCGAGCGTCTTCAGGCGCTTGTCCGCGAAGAGCGCCTGCATCAGCTCCGCCACAGCCTCCTCATCGAAGAGCACCGATCCCGTGGCCGCTTCGATGGCCTTGGCCATCTCGCGCCCGGTGGCGAAGCGCTTCGCGGGGTCCTTGGCGAGCGCGCGCATGACCACCGCGTCGAGCGCCTCGGGCACGTCCGGATTGTTCGCGCGAGGCGGGGCAATCTCGGCGCTGGCGATCTGCCGCATCATCGCGTCTTCGTCGGAGGTGTCGAACAGCCGCTGGCCGCAGAGCATCTCGTGCAGCAGCACACCCGCGGTGAACAGGTCGCTGCGCCCGTCGAGATCCTGGCCCCGCACCTGCTCGGGGGACATGTAGCCGCTCGTGCCCTTCACCATGCCCACGCGCGTGCGGGCGATGCGGCCCTTGGCCTTGGCGATACCGAAGTCGATCACCTTCACCACACCGTCGTAGGTGATCATGACGTTGCGCGGGGCCATGTCGCGGTGCACCACGGCCACCCTCCGTCCCGAGGGCGCCGTGAAGTTGTGGGCGTAGTGCAGGCCCAGGCACACGTCGCGGGCCACGCGAGCCGCGAAGCCGATGGGCAGCGGGCGCACGTAGCTGGCCGCCATCATGACGTGCTCGAGGTTCTGGCCGGGCAGGAACTCCATGGCCAGGTAGAGCTCGTCGTCCTCCAGTCCCAGGTCGAAGACCTGGCCGATGTTCGGGTGCGAGAAGGCGGCGGTGATGCGCGCCTCGTCCAGGAACATCTTCACGAACTCCTCGGTCTTCACGTCCGGGAGGATCTGCTTGAGCGCGACAAACTTACGGAAGCCTCCCGGCCCCGAGGTGAAGGCCAGGAAAAGCTCCGCCATGCCTCCCACGGAGAGCCGGGTGAGGATCTCGTACTTTCCGATCTTCCGGCCGCGATAGGGATCCGAGGTCCCGTTGGAGGATGCCTGTTTGGGCATGGACAGCCCCCCATGCTAGCGGCGCCTACGGCTCGGGTCACGTCCCCTGCCGTGGATTCACCGCGAGAGTCCCCCCGGCCCGGCCAGCGGCAGCTTCCTCAGGGGCCCTGGGGGGAGCGCCGGTTGAGGAGGACATAGGGCAGCTGGCTCTTGAGCGTGCAGGAGGTCGACCGGTAGACACTGTTGGAGAGGTTGAGGACGAGCCAGGTGGCACTCGCGGCCACCACCTCCTTGCTCTCGCCGGGTTTGAGCGCCACCAAGGAGGTGCCCGCCCGGAACTCGGTGCGCTGGAACGCCCGCTTGCCACACGGGGTGTCCTCGCAGCCCACGGCGCCTGGAAGTGAGGCGACGGTGAAGGGGCTCGTGTCCTCGGCTGTCAGGGCCGCGCCGAGCTGGCCCGGGTCCGCGGCCAGCAGCAGGGCCCGGCTGGCGTCTCGAATCGTGAGGGCGCGGTTCTCGGGGAGGGAGGAGGTGGAGACATCCACCACACGCACAGAGAGGGCCTCGCCCACGTTGAGCGCCACCGCGGCCTCCGGAGGGAGCGAGACCGACAGGCTCGCCTTGAACTCGCCAGAGGGCGCCGCCGGGCGGGCGAGCTGGATCGTCATGGTGCCGTTGGAGTAGCGCACGGAGGTGAGTGTGCCGGTGCCAGTGAGGATCCGCCGCCCCCCTGCCCCGGTGCTGCGGGAGAAGAAGCCTGGGACTCCCTGCTCCTCGGGATCGAGGACACGCACCTGCCAGGCCCCGCCCACGGCCGGGAAAGTGTTCGCCGGGCACGTGGTGGTGCACACCCCGTCCAGGCAGAGCGCCGGCGCGGTGCACTCCGAGTCCTGAGTGCAGGCAGCCGGTGGCTGCGGGCGGATCTCCGCCTGACCGTCGGCGATGAGGAACTGCTGCTGCACGCAGATCTGGGACTCCACGGGGAAGACGCCAGGAACAGGCGCGCTGCCGTCCGTAGGGCCCAGGCCGGGCACGGACAGCGCATAGCAGAGCTGCACCTGGAAGGGCTCATCGAGCGGAGGGATCTCCTCCTCGAGACACGATCCGGAGTCATCGGGGAGGATCCCGCACGCCGAGGCCGTCCGCTGGGTATGGACGAAGCCCTTCCACGTGCGCTCGACCGTCGTGCCTGGGAGCACCTTGAGCACCATGGGTGCCACCGGTGCAACGGCCGGGCACTCACAGTCGGAGTCACACTGGCGATCGCACGACTGGCACTCGCACCCCAGCTCCTCGGAGAAGGGGCCCCAGGCCTCGCCCTGCTTGCGCTGCAGGCTCAGGCCCTGCTTCCCCGCGGAGGCATCGACGTAGATGGCCTGGGAGGTGTCGTTGTGGAGGCGCAAGGTGACGGGTGTCGGCAGCTCCGTGCCGCACTGGCAGCCGGTGAGGGCGAGGCTCAACACGAGGATATGGATGGGTTTCATGGGATCACACCTGCGGCGCTCCTCACCAGCCGGCCCTGGCGCCATGGGCGCGGATGATGCCCGGCGGGGACGGAGCCCGCAAACCTGGACTGCGACTTTCGTGTCACACCTCGCTCCGATCAGCGGGGTCATGAACTTGCGGCGCCGGAGGGGCATACGACATTCTCGGCTCCATGAAGCTTCGTCTCGGCCTGCTGCTCGTGACGCTCGGGGCCTCCTCCGCGTGTGACAACGTCGGCGGAGAGGTGGGCCGTGGGGAGGCCGTGCCC
>NZ_DASPHO010000713.1:0-4436 GCF_035629615.1 Hyalangium sp. | reverse complement strand
GTCATCGGCAATGTGGGGCTGCAGGGAGGGAGGCTGGAGTACACCGTGATGGGCCCGCCTCTCGAGCGGGCGCTCGAGCTGGCGCGGCAGGCTCCCGGCGGCGGCGTGGTCGTCTCGGCCTCCACACGCGAGGCGTGCGCGAGCCGGTTCGGCTTCAGCCTCACCCAGGAGAATGACGAGGGAGAGCCGGCGTTCTCCGTCGTGCCCTCCCGTCCGTAGGAGTCAGGCGCTTCGAAGGTGCGTGCGCGGAGTTCCTCTCGAGCCTACTTGGAGCCGTCCGTCGAGCCGCCCGGGTTGAATCCACCACCGCCACCGCTCGGCTTGCTGCTGGGCGAGTCCATGGAGCCCCCGGGGTTGAAGCCGCCGCCGTTCGCGCCATAGGCCGAGAGCGACCCACCTTGCAGGGTCCACTTCGTGTTGCTGGCCTCCTGGCCGGGATTGCCCACGCTCGTGTTGCCAGCGATCGACTCCGAGCTGGTCCCAAAGAGTCCTCGGATGTTGTCGCCAAAGAGGCCGACCACGCCAATGGTCCCCACACCCACGAGGAACACGATGACGACGACCTCGGTCAGGCTCTGCCCCAAGGCACGCCGCCCTTGCCTTCGCCGGACGAGAATGGACATGGAAGGCAGTATAAGCTGTTTTCACCGGGAGTGGAGATTTTTCTGACACAACCCCAGGCCCCAGATGAAGGCGAAGGAGAGGTGCACGCTGCTGTGGAAGGGCAGGTAGTGCACGAGCGAGAGCAGGTGGAACCCCCCGAAGGAGAGCAGCGCCCCCGTGGCCGCGAGCGAGCCAGCGCGGTGCCGGCGCACCAGGGCGCGGGCCAGCAGCAGGTGGACGGTGGCCAGCAGTCCCAGCCCCACAAGGCCCGTCTCTGCCCACGTCGTCAGCCACAGGTTGTGCGCGTCCGTGGCGAGCAGATCCGTGATGCCCGTCTCGGCCTGGGTCGCCAGCGCCGCGGGCTTGTGGTTTCCGAAGCCCACGCCCAGCAGAGGGTGCTCCTTCACCAACCGCCAGCCCACGGACATGGCGTGGCTGCGTTCGCCGCCGAAGAGGTTCTCGGCGGCCTTGCCCAGGCGCTCGTGCCAGGCTGGCGTCACTCCCACGAGCACCGCCAGCGCGACGGCCGCAGCGAGGCCCACCTTCCGAGGTGTCCCCCGGCTCAGCAGCAGCAGTGCCAGCACGCACACGGCGAACCCGGTCAGCAGCGCCGCGCGAGCAAAGGCCGCATAGGGAGCGAGCAGCAGCGCGCCTACCGCGGCTCCAGCCAGCACCCGGTGCCACACGGCCCTGCCTCGCGCCAGCACGGCCAGCGCCGGCCCGAGGAGGGCAATCGCGCCATGTGAGAAGCGCAGCCGGTGGAAGAGGAAGCCTCCGGCCGCATAGCGCGGCTCCTCGTCCGTCCCGAAGTTCTCATGCAAGCGGGACAGGTTCAGCTTCAGCAGGGCCGGCGGCTCCCAGGTCCAGAGGACGAAGTGCTGAAAGAGCCCCAGTGCCGAGGCCAGCAGCGCCCCTCCCGCCATCAGCCCGCCGAGCAGCAGCCACGGAACTCCCACTGTTCCGATCGACGCCACCGCGGCTCCCGCCACTGTGTCCAGCACCTGCCCGTAGCGGGCACTGCGGGGCCAGCGATCCGCTGCTCCCGTCAGGAGCGCGAGGGCGGGCGAGATCAGCTGCCAGGCCGCCAGTGCCAGCGTGGCCCGGACATAGGCCCGGACCTCCGGCTCGAGGTTCAGCGCCTTCCGGAAGAACAGCACCAGCGCCAGCAGCACAGCCGCGCCGGCTGCGGCCTGCTGGATGCCCTCCGCAAGAACGATCCCGACGGCCCATACGGCGAGGGCGATGGTGACGGCTCGATGCAATGATGTCTCCCGCTGAGGCCGGGGGCTCGGGCTCCTGGGACGAACAGTGGAGTCCTCTCTCCTCTCCCAGAGAGGAGGGACTCTGTCCAGACGTTACGCTCCGGACTGAGCGGAGAGCAGTTGCGCAGACGGTGAACCCGAAGGAATTTCTGCAAGAGGATCGGCTTCGCACCAGGAGCCATTCCCCTAAAATCGCCGCGCCTATGCCAGACGAGTACCGATTCTTCGTGGATGGACGGATCCCCGTCCTCAAGCTGCACTACGAGCCCCGCCCGGGCCCCGCCGTCATCGTGCTGCACGGACTGGGTGTAGACACAGACAGCGTGCGCCATGAGCTCCATGCGCTTGCTGACCGGGGCCTGACCGCAGTGGGCATGGACGCCCCGCATCACGGCGCACGGCGCGACAGGTGGCTCGACGAGATGGGCTCCCTCGGCCCGTCCGAGTACCACGAGCGCCTGCTGCACATCATCCTCGAGTCGGCACCGGACGTCTCCCGGCTCATCGATCACCTGACGTACGAGGGCCACGGCCCCATCGGGCTCGCGGGCATCTCCCTGGGTGCCTACACGGCACTGACCGTCGCGGCCAGGGACTCTCGGGTCCGGGCCACCGTCTCCATTCTCGGCTCGCCCGACTGGACGCCCAGCCATGCGCCCATGACGCATGCGCTCTACGAGCTCATGCAGCACGCACCGGTCCACCGCCCCCAGGACCTCGCTCGAAACCCGCTGCTCTTCCTGAACGGGGGACGCGACCACCTGGTCCTTCCCCACTGGGCCCGGGACTTCACGTGGCGCGTCCGAGAGCAGTACCCCTGGCTGGGCCAGCACGTCGAGTACGTCGAGTACCCGGAGTCGGAGCACTTCGTGCGCCCGCAGGACTGGGGTGATCTCTGGTGGCGCGCGCTGAACTTCCTGCGCTGGCATCTCTCCTGAGGACAAACTACCGCGACGGGCTGGCCAGCACCCGCCGCGGAGCCCTCTGGAGCAACCCCTCCCAGCGCAGCCAGAGCAGCGCTGCCGCCACGCTGAGCACCACCGAGGGCAGCCACGCCGCCACCATGGGCGCCAGCCGCTCCGTCATCACCAGCGTCCGGCACACCACCATCAAGCCCCACATCGTCACGGCGATGAGCAGCCCTTCCACGATCGCCGCCGTCAGGTGTCCCCGGCGGTTCGGCCGCAACGCCAGCCCCACCGCCAGCAGCGCGGCCGGGAAGCCCGCCACCGGGTAGGCGAACCGGTTGTGCAGCGTCAGCGTGTACTGGCGCGAGGCGAGCCCCAGCTCCGCGCGCGCCACGATCTGCTCCCGCAGCTCGGAGGAGCGCATCTGCTCCGGGCGCCCCGGGCGGATGCGGAAAGAGTTCGAGGGCACGCCCAGCTCGTACTCCGCCTCCTCGTGGGTCCGCACCTGGGTCCGCCCATCCGGCGAGAACGAGCGCTCCACCACTCCCGTGAGCCGCCACCGCGTCCCCTCCAGCGGGTACATGCCCTCCGCGTCCAACCTGCGCGAGAGCTTGAACTCGGGGGTGAGCGTGAGGATGGCCACCTCCCGGAACCCCTCCTCCGCGCTGCCCGCCCGCAGGAAGAAGACGTGCTCGCCCCGCCGGAACCATTGCTTGGGCGTGTAATAGAGGCGCCAGTCTCCCCACCGGTTGAACCGCTGGGTGGAGATCTCATCCACCCGTCGGCTGGCCTTCACCACCACCAGCTCGTCGAAGACAATGAGCCCCAGGCACACGGCGAGCGCACACAGGCCAATCGGCACGTAGAGCGACGAGGGACCGAACGTCAGCGCTCGCAGCGCCGTCACCTCGCCCCGCTTGCGCAGCGTGGACACCGTGACTCCCGCCGCCAGCAGCAGCGCCGCCGGGCCCAGCTGCTGCGTCGCCACCAGCGCCTTGTTCCCATACAACCGCAGCACGTCCCACACCCAGCCCTCGCCCGTGTAGGCCCGCGCCCGATCCACGAAGTCCACCACCAGGAACACCGTCAGCACCGCGGCGAAGATCCCCACCACGGACTTCACGTACGTGCGCATCACGTAGAAGAAGAGCGTGGCCCTCACCGCACCGTCCTCGCGCGGCTCACCCGCCACATCGCGAACACGCCCAGCGCGATGAAGATGACGTTGGTCAGCTGCCCCGCCACCAGCACCGGCAGCTTGCCCTGGTTGCCCATGTGCTCGAACGCGCGGCTCAGCAGGTAGAAGAGCACGTACCCGCTCAGCGTCAGCAGGTAGCCCCACGCCCGCCCCGCCTGCCGCCGCCCGATCGCCAGCGGCGTCGCCAGCAGCGCGAAGGAAAGGGGCGCCAGCGCGTTGCCCAGCCGGTTGTGGAACGACATGAGGAACGGGCGCGGATCCCCGCCGCTCTTCTCCGCCTCCTCCGCCGCCTGGAGCAGCTCGCCCGGCGTCATCTCCTCCTTCGGCGCGCGGAACCGGTTCTTGCGGTTCATCGAGCCGCCCAGCCCCACCGAGATCTCCCCCTGCTCGAAGCGCAGCAGGCTGTAGTCGGTGGAGGCCCGGGTGGCGCGGTGCACCTCGCCCTCGTTCAGCACCAGCCGCAGC
>NZ_DASPHO010000712.1:0-4895 GCF_035629615.1 Hyalangium sp. | reverse complement strand
TAACCCCCCATCCTTCGGTCGTCTACCGACAGCCGCGAGCGGCGGCACAACTCGGTATAATCTACCGTTTCCCCGCTCTTCCCCCTCCAGGATCTTCATGAGCTCTCGTCTCGAACTCGCGAACGCCATTCGCGCGCTCGCCATGGACGCGGTGCAGCAGGCCAACTCGGGCCATCCGGGCTTGCCGCTAGGTGCCGCGCCTATGGCGTATGTGCTGTGGACGCGCTTTCTGCGCTTCAACCCGAAAGACCCGCAGTGGCTGAACCGCGATCGCTTCATTCTCTCCGCCGGACACGGCTCGATGCTGCTGTACGGGCTGCTGCACCTGGCAGGCGTACGCCGCGTCACCCGCGACTACGGCGTGGAGGAGGGGCCCACCATCTCCATGGAGGACCTCCAGAAGTTCCGCCAGCTGGACAGCGTCACCCCCGGCCACCCCGAGTACCGGTGGACCAGCGGTGTGGAGACCACCACCGGCCCGCTGGGCCAGGGCGTGGCCAACAGCGTGGGCATGGCCATCGCCTCCCGGTGGCTGGGCTCGTACTTCAACCGCCCTGGCTTCACCCTGTTCGACTACGACGTGTGGGCGCTGTGCGGAGATGGGGACATGATGGAGGGCGTGGCCAGCGAGGTCGCCTCCATCGCCGGGCACCTCCAGCTTCCCAACCTGTGCTGGATCTACGACGCGAACCGCATCTCCATCGACGGCAGCACGGATCTGGCCTTCACCGAGGACGTGGGCAGGCGCTTCGAGGCCTACGGCTGGCGCGTGCTGCACGTGGACGATGCGAATGACCTGGCGGCCCTGTCCGCGGCATATCGCTCCTTCAAGGAGCAGCGGGGCAAGCCCACCCTCATCGTCGTCCGCAGCCAGATCGGCTACGGGTCTCCGAAGAAGCAGGGCACGGCGGCGGCCCACGGCGAGCCCCTGGGTGCCGAGGAGATCAAGGCCGCCAAGCGGAACTACGGCTGGCCCGAGGATGCGCAGTTCCTGGTGCCCGAGGGCGTGCGTGAGCGCTTTCAGGAGCGGCTGGGTGCGCGCGGCAAGCAGCTGAGGGAGGCGTGGGAGAAGACGTTCGTCGAGTACAAGAAGCAGCAACCGGAGCTGGCCGACCAGCTCGAGCGCATGCTGCGGCGCGAGCTGCCCGCGGGCTGGGACAAGGAGCTGCCCACCTTCCCGGCGGATGCCAAGGGCATGGCCACGCGCGAGTCGAGCGGCAAGGTGCTCACCGCGCTGGCGAAGAACTATCCGTGGCTGCTGGGCGGCTCGGCGGACCTCAACCCGTCCACCAAGACGTACCTGGGCTTCTCGGGTCCGATGAAGCCGGGTGACCACTCCGGGCGCAACATCCACTTCGGGGTGCGCGAGCACGCCATGGGCTCCATCGTGAACGGGCTGGCGCTGAGCAAGCTGCGCGCCTACGGGGCCACGTTCCTCATCTTCAGCGACTACCAGCGCCCAGCCATCCGGCTCTCCGCCATCATGGAGATTCCGGCCATTCACATCTTCACGCATGACTCCATCGGCCTGGGCGAGGATGGGCCCACGCACCAGCCGGTGGAGCAGCTGCCGGGCCTGCGCTCCATCCCCGGTCTCATCGTCCTGCGGCCCGGGGATGCCAATGAGGTGGCAGAGGCCTGGCGCGTCATCGCCCAGCAGAAGACTCACGCGGTGGCGCTGGTGCTCACGCGCCAGGCGGTGCCCACGCTGGATCGCACGAAGTACGCGCCTGCCTCTGGTGTGGCCAAGGGCGCTTATGTGCTCGCCGACTCCGATGGGACGCCCGAGGTGATCCTCATCGGCACCGGCAGCGAGGTGGCGCTGTGCGTGGAGGCCTACGAGAAGCTCAAGGCCGAGGGCGTGAAGGCGCGGGTGGTGAGCATGCCCTCGTGGGAGCTCTTCGAGCAGCAGGACGAGCGCTACCAGGACTCCGTGCTGCCTCCCTCCGTGCGCGCGCGCGTAGCGGTGGAGCAGGCGGAGGTGTTCGGTTGGGAGCGCTGGGTGGGCCTGCGCGGCACCGTGGTGGGCATGCGCTCCTTCGGCGCCTCCGCGCCGCTCAAGGCCCTGCTGCAGAAGTTCGGCTTCACCGTGGACAACGTGGTGAAGGCGGCGAAAGAGACGATCGCCAAGGCGAAGCAGTAGCGCAGCCTGTGGCTCGGGCTCGCCATGGGCCCGAGCGTGAGGTGGCACTCGAGCCACGAGTCACTCCTCCTCGCGAACCGCTGTGCCCTCCACCTCCGTGGCTCCCCCGTGCTTCACCAGTCGCACCGGCTCGTAGCCCGTGCGCCTCGACACGGCCTCCGCCAACGCCTCCGCGTGCGTCGTCACCCAGATCTGGCTGTGCTTCGCCGCATCCACGATGAGCCGTGACAACGGCCCCAGCAGGTCCGGGTGCAGGCTCGTCTCCGGCTCGTTCAGCGCCACGAACGGCGGCGGCCGCGGGCTCAGCAGCGCCGCCAGCAGGCACAGGTAGCGCAACGTCCCGTCCGACAGCTCGCTCGCCGCCATCGGCCGGCTCAGCCCCGGCATGCGCAGCGCCAGGCTGAAGCGCCCCTGGGGCGCCTCCACCTCCAGCTCCGCTCCAGGGAACGCGTCGTCCAGCGCCTTCGCCAGCCCCCGGGCATCCCCAATCTCCTGGATCGTTCCCAGCGCCGCTGCCAGGTCTCTCCCGTCATGCGCCAGCGCCGTCGTCCGCACGCCAATCTGCGGCTGCCGCGCTGGCGCCTCCAGGTCCGTCCGGAACTGGTGGAAGAAGCGCCACGCCTTCAACGTCCGCTGCACCTCCGACAGCCGCGGGAACCGCTGTGGCTCGGCGAGCTGATCCAGCACCGACTCCGCGCTCCACAGCTGCGTAGGGAACGTCACCCGCTTCCCCTCCGAGTCCCGCAGGAACGCCGTCCGATCCTTGCGCTCCATCAACACCGCCCGCCGCCCCCCCGACAGCGCCCACAGGTGCTCCTCCTTCACCTCCGGATCCAGCAGGAACAGCGTGGCCGGCTGTGACGGATCCATCGGGACGATGCCGCAGCTCAGCTCGTACGCCAGCTCGTCATCCAGCGTCACCCCCACCGTCATCCGCACCGGCTTCTTGTGCTCGCGCGGTCCTGCCCACACCACACTCGGCGTGCCACCCTCCTCCGCCAGCGTCCGAGCCAGCCGCCCCTCCGCCGCCGCCTGCAGCAGGTACAGCGCCCGGTACAGGTTCGTCTTCCCGCTCCCGTTCGGCCCCACCACCACCGTCACCGGGTGCACCGGCAACACCAGCCTCCTCACGGAGCGGTACCCTGCTATCTCCAGCCGCGTCACCGTCATCGCCGTGCGAGCGTAGTGGATGACCCGTACAAGACGGGCCTCGGATCCACCCTCTCTCCTTATATAGGATGGGTCAGGTCGGCCCCCCAGGAGGATCCAGCCATTCTCAGGGCAAGCCGCGCTCCCGGATCTTCCGCATGTGGGTGCATGGAGAGCCATTCTTACGGGGTGATAGCGAGCAACCGGGCGTCCCCCGCCTTGCCCACCCGTTGAGGCACGGACAGCGAGCGGCCTTCGTGCTAAATCTTCACTTACGGGTGCGTTGCGCCCGCGTCCTCACCTCACGAGCCCGACGACCCTCATGGCCGAGCGTGGTGTCGCAGAAGAGATGGCGCAGGCCCTCGCGACAGTGCGCGATGGCTTCCGCTCCAGTGCGTCCGAGCGAGTCACTCAGCTCCGCCGCCACGCTGAGGCGTGGAAAGCTGCTATCCCAGGAGCCGCTGCGCTGTTCGCCCAGACCGCGCACTCCACTCGCGGCACCGCCAGCACCCTCGGCTTCACCGAGGTGGCCAAGATCACCGCCGAGCTCGAGAAGCTCGCCGAGGGCGAGTCCCCCGTCTACTCCCCCCGCATCTCCGGCCTCCTCCAGTCTCTCCTCGAGGCCTTCGCTCAGCCGCCCAGCACCCTGCCTCTCGTGCCTCACCGCCCCCGCGTGCTCGTGCGCCTGGCCGACACGCACCTGGCCACCGAGCTCGCCCAGCACCTGGAGACGCTCGGAATGGATGCCGTCGCCGCCTCCTCCGAAGAGGAGTCCGTGCGCCTGCTCACCGCCGACCGCCCCGTGGAGCGCGTGGTGGTGGGCCCCGCTGTCCCCACCTCCTTGCGCGCTGCGATGCGCTCCCTGAGCACCCCACCCCCCGTTGTCCTGCTCGCGCCCACCGCCGACGTCCGCTCCGTTCCCCGCGAGGGCATCGACGCCGTGCTCTCGATCGCCACGCCTCCGCAGGCGCTCGCGCGCGACATTGTCTCCATCCAGCGCGCCAGCCCCGCGCGCTTCCGCGTGCTCGCCGTGGATGACGACTCCGCCGTGCTCGCCGCCGCCCGCGCCGTGCTCGAGGCCGCCAGCATGGAGGTGGTGACGCTCAACGACGCGCGCAACCTCTTCTCCAGCCTCCAGCGCCACCACCCGGACCTGCTGCTGCTGGATGTGGCCATGCCCGCGCTGGAGGGCTTCGAGCTCATCACCCAGCTGCGCGCCGATCCGACATGGCGCAGCCTCATCGTCATCTTCCACACCGCCCGAGACTCCTCGGGGGACCGGGTGCGCGCCTTCCAGCTGGGCGTGGATGACTACCTCATCAAGCCCGTGGAGCCCGCCGAGCTGCGCCTGCGGCTCATGGCCCACCTGCAGCGCCGCACGCTCCAGCGCGCCTCCGCCGACGCTGGCACCGGCACGGCCTCCTCCTCACAGTCTCCACGGGTGGAGCGCCCCACCACCAGCGGCTCGCGCCTGGAGAGCACGCCCACCCCTCACCGCTCCGCCAGCGCGACCCAGACGAACCCTCCCTCGCGCACCTCCGTTCCCACCCTCCCGCCCACGCCCACCACCCGCCCCCCGGGCCCCCTGCGCGTGGAGAAGGAG
>NZ_DASPHO010000711.1:0-4253 GCF_035629615.1 Hyalangium sp. | reverse complement strand
ACCGTCCGCGCCGGAGGCCTACCTGCGCTCCTCGGACTGCTTCGGGAAGCTGAAGATGACGGAGGAGTCGCGGCTGGCGCTGGAGGAGCTCGTGAAGAGCTTCCCCAAGTCGGAGGCGGCGAAGACGGCCAAGACCCGGCTGGCGGAGCTGGACAAGGCGAAGAAGAAGCCTGCGCCCGCTCCGGCCACCCCGAAACCCGCGCCGGCTCCAGCGGCGCCGAAGAAGGGAAGCAAATGAGACTGCGACACCTGGCGCTGGCCGCGCTAGCGCTGCTGCTTGTGCCATTCGTGGCCGGCGCGGCGCCCAAGAAGGCGGTGCTGTTCTTCACGGGAGACAACGGGGGCGAGATCGCCCCCTGTGGTTGAATCCACAACCCGTCTGGCGGTCTGGCCAGACGAAAGACCGTGATCGCGCGCGAGCGTGAGAAGGGCGTGCCGGTGCTCGTGCTGGATGCGGGCAATGCGCTCTTCAAGTTCCCCAACAGCACCGGAGACGCGAACGAGAAGCCGCGCGCGGAGCTGTTGCTCAAGCAGTTGGATGCGCTGGGCACCTCGGCCATGGCCGTGGGCGCGCGCGACCTGACGCTCGGGCTGGACTTCGTCCGGAGTGGGGCCAAGGGCCTGAAGATGAAGCTCCTGTCCGCGAACCTCGTGGACAAGGCGGGCAAGGCGGTGTTCCCGTCCTCCACGGTGCTCACCGCGGGCGCGCTGAAGGTGGGCGTGGTGGGCGTGTCTCCCGAGGGCGCGCTGCCAGAGTCCCAGGGGAAGCCTGCCCTCCACGCCGTGCTGGCGGAGGCCAAGCGCCTGCGCGAGAAGGACAAGGTGGATGTGGTGGTGGTGCTCGCCGCGGTGCCGTACGACCTGGCGCGCCGGCTGGCTCAGCAGGGCGAGGGCGTGGACTTCGTCGTCCAGTCCCATGAGGGCCGCGGTCCGGGCATCGCCTCCAAGGATGGTCTGGCCACCTTCATTCCTCCGGGAGAGCGCGGGCGCCAGCTGGCACGCCTGGAACTGTCCGTGGACGGCCCAGGGGCCTTCCTGGATCTCTCCACCGCGGGCCAGGCCCAGACGAGCCTGAAGAACATCGAGGCCAACCTGGCGCGGGCCAAGGAGCGCCTCGCGACGACGAAGGATGGGGCCGCCCGGAAGGCACTCGAGGAGACGGTCGCTACCTTCGAGTCCCGGCGGGCGACCTTGCAGAAAGCGTCCAAGGCGGACGCAACGGGTTCAGCCCGGACGCATCTGTTGTCGTACTCCCAGCTGGGAGCGGATGTCCCATCTGATCCCACCGTCCAGAAGCTGGTGGAGAAGCTCGAGCCTCCGGGAGCGGGGCACGACGGCCACAACCATTGAGCGAGGGCGGGCTTGTGTCGTACCCGGCGCGCCGTTATAAGCGCCGGCCACCCCAACCGCCAGACCTCCTACCCATGGGTGGGTAGGGGCAAGGCGTACTGGAGATGTCACCATGAAGCAGGATCTGCATCCGGTCTATCCGCCCGCCCGCATCACCTGCGCGTGCGGCCATAGCGTCGAGACGAAGTCCACGCGCGGCTCGTTCTCCGTGGAAATCTGCTCGAACTGCCACCCCTTCTTCACCGGCAAGTACAAGCTCCTCGACACGGCGGGCCGTGTCGACCGCTTCCGGAAGAAGTACGCCGCCACCAACGCCGCCAAGGAGAAGGAGGCCGCTGCCGCTGCCGCCGCCGCCGAGGGCGCTCCCGTGGCTCCGGCTGCTGGCAAGAAGGGCAAGAAGGACGAGGCGAAGGCGTAGCGACGCCGTCTCTCATTCCGCGGTATCCGTCGAGCAGGGTGACGGAGGGCTTCTCAGGAAGCGCTCCGGCCCTGCTCGCGGCGTTTCAGCGGTCAAGTTTTCACGTGCTACAGATCGAAATTTGGACGTAGCAATCAAGTGGCTCCACATTCCGCCACGTTCAACGACGTGCACGGAGGCGAGATGTCCGCGGAAGCCACTGCCCTGAAGATTGCCGAGCGCTCCCTGGTCCCCTTCGCGAAGGGCGAGGCGTACCGGCTGTATCAGGGCGACAGCTTGGAGTTGATGAACCAGTTCCCCGAGCAGCAGTTCGATCTGATCTTCGCGGATCCGCCGTACTTCCTGTCCAACGGCGGCTTCACCTGCAAGAGCGGGAAGCGGGCCTCGGTGCAGAAGGGCGAGTGGGACGTGTCGCGCGGGGTGGAGGAGGATCACCGCTTCACGATGGAGTGGCTGAAGGCGTGCCAGCGGCTGCTCAAGCCCACGGGGACGCTGTGGGTCAGCGGCACCCAGCACGTGATCTTCAACGTGGGCTTCGCGATGCAGAAGCTCGGCTTCAAGCTCTTGAACACGGTGACCTGGTACAAGCCGAACGCGAGCCCCAACCTGTCGTGCCGGTACTTCACGCACTCCACGGAGCTGCTGATCTGGGCGTCGCCGCGGCAGACGAAGACGCTGCAGCACACGTTCAACTACGCGCGGATGAAGGCGGAGAACGGCGGCAAGCAGATGCGGGATGTGTGGAACCTGCCGCGCACGGGCGAGGAGGAGCTGACGGCGGACGGCTCCGGGCGGATGTGGACGCAGATCGCTCCGCGCCGTGAGGAGAAGGCCTTCGGCAGCCACCCCACGCAGAAGCCGGTGGCGCTGCTGGAGCGCATCATCGAGGCGAGCACTCCCGAGGACGCGGCGGTGCTGGACCCGTTCAACGGCAGCGGCACCACGGGCGTGGCCTCGCTGAAGCTGGGCCGGCGCTACACGGGCATCGACCTGGATCCGAAGTACCTGGAGCTCACGAAGAAGCGCCTGGACGCCCTCTCGCGCTGAGGATCGAGGAGCTCTAGAGATGTGGAGAAGGATCCAGTACTGGATGGGCAGGATCTGGATGGGGGTCTTTGGCTGGCGTGTCGAGGGAGCGCTGCCGGCGACACGGAAGTTCGTCTTCATCGCCGCGCCCCATACCTCGAACTGGGACCTGCCCTTCATGATTGCGACCGCGTACGTCCTCGGAGTGCGCATCTCGTGGCTGGGGAAGCACACCCTCTTCGAGGGGCCCTTCGGCGGGTTCATGAGGGCGCTCGGCGGCATCCCCGTGGATCGGAGATCGCGGCACAGCATGGTTGAGCAGGTGGCGGAGCGCTTCCAGCAGGCGGAGGAGCTCGTCCTCGGCATCTCACCCGAGGGGACGCGCAAGAAGGTGGAGTACTGGAAGTCCGGCTTCTACCACATTGCTCGCGCCGCCCAGGTGCCGGTGGGCATGGGCTTTCTGGACTTCGGGCGGAAGGTCGCGGGGCTGGGGCCCCTGCTGCCCCTCACCGGGGATGTGCGGGCAGACATGGACCAGGTGCGAGCCTTCTACCGCGACCTTCGCGGCAAGCTCCCGGAGTTCGAGTGCATTCCACGCCTCCGTGAGGAGGACCCCGAGCAGGTCTGAAGGAAGCACTGGTAGGCTCCGCGGCCGACTCTCACCGAGCCAGCTCTCACATGTCTGATCCCCAGCGCATCTTCGTTCCTTCCACCGTGGACCTGGAGGGCTTCCAGCGAGAGCTGAAGGAGCTCCGCGAGCAGATGGACGCCTCGCTGGGGGAAGCGGACGCGACGCACCTGCGCAAGATCGAGCGCTGGGGTCGGCTGGCCACACTGCTGGGGCTGGCCACCTGCTGGCTGGCCCCGAATCCGCTGAGCGCTGCGGCGCTGAGCCTGGGGCGCTCCACGCGCTGGCTGCTCATGCACCACGTGGGGCACCGCGGATATGACCGGGTGCCAGGCCTGCCCGAAGCCCGCACCAGCAAGGGCTTCGCACGTGGAAGGCGCCGCGTCCTCGACTGGCTGGACTGGATGCTGCCGGAGGCATGGGTCTTCGAGCACAACGTCCTCCACCATTCACACACGGGTGAGGCGGCGGATCCGGATCTGCTCGAGCGCAACGCTGAGGGGACGCTGCGCGATACGCGCCGGCCGCTGGTCCTGCGCTACCTGTTGCTGGGGCTGCTCGCGCTCACGTGGCGGGCCAGCTACTACGCGCCGGAGACGCTGAGCGCGCTGCGCCGCAAGGGCCGACGGGAGGGCTCTGCACTCTCGCGAGCCGAGCGGTGGGAGCTGGTGGCGAAGTGCTACGCGCCCTATGCCGCCTTCTGCTTCGTGCTCTTGCCGGCGCTGTTCCTGCCGCTGGGGCTGTGGGCGGCGTTCAGCGCGCTGTGCAACTCGGTGCTGGCGGACCTGCTCACGAGCCTGCACACCTTCCTCGTGGTAGGGCCCAACCACA
>NZ_DASPHO010000710.1:0-4433 GCF_035629615.1 Hyalangium sp. | reverse complement strand
CACCGTCCCATAGGTCAGCGGCCCGTAATAGAGGACGTCCACCGGGGCGTACACCAGGGGCCTGCCCGAGCCGGACAGGCGCTTGCCATCGAAGAGGCCCACCTCCCCCCCGCTGCGAGAGAGGGTGAAGGGCAGGTGCATGGAGCCCAGGGCCGTGTTCCCGTCCGCCAGGAAGCGCACGGTCTGGCCAGGGGCCAGGGAGAGCGTGGGCAGCCGGTGCCGCGTGGTGGCGCGCACGTCATTCGTCAGCTCGTAGCCCTCCAGGGAGAAGGGCGTGGTGCCTCGGTTGTGGAGCTCGATGTAGCCGGCGCTGCCCGCGTTCACCTCGCGGATCACCAGGGGGCCGCTCCCGTGGGCCTGCAGGGTGCTCACGAGGCCTCGGAGGAACGTGGCACGGTTGCGCACGTACTTCTTCAGGAAGCTCCGCGCCCGCGACACGTGCTCGCGCGAGACGTAGGGATCCCGGGCCAGCTCCGGCTCCACCAGGGCCCACAGCGCGTCGATGTGCGCGTTCGCCTTCGCCTCCGAGAAGGGGCCCGCGAGCGCCGCTTCCAGCTTCGCCAGCAGGCGGGCGCGCAGAGCGGGCCGATCCCAGAGGCGGGTGTTGAGGACGCTCCAGGTGGGACGCTGGGAGGGACGGTCCACGACGCGCTCCTCGTAGATGCGCTGCACCCAGGGGTCATACGCGCTGAAGGCCTGCGGCCACCGGTTGGTGATGGGCGGATCGTCCGGGTTCCACGTGCGCCAGTAGAGCATCTGCGCGTTGTTGAGATCCCACGGGACATACAGCCAGCGATCCTTCTGGTGCTCGTGGATCCAGTAGCTGCGCGAGTCCTCGATGATGTTGTTGGAGATGAGCGCGTCCGCGGCGAGGTTGCCCAGGTACGCCTCGACATCGACATAGCGCTCCAGCTTCGCCTCGAAGTCCGAGTCATCCGAGCGGTTCACCCAGGCGAGCAGGGCGTCGAGATCCGCGCGGCTGGTGTCCTCGTTGGTCTTCTTCTCGAAGTCGCCTTGGTAGGAGCTGGAGCCGGGCTTGAGCGTCAGCTCGCAGTTGCGGTCTCCACAGCGGTAGATGGAGGCGCTGCGCTCCAGGGCGTGGTGCTTGAGGTAGTCCTTCCCCACATGCTCCATGTCCAGGTAGAGGCCGTTGTCCTGGCCGTTGATGCTCACCCGGATGTAGCGGGCGCGCGGCACCGGCAGCCCCAAGGCGGTATACAGGTCCACCGCGAACTTCTCGGTCAGCTTGCCGCTGTCGTACCACTCGGCCAGCAGCTCGAAGTGGTCGCGGTCCGCCAGCTCGTAGCCAGGGTCCAGCTCGATCTTGAAGCTCTTCTGGGGCAGCGTCCGGGTGCTCGCACCTCGGTAGCGCACCTGGCCCGGGGCGCGCTCGCCATCGAGCACCACCACCACCGGCACCCGCTCATCCGACTCTGGGTGCTCTTCCAGCCGGGCCAGGTCCTCGGGGGTGATCTGCAGGTCGAACACGGCGAGGCGTGTCTGGACGGGAGGGTACTCGAGGCTCGGCCCCGCGTCGGGCGCGCCGGCATCCGGGGGGCTTGCGTCCGGCAGCTTCCCACCGTCCCCTTGGGGGAGCGTGGAGCCCCCGTCGGGCACGCCGGCATCCCCCAGGCCGCCGTCTGGATCCGCGGGCAGGGGGTCCAAGCCCCTCGCACCTGGAGGATCGCTCGGTGGCTCCTGGGCTTCAGGCCCACATGCGACCAGCCCCGCCATGCCCACCACCAGCAGCCAAGCCCAACGCCCCATGAGCCCTCCGTTTCGAAGGCAGGGGAGCGTGCAGTGGCCGTGCCTCGCCGTGTGTCAGGTGGGTGAAGCTTGGGGGCCTGAGAGGCCCGGGAGCCGGCCAGGCAAGCCCGGTGAGTGGGTAACGAAGTTCCCACTCTGGGGTCTCCGGGCCCCTCTCCGGGAAGCTGCCGCCCGTCTCCGGCCGATCAGAAACGTCATCCTGGAGAGTGAAGATTCGATGGGAGTGGCACGGAGCGGTGTAGAACTCCGGTCTGTCGAAGCTTTCCCCCCTGGCCAGTGGGCGCATGAAGACCGACATTGGCATTGCGCAGAGGGGCCTGGGCGGGCGCCTGATCAGTGGCGCCGCTGAATCGTGGAGGGGCCATGCACGAGTGGTTGGAGGCACTGCAGAAGTCGGCGAAGTCGATGTCCCCCGGGGTGACCGCGGAAGAGCTGCGGCGGGCCGAGACGGAGGCCGGGGTGGCGCTGCCGGGTGAGCTGGGGGATCTGTATTCGGCCTTCAATGGAGGTACGTTCGAGGGGGACGTGGTGCTCTACCCGCTGCACGGCGAGGGTGAGCAGGCCAGCGTGCTGGAGAAGACGCGCAAGATGCTGGTGGGGCTGCCCGTGGCAGGCGTGTGGCGCTTCGGGCTGAAGAGCACGCACCGCCACCTCTTTACGGCGCGCAAGTCCGCCATGGTGGAGCAGGGCGATGGCGGCGGGCCGTTGCCGGAGTGGGTGCAGGCGCTCGGGGGCGAGGACTGGATCTACGGCAGCTGGGACGAAGAGAAGAAGGAGATGCGCTTCTACCGCTCGCTGGCGAACATGCTCAACGTGCTGGTGCCGCCGGTGGAGCACGAGGAGTTCGGCGAGCGCACCTTCGCGCGCGCCATCGCCGCCGTGGAGGGCGCGCTGACCGAGCTCGCCGGGGACGAGGAAGTGAAGGAGCTCGTGTACGAGTATGAGGAGGGCAGGGCGCCCAAGGCCGGGCAGGCGCCCGCCGGGGTGGGCGAGTCGCAGCTCGACAGGCCCGTGGTGATTGCCGCCGAGCGGCGCATGAAGAGCCATAAGAGCAAGGCGGGCAAGCCTGAGGCGGGCAAGAAAGAGCCGGGCAAGGCGGAGGCAGGGCTCGAGACTTCGGCGGTGATCGCTGCCGAGCGGCGCATCGAGGGCCACAAGAGCAAGGCAGGCAAGAGCAAAGCGGGCAAGAAGGAAGGTGGGCTCGAGGCTCCGGCAGTGCTCGCTGCCGAGCGGCGCATCGAGAGCCTCAAGGCGCCGGAGCCAGCCGCTGTGCCTGCCAGGAAGGCTGTGTCCCGGACGGCGGTGAGGAAGGCGCCCGCGAAGAAGGCCGCAGCCAAGAAGGCCGTGGCTACGAAGGTGCCCGCGAAGAAGGCCGCGGCCAAGAAGCCTGTAGCGAAGAAGGCGCCCGCGAAGAAGGTGCCCGCGAAGAAGGTGCCCGCGAAGAAGGCCGCAGCCAAGAAAGGCGTGGCGAAGAAGGCCGTGGCGAAGAAGGCCGTGGGCAAGAAGGCGCCTGCGAAGAAGGCCGCGGCCAAGAAGTCCCCGGCGCGCCGCAAGCGCTGAGCCTGCACAGGGGAGCGGATCCCCGGGTGAGAGTGCGTCGATTCCTCTCACCGGGCCCTCTGTCAGTGTCGGGCCTCGGTCTCCTCCTCGGGGACGGGGGGGCGAGGGGGGAGCGTGAGGGTGTCATCCTGCTCCTCCAGGGCCCACTGTTGGTGGCGACGAGCGAGCCAGTCCTGCGCGAGGATCTGCAAGGCCCCCGCGATGGGCAGCGCCAGCAGCGCTCCCAGGATGCCCGCGAAGGCGGTACCTGCCAGCATCGCCAGGGCGATGAGCAGGGGGTTCATCCGCAGGGTGCGCTGCTGGATGAAGGGCTGGAGCAGGTGGTTCTCCACCTGCTGGTACACCAGGAACACCGCCAGCGAGATCAACCCCGCATGCGTCCCCGCCGAGGCGAACGTCGTCCCGACGATCAGTACACCCCCGAGGAAGGCCCCGATGAACGGGATGAGCCCCAGCACCGCCATGATCAACCCCAGCGGCAGGAAGTAGGGCACCCCCAGCAGCAGCAGGGTCACGGTCGTCACCAGGCCACCAATGAGCGAGATGAAGAACGAGCCGGCCACATAGCGGCCCACGGTGCGGTGCATCCGCAGCCCGAGCTCCTGCCAGTGTGCTCGCTTGCGTGGTGGGAGCCAGAGCAGCCCCTTGTCGAACAGGTCCTTGCCGAAGGCGAGGAAGAAGGCCGCCAGCACCACCACGGTGATGAACGCCGCGACACGGTGGAGGATGCCCGTCACCACGCCCAGCACTGGCATGGCCGCGCCGGGCAGCCGCTGGCGCACCTCCTCCGAGAGACGGTCAAAGATGCCGAACCGCGCATCCAGCTCCTCCATCCACCCCTGGTGCCGCAGCGAGTCGATGAGGCCTGGGGCCGCCTCCACCAACCCCTGGGCCTGATCCACCGCCATGGGCACGAACGTCGTGAGCAGCGCCGCCACCACCCCCAGGGTGGCCACGAACACCAGCGCTACCGCCAGCCCGCGCCGTAGACCGTGGCGCTCGAGCCAGCTCACCAGCGGGTGGGCCGCCAGCGCCAGGAAGAGCGCCACCAGCACCCAGGACAGGGCGCCGCTGACCTCGCGGACCAGCGTCAGCAGCGCCAGCAG
>NZ_DASPHO010000709.1:0-2993 GCF_035629615.1 Hyalangium sp. | reverse complement strand
GTCCTGCGCGTGCTCGCCACGTTCAAAGAGGGGGCGGGCTGGATCATCGAGAAAGGGCACCTCGATCGCAGCAAGCTCATCCTCCACAGTGCGAACTCGTTCGCCACGCTGGAGGTGCCAGAGAGCCACCTGGACATGGTGCGCGCAGGAGGAGCGCTGTACGGCGACACCTTGTCCAAGTATCCAGAGTTCAAGTGGATCATGGAGTTCAAGTCCCGCGTCTCGTCCGTCAACAGCTATCCGGCTGGGAGCTCGGTTGGCTATGATCGGAAGTTCACGCTGCAGCGCGACTCGAGGCTGGCGAACATTCCCGCGGGATACTCCGATGGGTATGGGCGCGTGTTCTCGAACCGGGGGTACGTCCTGATCCGGGGGAAGCGCTGCCCTGTCGTGGGAAGGGTCTCCATGAATACGTTCATGGTGGACGTCACTGGCAGTCCGGAGATCCTGCCCGGCGATGAGGTCGTGCTGTTCGGCAAGCAAGGCGCGATCGAGATCACCCGGGAGGAGCTGGAGCAGCTCGCGGGGACGATCCTCGTGGAGATGTATACCGCCTGGGGCAACGCCAACCCTCGGATCCTGAAGCCCGAGTAGGCCTGAGGGGATGTCACGCCTGGGGCTGCCGGGTGTCCTCTTGCCTCAGCTGGGAGGCCCGCTTCGAGGCTCGCCTGCGCCCTGCGCCTCCGCTTCAGTCCGATTCGCAGCCCGGGTCAAGCGCTCGCCCAGGCGGCGAAGGTGTTCGACGAGCTCCTTCGGTTCGTGCACCTCGAAGTCGAACCCCATGTACCCCAGGTGGAACGCAAGCGCCTCGAGGCTCTCGCCACCGGTGTGGACCAGGCAGCGCTCCGCCTCCAGCTCCTCGATGCGTCCAGCCACTCCAGACAGCCGCTCCGAGACAACGTGCGCGGGGGCCTGCACCGTCACGCGCGCGCGGAACCGGTACACGTCCGTCGAGACCGACTGCGACACGTATGCGGCCACGTCCTCGGAGGGCAGCGGGCGCGCCTTGAAACGACGCCCGGTTCTCGGCATCGCGCCAATGCGATCGACGCGGAACGTCCGCCACCCTTCCCTCTCGAGATCGTACGCCAGGAGGTACCAACGATAGCGGCTGTGCACGAGCCGATAGGGCTCAGCGAGGCGCGCGCTCACCGTGCCCTCGTGACTGCTGTAGTCGAAGCGCAGAACCTCGGAGTCCCGGCACGCATTCGCCATCACCGCCAGTGCCTCCGCGTCGATGCCAGGTCCAGCGTCGCCCAGCCGCACGCTCACGGCGTGCAGCGCGCTCACCCTGCGCCGGAGCCTCTTCGGGAGCACCTGCTCCAGCTTCCCGAGCGCACGAACCGACGCCTCCTCCAGCCCCTTCACCAGTCCCGTCGCCGCCAGGCGCAGCCCCACTGCGACGGCGACCGCCTCGTCGTCCTCGAGAGGAAGCGGTGGCAGTTCCTTCCCGGCGCCCAGCTGATATCCGCCGCCGACGCCCGCGGCCGCATGCACCGGATAACCAAGGCTCCGAAGCCGGTCCACGTCGCGGCGGACGCTGCGCTCGGTCACCTCGAGCTCGCTCGCCAGCTCCCCGCCCACCCAGAATCGCCGGGACTGCAGCAGCGACAGCAGCTTCAGCAGTCGAGCGGAGGTCTGGACCACGTGCGGCTCCTCTCATTGCGGACTGATTCTGTCCGCAACCCTTCCTACTCTTTTCTCATCACCCGGGCGAGTGCCGAGAGCGTCTCGCCCCCATCCTTGGAGCTTCCGACCATGATCCAGACCTATAAAGGCAGCTGCCCCTGCGGCGCCGTGCGCTTCGAAGCCGACTTGGACCCGAGCGCTGGCACGACCCGGTGCAACTGCACCAGCTGCGCGAAGACCGGGTGGTGGGGTGCGACCATGAAGCCGAGCGCCTTCCGCCTCGTCTCCGGGGGAGAGGTCCTCAGCGACTACTCGCGCTCCGAGGCCGGCCATGCCCGTTTCTGCAAGGTCTGTGGGGTCCGCACCTTCGGGCACGGAAACATTCCGGAGCTGGGCGGCGAGTACTACTCCGTGAACCTGAACTGCCTTGATGGCGCGGATCTCTCCGGGGTCCAGGTGAGCTACCTCGACGGGCTCCACGACACCTGGCAGCAGCTCGCCGCCGCTCCGTATGTGAGTCCGTTCACGGCCGCCATGCGCGCCTGAGCGTGTGAGCTTGGACAGGCTCGAGCCGCGCTGAGCGTGGCCGGGTCACGGCTGCACGGTGGTGACGAACTGCGTCTTCCCGTTCTCGACTTTCAGCACCACCGCCTGCTTCTCCGCATCCCGGTTGGCGTTGATGGTGATCTTCCCCGCCACACCCGGAAAGTCCTTCGTCGCCGCGATGGCGTCCCGCAGCGCCTTGCGCGACAGGTCCGGCGCACGCTTCATCGCGTCCACCGCCAGCGCCGTTGCGTCGTACGCCAGCGCCGCCGAGCTGTCTGGCGGGATGCCGTAGATCTTCTGGTACTTCTCGGCGAACGCCTTGAGCAGCGGGTCCGGGTTGTCCAGCGCGTAGTGGTTGGAGTAGTAGCTCCCATCCAGGGCCGAGCCTCCCAGCTCGAAGAGCTTGTCGGAGTTCCAGCCGTCCCCACCCAGCAGCGGCACCTTCAGCCCCAGCTCCCGCGCCTGCCGCGCAATGAGCCCCGCGTCCGTGTAGTACCCCGGCACGAACACCCCCTCCGGCTTCAGCCGCTTGATCGCCGTCAGCTGCGCCCGGAAGTCCGTGTCCCCCTTCGAGTAGCTCTCGTTGGCAATCACCTTCCCGCCCATCTTCTCGAACTCCTCGATGAACACCTTCGCCAGCCCGATCGAGTACGCGCTCTTGTTATCCGTCAGCACCGCCACCTGGCTGAGCTTCAGGTTCTCTCGCGAGAACTTCGCCATCACCTTGCCCTGGAACGGATCGATGAAGCAGACGCGGAAGATGTAGTCCCCCTTCTGCGTCACCTCGGGTGCCGTCGAGGTGTATGCGATCTGCGGCA
>NZ_DASPHO010000708.1:0-5706 GCF_035629615.1 Hyalangium sp. | reverse complement strand
CTCGGGGTTGGGAGGGCGCCGGAGCCGACGGGTGTGGGGCGGAGGCGGCGGCAGCGAGAGGCCAGGCAGTCTCCGCAGGCCGGGCACGCGCTGGACCATCCGGCGGGCCTGTCCCCAGTTCCCATCGAGCACGATCAGCCGCCGCGGCGCAGGCGCCTCCGGCTCGGGCGGTGGTGCATCCGGGAAGAGCAGCCAGGTGCCCGAGCCCTCCAGCACCGAGGCGTCGAACGGCTGGCCGGGCGCTCCGTACGTGAGCACCTGGCAGCGCGTCAGGGCGAGCGCCGCCAGCCGCGCCGTGTTGGTGGACTTCTCCTTCTCCTTGTTATGCCGGATGACGAGGAACTCGGTGCGCGTGTCGAGCCGCGGCACCTGCGCGCACAGGCACAGCCGGGTGGGCAGGTAGCACCGCGGGCAGCGGCCCGCGAGGTCCGGCGGGGTACGAGACCTCATGTTCCGGAACAACACCTCATGTGCTGATCTTGTTGCCGCGCCGGTACTGCTCCATGAACTCGCGAGCCTCGCGCAGCTTCTGCTCGACGTAGCGGTCCTCCGCGTCCGGCTCGTAGTCGTCCGGCATGTCCACCTGGAAGAGGGCTGAGAGCGCGCCAGGAGAGACCTCGAGCCACTCGGCGGTGCGGCCCAGCGCCACGTGGCGGCGGCCCGCGAACGTCTCCGGGCCATCCTCCGGGCCACACCGGCAGATGCGCGCCGAGTCTCCCGACACGTCGATGTAGAGCCCGAGCACTCCCGCCTCCAGCTCCGCAGCGAGTGAGCACGTCACCTCGCTGACGTACGCGGCCAGGGCTTGAGCAGCAGAGCGCTCGCCGAGCGAGCGCACCATGAAGACCTTCCACCCGGCCTCGCTCAGCGCGCCCGCTTCCTCGAGCGGCACCAGCTCCGCGGGAGGCGCCTGGATGCGCGACAGCAGCCGACGCACGGGCGTCTCGATGCGCTCCCCGCGTGCATGAGAGGCGGGGCAGAAAAAGAGGACGCGGTAGTCGCGGCTGTCGACAGGGGAGTCCATACGGAACTTCAGGGAAGAGAGGGTCTCCTAGAACAAATGCCCTAATACTACATAACAGTCAGCTTCGTTATTCAAGAAGTACCAGAAATTAATGGTAAAGGCGAATCCAAGATCTGGGGCTCCGTCGCCACCCAGACCCCCACGGCGAGCACGAGGGCGCCGCCGAAGAGGCCCCACGGGCCGAGGGCCTCTTGGAAGACGAGCCAGCCCAAGAAGGTGGCGGTGAGGGGCTCGAGATAGGTGAGCGCGCCCGTGGCGGAGGTGGGGATCCGGCGCAGGCCCATGTTGAAGAGGATGTTGCCCGCAAGTCCGCACAGCACGCCTCCGGCGAGGACCCAGAGCACGGGCACCTCGAGCGGCGGGAGGGCGTCGCGCCCGAAGAGGAGCAGCAGGGTGAGCACGGAGACGGCGGCGTGGACGGAGGTGACGCCGAGGGGAGACCAGGCGCGCGCGGCCGTCTTCGCGGCGAAGACGGTGACGGCGAAGAAGAAGGCGCTGGCGCCGCCGAGCACGGCCGTCCATCCCGAGAAGTCCGCGCCGGGCCGCCAGATGAGCAGCGTCAGGCCCAGCGAGGTGAGGGGGGCGCCGATGAGGGCTCGCATGGAGCGGCGCTCGCCGATGATCCAGGGGGCTGACAGGGCCACCAGCAGGGGCGCGAGGTAGTGGGTGAGCACGGCGATGGCCACGGGGCCGCGCTTCACGGCGGCGAAGACGAGGGCCACGTTGATGGCGTCTGCCACCCCCATGATGACGAGCGCCACGGTGGCCCGGCGGTCGCTCAGCGACTTCCTCCGGAGGAAGAAGGGCGCGGGCAGGGCCATGGTGAGCAGCGCGAGCAGGGCATTCTGTGCGCCCGAGAGCCCTGCTGGGCGCAGGAAGAGCGGCCAGAAGCCCCAGAGGGTGGCCCCAGCCGCGACCATGGCGAAGTACCGCACGTAGGCTCCTGAAGGACCGAGGCGGAGGGCGCCTCAGAAAGGCGCGCAGACTAGACCAGGGCCTCGGGATGTGAACCGGAACTGCAGGGAAGGCCCCGGCTCCCGCCCGCTTCCCGGCGGCAGAGCGTGCAGGCGTCAAGGGCGTCGTCAGCCACCGTCAACAACGGTGACGGTGGCGGGGCCAACCCCTCGATTCGAGGCGTCCGGGCTCCTGGCACGGCGGGTGCTCTGGAGGTGGGGCAGAGGAGGAACACCCCATGAGCCTGTCCCGTGACTTGAGTACCGCCCTCCACGAGGTGGGGGTGGCGCTGCGCCGACCCGAGGAGTTCACCACCCGCTGGAGGGATCGCCGGCTGAGCCCGGGGCCGAACCCGATCGTCTTCCCCGTGCTGCTCATGAGCGCGGTGCTGGGCATCGCCGCCTACGGCCTGGTGATGCGGCTCCACGAGGGCTGGGGAGGGATGCTGGGGGGGATGCTCAAGGCCCCGGTGGCCGCGGGGCTGGCGTGGACCGTCGCGCTGCCGGCGCTCTACATCCTCAACTCGGCGCTCGGCTCGAAGCTGGACGCGTCCACCACGCTGCTGGCGGCGCTCTCCACGGTGAGCTTCGGCTCGCTGGCGCTGCTGGCGAGCATCCCCATCACCTGGTTCTTCGGGCTGGCGCTCCCGTACGGCTTCGTGCGGCTGGCGGTGAACCTCACCGTGTTCGCCGGCGTGGGGGTGTGCATGGTGGATGTCTTCCTGAGGACCATGAAGGCGCTCGAGCCCGAGCGCAGCCGCGCCTACGCCACGCTCTGGCTGGTGCTGGTGGGCGTCATCGGCGCGGAGCTGATGACCCTGTTCTCCCTCTTCCGCTTCGACGCCTGACCCTGGAGGTTGCCATGGACGCTGCTACGAACCCTGTTCCGGGGATGTTCGATCTCATCCTGCGCGGCGAGACGCGCCTCCACCGGGTGATGCGGGACGAGGCAGGCCTGCCGGAGGTCATCCAGAAGCTCCTTGCGCTCTCGGTGCTGGGGCTCTCCATTCATGGGGTGGTGCTGGGGCTGGCCGCAGAGCTGTTCGAGCCGCGCGCCTCGCTGGCCTGGTACCAGGCGGGACACCCGGTAGTGTGGCTGCCGCTGGCGTTGATCGCGGCCTTCCTGGGCGCGCTCTGCATCTGCCTGCCGTCCTTCTACTTCTACACGCAGCTGTCGGGGCTGGACGCCTCGTTCCGGCTGGTGACGGCCCAGGCACTGCGCGCGCAGGCCACCATGTCCGTGCTGCTGCTGGGCGTGCTCCCGTTCTACGCGGCGTGGCTGCTGGGGACGGTGGTGGGGGTGTTCGACGCGCCGAGCACCGCGCTCTTCGCGGGGATGTGTCTGCCCTTCGCCGTGGGGCTGCTGGGCATCCGCGCCGTGTATCGCGGCTTCTGCGACCTGGCCGAGCACCTGCCCATTACACACAAGCGCCGGGGCAACTTCCTGCGGCGGCTCGTCCTGTGCTGGGGCGGTGTCTACACCGTAGTGGCCCCCGTGGCCCTGTACCGGCTGGGCGAGGCGCTCGGCTCTCACTTGTGAGGAGGAGCCTTCCATGGGCGTCGTCGAGACCTGCATCCTGTATCTGCTGCTGGGCGGTGTGGTGGCGGTGGCGCTCGTGCTCCGGGCCGAGGGCAAGGGCCGGAGCGCACGGATCGTCACCTTCGTGGCCGGTGTCTTCTTCTGGCCCGTGTTCGCGCCGTTCCTGCTGTCGCCGGCGCGCGCGGCGGATCGGGTGACTCCACCAGCCCGCGTCGCGCGGGATCGGCTGGTGGGCGCGCTGGGGCAGGTGGAGGGGCTGGCGGCGGACGTGCTGCGCCCCGAGGTGGCGCGGCTGCGCGGGCTGGTGGACGCGGTGGGGAAGATGGAGGCGCGCGTGGCGGAGATGGATGCGCTGCTGGCCACGCCCGAGTTCGATCGAGCGGCGGCCTCCGGGCAGCTCGAGGCGCTGGCCCGGCGCGGTCTGCCGCCGGAGGATGCCCGGGTGCAGAGCGTCCAGGCGCGGCTGCGCAACATGGAGCGGCTGGTGGCGATGCGGGAGCGGACGGCGGCGGACCTGGAGCGGGTGGTGCTGCAGCTGGAGGAGATGGGCTCACGGCTGCAGCTCCTGAAGTTCGCGGGGCGGCCGGATGCGGAGCTGGTGGAGCTGCTCCAGTCGGTGGCCTCCAGCGTGGAGGAAGTGACCGAGGGGCTGCTCGCGGCAGGCTGACACCGGCCCGGGTTCTGTCAAAGTCACCCGGAATGGGGCCTCTCTTCGCGTACAGCCTCGTGCCGGTCCTCTCGGTGGCCTTGCTGCTGTGCTTCACCGCCACGCTCCGCGCCCGGAATGCGCGGGGGCTGGCCTTCTACTGTCTGACGGTGGCGGCGTGGAGCGGCACGCTGCTGATGCTGTGCATGCCGCGCACGGCGTGGCTGGGAGAGCGCCTCGTGTCGATGGGGACCTTCACGGCCGCGGGCTTCCTCCACGCGGCCTACAACGTCACAGGGCAGCGCTCGTACCGGCTGGTGGCGTTTGCGTACCTCGTGGCCCTGGGGCTGACGTTGCTCGGGGTGGTGGAGCCCAACGTCCTCTACGGGCCGCTGGCGATGACTCGAGGCCCCCTGTTCTGGCCGGCGATGGTGCTGGCCGTGGTGGCGGCGACGGTGCCGCTCGTCCACCTGGTGCGCATGTACCGGGTGGCTTCGCCCGAGCGGCGTCCCTTTCTGCGAGGCCTGGGCATCGCGGGTGTGCTCACCTACTCGGGAGGCATTACCAACGCCGTGCTGCTCTCGGGTGGGTACGCGTTGCCGTTCGGCATGTACCTGGTGCTGGGCGGGTTGCTGGTGCTGGCGCAGGTGATTGGCGGGCACCAGGCGGAGAGCGAGCGGCGGTTGTTGGAGCGCAGCATGGTGTACTCGGCGCTGGCGGCGGTGCTGTCGGCGGGATTCCTGTTCGGAGTGTTGACGCTGATGGCCGGGAGCGGGCAGCCATATCTGCTGGAGTACCGGGTGGGGGCGTTCTTCCTATTGGCGCTGGCGGCGCTGGCGTTCGAGCCGGTGCGCCAGGGGTTTCAGGAGTGGCTGGGGCGGAGATTGCTCAAGGGGCGCGCGGGGGCGAGCGAGCTGGCCGAGGAGCTGGTGAAGCAGGAGGAGCGGGCGGATCAGGCGGCGCGGTTGGCGGAGCTGGGGCAGTTCACCTCGGCGGTGGCCCACGAGGTGCGCAACCCGCTGGGAGTGCTCGGGGCGCACCTGAAGCTGCTGGAGCGGACGGGGACGGATCCAGAGGCCATCACGGCGATGCGGGAGCAGATCGACCGGGCGAGCCACTTCGTGGACGAGCTGCTGCGCTATGGGCGCCCGAGGCCACTGGAGCTGCGGCGGGTGGATCTGCGCGCCACGGTGGCGCTGGCGTACTCGACGGCACGGCAGGGGCTGGGAGCTCTGGCTCCAGAGGTGACGTTCGAGCAGGGGGAGGGGGAGGGGATCGAGGTGGAGGCGGACCAGGCTCAGCTCTCGCAGGTGCTGGTGGTGCTGTTCGAGAACGCACTGCTGGCGCTGCGGGACGTGCCCTCACCGAAGCTCCGCGTGGCGTGTGCACAGGAGGGAGAGCGGGTTCGGGTGGTGGTGGAGGACAACGGGCCGGGAATCGCGCCGGAGCTGCTGCCGCGCCTGTTCCAGCCGTTCTCGCAAGGCGATGCGTCGACGACGCGCGCGGTCGGCGGCACCGGCCTGGGCCTGTCGATCTGCCGCCA
>NZ_DASPHO010000707.1:0-14542 GCF_035629615.1 Hyalangium sp. | reverse complement strand
ATCAGCGAATAACCATTGGAATGCGGGCCGGAGGCGGCGAGGCCGATGACCACGTCGCCAGCGGCTGTCTGCGAGCCGTCGATGATGCGATCACGCTCCACCACGCCCACGCAGAAGCCGGCCAGATCGTACTCCCCCCGCGAGTAGAAGCCCGGCATCTCCGCCGTCTCGCCGCCCAGCAGCGTGCAGCCGGCCTGCTCGCAACCCAGGGCGATGCCCCTCACCACCTCGGCCGCCGCGTCCACCTCCAGCCGCGAGGTGGCGAAGTAGTCCAGGAAGAAGAGGGGCTCGGCGCCACAGGTGAGGATGTCGTTCACCGACATGGCCACCAGATCAATGCCCACCGTGCCATGCCGCCCCGCCAGGAAGGCCACCTTCAGCTTCGTGCCCACCCCGTCCGTGCCCGCCACCAGCACCGGCTCGCGGTACTTGCCCGGCGGTAGGGCGAACAGGCCGCCGAAGCCACCCACTCCAGCCACCACCTCGGGCCGGACCGTGCGGGCCGCATAGGGCTTGATTCGCTCGACGAAGGCGTCTCCCGCCTCGATGTCCACTCCGGACTGCTTGTAGGTCGTCACGGGCGGACTTCTACCGGCAAGCCCCCGGCCTTGTCTCGGCTGGTAGAGCGCAGGTGTCGCGTTTGCGGCTACCATGACGCCCCACTTCCGGATGAAGACATTTCTCTCTCGCCACCGCTTCGAGGCGCTGGCCCTCGGGCTGGCGGTTCTCTTCTGCGCCCTGCACGTGTGGGTGGATGACTCCCCCGTCATCGGAACCCAGGGCGAGGGCAAGTCCGTCCCGCTGCTCGTCCGGGTCGTCCAGGTCGCCGAGGGCCGCGCCACCGATCTCCAGTTCGCCAGCCGAGGCCCGCGTCCGGCCCACGCGGACGTGGTCGTCGTCGCTGTGGACGAGAAGAGCGCTCAGCGCTACGGGCTCTGGCCCTGGCCGAGAGACCTCCTGGCTCGCGCCATCGATCGGCTGCGCGAGGCGGAGGCGGCGGCCGTGGGGCTGGATATGATCTTTGCCGACGAAGTGGTGGATCGGCGGGCCCAGGCCTACGCGGGCGCGCTCGAGGAGCTGGATCGATCCCTCGCGCAGGCGACTCCAGAGAGCGCCGCTGCCCTGGCCGACTACCGCGAGGAGCTGAGCCGGCGCGCCGCCGTCAACACGGACGCCATCCTGGCCGCGTCCCTCAACCGCTTCCCGCAGGTCGTCCAGGGCATCATCGTCTACCCGGCCAAGGATCGGGAGGAGTTCTCCAGCAAGGCCGAGGAGTGGAAGCGGCTGCTCGAGCCCCACGTCATCCGCGACTTCCCGGGCGAGATCGCTTCGTCCTCGCTCAATGACAAGGTGGACCTCGCCACGCTGCGAAGCTGGCGCATGGAGTCCGCGCAGCTCCCACTGTCCCTGTTCACCGAGGCGAGCCAACACCTGGGGTTCTTCAGCTCCGATGCGGATCCCGATGGCACCTGGCGCCGCATGCCGCCGTTCGCGCTGCTCGAGAGTCCACGCGGGCTCGTCGCCTCACTGGAGCTGCAGACCGCGGCGGCGTACCTGGGCTCCAAGGTGGAGGCAGTGATTGATCCCTCTGAGAATCAGATCATCGGCGCCCGCCTGCGCCGCCCGGATGGGAAGCTGCTGCCGCTGCGCGTGCCCCTGCCGCACGACGAGCCCTTCATGCTCGTCAACTACCCGGGGCCGGCCAGCAGCTTCGTCACCCTGAGCATGGCGGACGTGGTGGACGGCACCTTCCCTCCCTCCTCGGTGCGTGGGAAGGCCGTGCTCGTCGGCGTGACGCTGGTGGGCAACTTCGACCAGCGGGTCACCCCCTTCAATGAGCTCGAGTCCGGCGTCTACATCCACGCCGCCGCGCTCTCCAACATCCTCTCCCAGGACTTCCTCCTCCGGCCCCAGGAGGCCCAGCCGCTGGAGCTGCTCTTCATGCTAGGCACCGCCCTGCTGCTGGCCCGCCTGCTGCCCCGGGTCCGCTTCGCCTGGAAGCTGGGGGCCGTGGCGCTGCTCGTGACAGCCTGGATCGTCGTGGACCAGGTCCTCTTCACCCGCGGCGTCCAGGTGGCCACCGTGATGCCGCTGGTCAGCCTCGTCACCTCGGCCTTCGGCGTCATCTTCCTGGGCTACTTCTCCGTGGATGCCGAGAAGACCCAGCTGCACGTGGAGAAGGCCCGCCTGCGCGAGACGTTCCAGCACTACCTGGACGCCAGCGTGATGGAGCAGGTGCTCGCCCACCCGGAGAAGCTCAAGCTCGGCGGCGAGCGCAAGGAGCTCACCGTCCTCTTCTCCGACATCCGCGGCTTCACCACGCTCTCCGAGCGCATGACGCCCGAGCAGCTCGTCAGCTTCATCAACCAGTACCTCACCCCCATGACGGATGTCGTCTTCGCCAACGGGGGCACGCTCGACAAGTACATCGGCGACGCGATCATGGCCTTCTGGGGCGCCCCCGTGGATCAGCCGGATCACGCCGTGCGCGCCTGCGCCGCCGCCCTGGGCTTCCTGGAGAAGCTGACGGCCCTGCGGGCCCGCTGGCGCGCCGTCGGCCTGCCCGAGGTGGACATCGGTGTGGGCATCAGCAGCGGGCTGATGAACGTAGGCCACATGGGCACGGAGAACCGCTTCAACTACACGGTCATGGGCGACGCGGTGAACCTGGCCTCACGCCTGGAGGGCCTCAACAAGGCCTACGACACCCGCATCCTCATCTCCGCCGCCACCTACACCCAGACGCGTGGCCACGTCACCGCCCGGCGCCTCGGCGTCGTCCGAGTCAAGGGAAAGCGCGAGCCCACGGACATCTATGAGCTGCGCGCCATGGGGGCCCCCACCGGACTGGACGCCGAGGCCATCCAGGCCTTCGAGGCCGGGGTGGCAGGCTTCCTGGCCCGGGAGTTCTCCGCCGCCGAGAGCCAGTTCCGCCGGGTCATCGCCCTCTGGCCCGAGGATGGGCCCACCCTGCGCTACCTGGAGGAGATCAACACCCTCAAGTGGAATCGCCCCGGGCCAGAATGGGACGGGGTGTTCACCGCGACCACGAAGTAGGCGCACGGCTGCTTCTTCGGGAACCCCCATCTAAATTTGACCCCGGGGGTGGGGGCTGCTTGACTCAGAATCCAGATGGGCGCCGAGGAAACCCTCTTTCAACGTTTCGGCAAAGAGTTCCCCAAGGGCACGGTCCTCTTTCAGGAAGGGGAGCCGGGCAAGGACATGTTCGTCCTTCAGTCCGGGAAGATCTCCATCTCCAAGAAGGTACGGGACGTGGAGAAGGTGCTCGCCATGCTGGGGCCGGGCGAGTTCTTCGGGGAGATGGCCATCATCTCCAACAAGCCGAGGAACGCCACGGCCACGGTCATGGAGGACGCCAAGCTCCTGGTCATCGACCCGAAGACGTTCGAGGCGATGATCCGCGGCAACGCCGAGATCGCCGTGCGGATGATCAAGAAGCTGGCCGAGCGCCTCTCCGAGGCGGACTCCCAGATCGAGAACCTGCTCTTGTCCGACCCGGCCAGCCGCGTGGTCCACCAGGTGCTCCAGGTCTGCCAGACGCGCGGCCGGCCCATGGAAGAGGGCATCGAGGTGGACTTCCCCGTCCGCGAGCTCCCCCGGCTCATTGGTGTAGGCGAGCCTGCCATCCGCAACATGCTGGACCGCCTGGAGAGGGCTGGGCTCATCGAGCGCAGTGGTGACAGACTGACCGTGTATGACACGGCCAGGCTGCACGACTTCCTCCAGTACCTGGAGATGAAGTGGAAGTTCGGAGACCTCTAGTGTGAAGCTGAAAGTCCTCGGCTGTCACGGCGGCGAGCTGCCTTCGTGCCGGACCACATGCTTCCTCGTGGATGAGGTCCTCGCGCTGGATGCGGGGGCGCTCACGAGCACGCTCACGCTCGATCAGCTCTGTAAGGTGGACGACATCCTCGTCGGCCACAGCCACTTCGACCATGTGAAGGATCTGCCGCTGCTGGCGGATCTGGTGATCGGCCGGCGGGAAGGGCCCGTCACCATCCACGCGTCGCGTGAGTGCGCCAAGGCGCTGCGCGACTACATGTTCAACAACTCCCTCTGGCCGGACTTCACCCGCATCCCCACGCGCAAGGATCCGGTGCTGCGCATCAAGACGTTCCGCGCCGGGAGCGCCTTCCAGGTGGGCCGCTACCACGTGCAGTCCATCCCCGTGAGCCACCCGGTGGAGTCCTGCGGCTTCGTGATCACCCACGGCCAGTCCTCCCTGGCCATGAGCGGCGACACCGGCCCCACGGACAAGCTGTGGCGGACGCTCAACAAGGTGAAGAACCTGAAGGCGCTGCTGGTGGAGACGAGCTTCCCCAACGCGCTCCAGGAGCTGGCGGATCTGTCCGGGCACCTCACGCCCCGCACGCTCCAGACCGAGCTCTCCAAGTTCGAGCGCAATGGCGCCGAGGTGCTCCTGTACCACCTCAAGCCGGCCTTCGTGAGCCAGCTCAAGCGAGAGGTGGCTGGACTGCCGGTGGGGGTCCTCGAGCTCGGGGACACCTTCGAGTTCTGACGGGCTGCGTCGTCTCGCAGGGGTTGACGGACGCCCCGGGCCAGACTAACCCCGCGCCTCCCATGGCATGGTTCTCCAAGAAGCCCCGTATTTCCACTCGCCAGGAGCCCTCGCAGGAGGAGCAGCCCTCGCGCATGCAGGGCCTGTGGGCCAAGTGCGAGAGCTGTGACGAGATCATCTACCGGCAGGAGCTGGAGAAGAACTGGATGGTGTGTCCGCACTGCGAGCACCACCACCCGTGGAGCGCCCGGTTCCGGCTGGCGGGCCTGCTGGATCCGGACAGCTTCGAGGAGTTCGACAAGGAGCTGGAGCCGCAGGACCCGCTCGGGTTCGCGGACACCAAGAAGTACAAGGATCG
The DNA here is from genome assembly GCF_035629615.1 of Hyalangium sp. Lineage (GTDB taxonomy): Bacteria > Myxococcota > Myxococcia > Myxococcales > Myxococcaceae > Hyalangium. The sequence continues at coordinate 9,644 of NZ_DASPHO010000707.1, read as the reverse complement.
GCTGAAGTCCACGCGCAAGAGCCTGGGGGAGAATGATGCGTTCATCTCCGGCGTAGGCCGCATCGAGGGCCACCAGGTCTCCGTGGGCTGCTTCGTGTTCGAGTTCATGGGCGGCTCCATGGGCTCGGTGGTGGGCGAGAAGGTGACGCGTGTCTTCGAGCGCGCGTACGAGCTGAAGTGCTCGGCGCTGCTGTTCTCGGCCTCGGGCGGCGCGCGCATGCAGGAGGGCATCTTCTCCCTCATGCAGATGGCCAAGACGTCGGCGGCGATTGCCCGCTTCCGCACCGGCAACAAGCCCTACGTCTCCGTGCTGCTCCACCCAACGACGGGCGGCGTGGCGGCCTCGTTCGCGTGGCTGGGGGACATCATCCTCGCCGAGCCCAAGGCCCTCATCGGCTTCGCGGGCCCGCGGGTGATCGAGCAGACCATCCGCCAGAAGCTCCCCGAGGGCTTCCAGCGCTCCGAGTTCCTCCTGGAGCACGGGATGATCGACGCCATCGTCCAGCGCAAGGATCTGCGCGCGAAGCTGGGCCAGCTGCTGGGCCTGCTGGGCTAGCTCGGCGCTGTCGAGGAACGGGTAAGGCACTTCACCGGCCCCTGGTGACTCGGCCCATCAGCTGATGACTGGAGTCCCACGGCATCGGGGCTCGTCGCTGATGACGGGAGTCCCACTGCGCCGGTTCGTCTGCGGCACCGCGCGCACTGGGGGACGCGTGTGCCCCGGCTTCTCCCTCGGAACCGGGCCGCACATGGCGGGGGCTGTCGGACGACGTGGACGTTGGCACACCTCATGCTCTGTCTCGTGCCCGTCACCCACCCCGCTCTCACCCCACAGAGAGCCCCACTCCGAGGATGCCGCCATGACGACGATCGCCGCCAACAACCCCTCTGCCCGGCTGAACCGCTCCAACAGCGCGCCCCTGCCTGCTACCAGCCCCAAGCCCGAGCTGACCAGGAGCAACACCGCTCCTGCCGCGACGACTCCGGCTTCGAAGCCGGCCTCGACTCAGGGGGCTGCGGCGAACACCGGGGCCTCGAGCCCCCCCTCGAAGGTGGCGGACAGCTTCAGCAAGGCGGGCTCCCCCGCGAAGGGCTGGCATGGAGGGGCCGTCAATCAGGCGACCGCTGACGCCCGGGCCTCCGGCACCGGTCCGCTGGGCAGGCTGAAGGCCGGCGCGGGGCTGGCGGGCGGCGCCGCGAGCGTCGTGTCCAACGGCCAGGGCCTCGCGGACGCGATCAAGAACAACGAGGGAGGTCAGGCCATCGCTCAGCATGCGCTCGGGCTGGGCCGGGGCGTCCTGGGCGTCACCAAGGGCGCGCTCGATACGGCCGCCGCCATCGAGTCCACGCTGGCGTTCAACAAGATCGGCAAGGCCGCCACCGCGGCGGTGGGCAACCAGGGCAAGCTGGCCGGCGCCATCGCCAACGCGGCCGCCGAGGCCGTGCACAACGGCAAGCCGCTGCGCAACGTCGACGTGCTGGCGTCGATCGCCAAGGGGCAGGGCGCCTGGAGCAACATCACCAACACCACCAAGATGACGGTCGCCGACAAGCTCCGCGATGCGGGGTTCGGGAACGCGGCTGGCAAGCTCGAGAACAGCGTCGCCAAGGCGGGCCAGAAGGCCGCGGGGGTGGCGTCCACGGCGGGTGATGCCGCCCAGGCTGCGGCCAAGGGCGCCAAGGTGGCGGATGGCGCCATCGACGCCGCGAAGGGCGCGGAGGCTGCCCTCAAGGTGGGCGCCAAGGGGGCGGGGACTGCGGCGAGGCTGGCGGGCCGCTTCGCTCCGGGCCTCAACATCGCCATGGCGGGCGTGGACACCGCGATCGCTGCCCGCACCCTCAGCGATCCCAAGGCGAGCATCGCCTCCAAGGTGACGTCGAGCATCACCGCCGCTGGCTCCATCGCCGCCGCCACCAACATCCCCATCGTCTCCCAGGTGGGCGCGGGCATCTCGGCGGTCTCCTCCGTCACCGGCCTGGCGATCGAGAACGCCGGGAAGATCAAGGACGGCTTCAAGAGCCTCGGCGACAAGATCAAGAGCATCTTCTAGCGCTTGGCTGACCCACCCTCCTGGAGGAACCCGCCATGGACTTCATCAATGTGACCGAGCTGGGCCAGCAACTGGAACTGCCCGAGGTGAAGGCGCCCTCGCTGGAGGGGCTGTCCGTCACCCTCCCTGCCCCCGACGCCTTCACCGCCGAGCAGGTCCAGCAGCGCTTCCTCGAGCTGGCGCGCGCTCACGCCACCGAGCGCTACCGCTACCCCACGGAGCGGATCGCCTGGAGGGACGAGGTGCTGCTCAGCATCGCCGGCTACTCCAACGGCCAGCTCATCCCCTTCAGCGTCCGCAAGGATGCCTGGCTTCCCGTGGAGCCCGAGCCGTTGCTGCCCGGCTTGTACGAGGCGCTCGTGGGCCGCTCGCCCAACGAGGGACTGGTGGTGGAGCTCACCCTGCCCGAGGCGTACCCCGTCCCGGCGCTGCGCGGTGCTCCCGCCCGCTTCCTGGTCCACATCCAGGCCGTGCGCGAGGTGAAGTACCCGGACCTGGAGAACCCGGCGTTCCTCCAGGCCTTCGGCCGCGGTGCGACGCTGGAGGAGGCCACGCGCCGCGTCGTTCAGGAGCTGCGGGAGGAGCACGTGCAGGTGCTGGTGCTCCAGGCCCGGCAGCGGGTTCTGGACGAGGTGGCCTCTCGCACCCAGGTGCGGATCCCCTCCGAGCTCATCGATCAGGAGCTCCGCCAGCGCTGGAGCGCCAGCGAGGGCCGCGCCGTCCGCGAGCTGGAGTTCACCGAGCAGGAGCAGCAGGAGTCGCTTCGCGCCTGGCTCCAGGACGAGGCGAGCCGGAGCGAGGTCGAGCAGCGGCTGCGGCTCGGTCTGGCGCTGGGGGCCATCTGCCAGCGGGACGGGCTCACGCTCACCCCGGAGCGGGTGGAGAAGCTCCTCCAGGAGGAGGCCACCGCCGCTGGGCTGACGCTGGAGGAGGTCGCTGCGTCCCTGCGCGCCGAGCCGCAGCACCAGGCGCGCATCGACCAGATGGCGTGGCACCTCATGGCGGTCGAGCACGTCATGAGCCGGGCGCAGGTCCGCTTTTCGACGGGCAGGAACGCACCTGTCTGAGCCAACTCAGGAGAATCCATCATGGGCGTCGCACGGGTACAGCGGCAGGCAGAGGGCGGTGAGGGCTCGGGCGCAGAGAATCAAGCCTTGGAACTCCGCGCGAGGTTTCGTGATGCGCTGCAGCAGCGGCTCCTCGGAGGCATGGAGGATGTCCATGGTCGGCTGACCCAGTTCCTGAAGAACCCGGGCCGCCTGGGAGCGGTCAACCTGTCCGTGGTGCTCAGCGAGAGCTCCATCACCTATGAAGTGTGGGAGGAGCCGAGCACTGTCCCCGAGCGCCGGGCACGCATGGCCCAGGCGCTGGGCCTCTCTCCGGCAGTGGACGACGCCTCGCTGCTGCGGGCGCTGATGGCCGAGGTGCGCCAGGCCTTTGTGGCCTTCCAGGCCAGTGCTGCCGGCCGTGAGTCCCGGCGGAAGTACGAGGCGGTGCTCCAGGCCTGCGAGACGGCGAACGTGCTGCCCATCGTGCCCGGTCACGACACTGGCCCCATGGTGGCCGAGCTGGCCAAGGTGGGAATCAGGCACGAGCTGGAGTTCACCCGCTCGCTGCTGGTGAACCCGCTGCTCGTGGCGGTGGGGCTGACTCCCGAGGAAGGGTCGGCCACCCAGCTCATGGTGGCTGGCCAGAGCGTGTCCCAGCTTGGGGCGCTCGTCGCCCACTTGCGCAACCTCAACCCGCGGCTCACCAACCGTCAGGTGCGCAAGCTCCTCCTGCGCGCCTGCACGGACTGGAAGAGCGCCCTCCGCAGGCGGCTGGGGCAGACGGAGGTGGAGCGGGTGCAGGAGTTCACGCGCCAGCTGCTGCGGCTCCAGGTCGTCGAGCTGCTCTTCGTCTGACGGAGGCCTCCCCCGCTGGCAGGGTTTTGTGCGGCACGGGGATTCCAGGCGTTCAGTCTGGGTTTGCTTCTCGGGCGGCGGTCGAGCCGCTCTCCGCGGCACGCGGAGCTTGCCCTGGGGGGGAAGCCTTCTCGTCGATCTTGCGTTGCCTGGAGTGCCTGTGCTCACGCACCATCAGCGTGATGGCGAGCCACACCCCCAGCACCGCGAGGGGGTACGCGAGTGCTGCCGGCCACAGGAAGCCCACCGTGGCCAGGACGAGCAGGCCCCCGGCCACCGCCAGCTCGATTCCGCGCTCCACCGCGCCGAGCGCTCGAGTGCCGGAGGCCGCCGCCGCGCTGACAGCGGTGACGAATCGGACCGCGCCGACGGGCGGCCGGCCTGAGCCCTTGGGCGTCGACTTGTCTCTCGGAGCGAGGGGCTGGACGCGTCGATGGCCGCTCAGGGTGATCTCGGTGCTGTTCGCCAAGTCTCGCAGGTAGACGTCTTCCAGTGTCCGGGCGATCGTTGGGTCCTCGATCGCCACGTCCAGCTCGTAGTTGCCGACGAAGCTCGCCAGGTTGAGGTTCGAGGACCCAACGCGGGCCCAGCGGCCATCAGCGACCGCGGTCTTCGCATGGAGCATCGAGCCGTTCCACTCGAAGACGCGCACCCCAGCCTCCAGCAGCGGCCGATAGCCGGAGCGCGACAAGGCACTGATGAGGGGAAGGTCCGTGGTGGAAGGGACGAGGAGCCGGATATCGACCCCATCCCTCGCGGCGACCCGGAGTGCCTGGACGTAGGGGACGAAGCCGACGAAGTATGCATCGGTGAGCCACAGGGTGCGCTGGGCCGCGGCGGCGATCATCTGGTCCAGCCGGAACAGACCGGAGGAGGTGGGCTGGCCCGCGACGATGCGCACGGAGACAGCTCCGGCGCGCGCGACGGTATGGGGAACCGAGAGCTCCTCGGCGGGAAGGGGCGCTCCCGTGAGGTCCCAGACCTCCTTGAACGCCCGTTCGATCCAGGCGACGGCCGGCCCATGAAGCTCCACCCCGGTGTCGCGCCAGGGGGCGATGCGGCGCTCCGGGTCGCCCAGCCAACGCTTGCTGACGCAGAGGCCGCTGACGAAGCCGACGCGCCCGTCCACCGCAACCATCTTGCGATGATCGCGGCTGACCCAGCCCAGGGGGCTCGCCAGGCTGGGAGGATTGAAGACGCGCAGCTGAACGCCTGCTTCCTCCAGCGTGCTCCAGAGCCGACGTGAAGCGCCTGCGCGTGAGCCCAGCCAGTCCCGGATCAAGCGAACCTTCACTCCGGCGCGCGCGCGCCCGGCGAGCTCCTCCGCGAAGGCGAGGCCGACCTCGTCCTCCTCGATGATGTAGTTCTCAAAGAGAATGGAGCGCTGCGCCGAGCGGATCGCTTCGAGCCACGCGGGATAGTTCTCCTGGGCGTCGAGGAGGACGCGGACGGTGTTGCCCGGAACCAACGGGGCGCCAGAGGCGCGATCAAAGGCGCGCTCGGCCAGGTCGGATCTGGGCAGTGGGGCGGGGAAGTCCATGGGGGCAGGATGCGCCAAGTCCAGTGCTCAGTGTGAAAGCGAGCGCTGGACTGCCGCCGCTGCTGATGCGAGCGCGGGGTGCACATGAAGCCCAGGTGTTCCCCCAGCCTTAGGAGGACTCGCGGCCGAAGGACTTCTCCGCCTTGGAGCCGCCACCCTCGGTGTCCGCGAGCGGGACGATCTGCTTCGAGTTCGCGTCGGCCAGCGCCGCCTCGGACATGCCGGCCGGCGCGTTCTCGACGATGAGCGTGCCGCCGCCGTTGTGCTTCCACCACCCGTTGTCCACGGCGCTATTGAGCTGGTTGAAGTCCACCCCATAGCTGGAGCCGGTGCCCGGATCCTTCACCGAGTAGTTGCCCTGGGCGTCCTTGCCGTCGATGACCACCCAGTGCGGGCGACCGTCCGCCTGCTTGTCCGCGCCAGGGGCGATCTGGTTGGAGTCCACCATGACCATGAGCTTGCCGCCCTTGCTCAGGGCCTGATCCACCGTGTGCTGATCGAACTTGAAGGCGGCCTGCTTCACCGACACGCCCTCGTGCGCCAGCATCTTGGAGAGCTGCTCCGGCGTGGTGCCCTTGCCCTCGGTGAACGTCGACTCGAGCTGCGCCATCCGCTGCGCGTCCGACACTCCCGCCGACCTGCCCTTGGGGCCTGCCGCCATGAGCGCCGCCGCGGCGCCGCAGTTGTTGTCCTGGGTCTGCTGGATCACCGCCGAGGAGCCCAGCGGTGGCAGCCCGGCGCCCGCCGCGAACTTCGCGGCCCACTCCTGCTGCTGCGTGGACGCCTGCTCGAAGCCATCGGTGGAGAACGCGCGCGGGCCGCTGGAAGGGGAGGAGACGGGCGCCTGCGCCGGAACCGCTCCAGGGGCGCTCTGCGGCCCCACGGGCGTGGAGGACTCCTGCCGGTTCTGGAAGGCCCTGAGGATGCTGGATGGGATCGAGACGCTCACGGTGCTCTCCTGGGGATAGGGCGCACTGCGGGTAGAGAATTATCGGGGCAGGGCTGCGAAAAGTTGCGGCTTGGTATCTTCCCTGACTGTCAGGGCTTGCAGGGGACATTGGCAAGGGGCATGCCAGGGCGGTGAGGGAGCTGGAGCGGGGCCGGCGCATGGATTCTCAAGGGCTTACAAGGGCTGCGAGCGCGCGGGGCAGGATGACGCCACCCATCATCTGATGAATGCAGTCATCAGCCCGGTGCAGCAGGGCCGGGCCCTCTGGAGAAGGGGCCGGAACATCCCTCGGGGGGCCCTCAGTCCTGATGACTGGGGTCATCACCTGCGCTGCCGGGAGTGGTCCGCTGATCCAGCCCGTGCTTGCGCAGCAGCTTCCGGAGGTAGACCCGGTCGATGCCGGCCTCCCGGGAGGCCCGGGAGATGTTGCCCTCGCAGCGCTCGATCAGGCCTGAGAGGTAGTCGCGCTCGAAGCCCTCGATGAGCTTCTCCTTGGCTTCCTTGAAGGGCAGGTCGAGATCCGGCTTCCCGGAGCCACCCCCCTCGCTGGGGTGGGGCTCCATGTCCGGCAGGGCCTCCTCCCCCATGCTCACCACCTGCTCCACCACGTTGCGCAGCTCGCGCACGTTGCCGGGCCACGGGTACTGGGCCAGCAGCGCCCGCGTCTGGTCCGACAAGGCACTGGGGGGGCGGCCCCCCTGTTGCAACATGGAGTCGATGAGGAGGGGAATGTCCTCCGGCCGCTCCCGCAGCGGGGGCAGGGTGACGCGCAGCACCGCGAGCCGGTGGAACAAGTCCCTGCGGAACTTCCCGGCCTGGACAGCGTCCTCCAGGTTCACGTGGGTGGCCGCGATCACCCGCACGCTCACGATGCGGTAGTCGTTGGCGCCCACCCGCTTCACCTGGCGGCGCTCCATCACCCGCAGCAGCCTCGGCTGAAGCTCCAGCGGCAGCTCGCCCACCTCATCCAGGAAGATGGTGCCCCCGTTGGCCCGCTCGAAAGCCCCGGCCCGGTCTCCCTGGGCGCCGGTGAAGGCCCCCTTCACATGGCCGAACAGCTCCGACTCGACGAGCGAGGAGGGCACGCCCGCCAGATCCACGATGACGAAGGGCCCGTCTTTCCGAGGGCTCTCCTGGTGGAGCGCCTCGGCGCATAGATCCTTGCCCGTGCCCGTCTCGCCCTGGATGAGGACGTCCGCGCCGCCAGAGGCCATGCGCTCCAGCAGGGTGAAGATCTCGCGCATCTTGCGGCTGGCGCCCACCAGGGCTCCAAAGTGATCGCGCGAGGAGAGCAGCAGCGAGCGGTCCCGGGTGTCCTCGGGCACCAGCTTGAGCTCGGTGGTCCCCACCTTGATGACGCTCCCAGGGCGCAGCTCCATCTGGGAGAAGCGCAGCCCCTCGTAGAAGGAGCCGTTGCGAGAGTCCAGGTCGATGGCCCGCACGGACTCGTCGCGAACCTCCAGCTTCAGGTGCTGGCGCGAGATGGCCTTGTCGCTCAAGACGACATCGCACGTGGGGGCCTTGCCCACCAGGTACTCTCGGCTCTCGAGCGAGAGGCTGCGCCCGGCCTCGGCACCGGACAGCACCAGCAGCTTCATCCGCACCCGGCCGGCTCTGGCCACGTGCAAGCTTGCTGTGGGATCTTGCTGCCCTTCCTCTTCTTTGTGCGACTCCGACACGGAGGGGACGCTACCACGCTCAGGGACGGGTGGCAGCCAAAGAGGCCAGCCAGGAGTCCACCGCGGCCGCGCGCTCCGTCAGCCCAGCCTGGGTGAAGCGCTCGCGAGCCTGGGCCGCCTCTCTTCGGGCCTCCACGAGGTTGCCAGCGCTCCAGAGCGCCCGGGCCAGGACGAAGCCTGACTCCGCCCGCTCGGCGGCCGGGGCCAGGGTGATGGAGACGGCCCGCCGCAGCGCCTCGAGCCCCTCGCGTGTCCGCCCCAGCCCCAGCAGGGCCTGCCCCACACCGTCATAGGTGTACTGGAGCTGCTCGGCATCGGCGGGCAGGATCTGACGCTTGGTCGCCAGGGCTTCTTCGTAGACCTTCAGCGCCTCCTCATGGCGCCCGAGCCCCAGCAGGCACATGCCCACCTCGTCCAGGCCCTCGGCAAACGGGAGGCTCTGGGGGCCGAGCGTGGCCTTGCGGATCTCCGCCGTCGCTCGCGCATGCTCCAGCGCCCGCCCGTACTCCTTCTGGTTGCGCAGGGCCCACGAGAGCGTGCCATGGCGCCGCGCCATGTCCGGGTGCAAGGCGCCCACCGAGGCCTCCGTCTGCTTCAGCGCCTCCTCCAGCGTCTCCACCGCCCGCGCGTGCTCGCCCATGCTCTGCAGCACCCGCCCCAGCAGGAAGGTGGTCCGTGCGTGCTTCGGGTGGCCCGGCGCCAGCGTCCGCTGATGGATCGCCCGAGCCTGATCCAGCAGCGTGCGCGCATCCGGAAAGCGCTTCTGGGAGATGGCCAGGTTGGCCCGGTTCACCAGGACGTCGGCCTCCAGCATCGGATCGCCTCCAATGCGCTGGATCGTCGCCTCCGCCAGCCCTCCCCAGCCCTCGGCTTGCGCGAAGTGATCCTGCCCGTCCTCCACGAAGAGCAGCTTGTTGAGGATGGCGGCCTTCAGCCGGTCTGCACGCCCAGCCTCGGCGTCATAGACGGCCAGGGAGAGCACCCGGGACGCCTCGGGCGAGTCGCCGAACTGCTCATGGCTCCAGCCCACGTGAAAGCGCAGCTCGGCGATGAGCGGCAGGTAGCCGGTGGACAGGACCTGCGCTTCGATCTGCCGTGCAGCCTCCAGGGCGGCCGGGTAGCGGCCGGCGTCCACCCGCGCCCTCACCTCGGCGAGCTGCCCCTCGAGCCGCTCGATGTCGGCGCGCACGGTGCGATTGGTGGGGAGCCGCTGCTGCTCGGCGAGCGACTCCACGTCCTCGCACTCCTGCAACAGGGGCAGCGCGTGCGCGGCGTCCAGGGCCTTCTCCACCAGCGCCGCATCCGCAGCGGCCAGCAGCTCCACCGTCGCCCGCATGTCCTTGCGCCGCCGCTCCAGGCACACCACCTGTCGCGCCACCAGCTCCTCGGGCTGCACGCGTGCGGCCTCGCACACCGCGGTGCTCTGCCGCTTCCACTCGGCCGCGTAGCTCTCGAGGACCTGGGAGGCCCGCGAGGCCATCTCTTCCGCGAAGGGCCGCTCGGTGGCCGCGAAGGCCGCCT
>NZ_DASPHO010000706.1:0-5434 GCF_035629615.1 Hyalangium sp. | reverse complement strand
CCGCCGGCTCCAGCAGGTGGAGTCGCAGTACGGCATCGAGCGGCTGGTGGAGCGGGCCCTGTCCACCCGCGAGGGGGCCGCACGCACGCCCCATCAGATCATCCAGCACGTGCGCCAGCAGAACGCCGCGCTCGCCGAGCGGCTCGAGAAGGAGCTGGCCTCCTTCCGCGTGAAGCTGGTGCTCAACCAGGCGCGCTCGGATGGCGACGTGAACGTGGGCGCCGCGGTGGTGTCCGCGTGGAAGAAGTTCTTCGGCCTGGAGATGGATGACCTGGGGGCCATCCGTTACGACGACGAGGCCTGGCGCGCGGTGCGCAAGCGCCGGCCCATTCTCCTCGAGCGGCCGGACTCACCGGCTGCCCAGGGACTTCAACGCATCGCCGGGCGTATCCTGAACCTCGACGGCCACGGCAGCACGGGTTCCTCTACACCATGAAGCCTTTCGAGCAGCAGACCTACTACGAGCTCCTCGAGATCCCCGTCACCGCGCCGGAGGAGGAGATCCGCGCGGCCTATACGCGCGCGATCGAGACGTACTCGCCAGACTCTGTCGCAGTGTACATGCTGGCGGACCCGAGCCAGATTGACGCGCTGCGCGCCCGTCTCACCGAGGCGATGGAGATCCTCACCGAGCCGGACCTTCGCGCCGAGTACGACCGGATGATCGGCGTGACCCGGGCCGAGTCGAGCGCCGTCACGGCCATGGGACCTGCGCTGGCGGCGGCGGCCCAGGCCGGTCAGCCCCAGGTGCCCGCCACGCCCGTGGCCGCGCCGGCCGCTGTGGAGGTGGCTGCCGCGCCCGAGCCGGCTCCGTCCCAGAAGGTCCCGAGTGTTCCAGCGCCAGAGGCCGTCCCAACGGCGGAGGCGCAGGCGCCAGCGGCTGGGGTGACTTCAGCCCCGGCCGAACCGGCCTCGGCTCTCACGGCAGCCCCGGCCGAGCCCACCGCCGCGCCAACGCCAGTGGTCCCCACCGCTCCGATCGTCGTGCCGGGGATGGTGACGCCAAGCCAGATCCACCCGGCTTTCCGCAGCTACGCCATCTCGTATGTGCCCGTGCTCGTAGCAGCGCCCTCGGCAACCGGTTCCGCGTTCCTCTCTCCGTTCACGGTCTCGGTGCAGGCGGGTACGCCACAGCCTGGCCATGAGGAGCCACGCGAGGTGAAGGCTCCGGAAGCCGACGCGCCGTCGGCTTCGTCCGCGGCTCCAGCTCCCGAGGTGGGTGCCGCCCGAACCCTCCTGCCCGCCGCTGAGCCGGTACCTCCACCTGTCTCAACCTCCGTCAGCCCGGCCGAGGAAGGTCCTCGGAGCACGAGTTCCACCGAGCCTGTGACCGTCGCCTCCATAGAGCCGGCCGCCGCCTCCGTGGCTCCTGCTGCCTCCGTGGCTCCTGCTGCGTCCTCGGCTCCTGTCTCCGTCGCTGTCGAGCCGCCTCTGTCTACCCCTGCGCAGGTGCCCGCGGAACCATCGCCGCCCCCGGAGCCTGCACCCACACCGGTCACCTCAGAGCAGCCCGCACCCGTGCCAGCGCATCGCGAAGAGGAGGAGCTCTCCGGAGCGCGCGCGCCGATGCCTTCGCGGGGAGAGGCCAGGGCAGCCTCCTCGGAACCGCGGAGCACGCCTCCGGGTTCACGCGAGCGGCCTGCCAGGCCCTATCCAACACCGCCCCCCATTCCTTCCGCGGGCCGCCGCGTGCAGCGCACGCCGATTCCTCACCCTGGAAGCCACGCGAGCGGGACGGGGAAGGGGAGCGCGCGTCCGGGGCCTGCCACGGGCATGGACCTCGAGGAGGCCCAGCAGCTCTCCCAGGAGTCCGCGATCGCGACAGCCGAGGCGGCACTTGCCCAGGTAGCGGCCAAGGCGCGCGAGCCAAGGCCCAAGCCCGTCGAGCTGCCCCCCAACACCGAGTTCAACGGCGAGGTGCTGCGCCAGGTCCGGGAGAGCCGGGGCATGTCGCTCTCGCAGCTCGCCGAGCGCACGCGCATCACCTCCAAGCACCTGGAGAACGTCGAGGCAGACCGCTACGCCGCACTCCCGGCGACGGTGTACCTGCGCGGAATCCTGATGAACATCGCCCGCGAGCTGGGGCTCGATCCGCTCCGGGTATCGAGGAGCTATCTGGCCCTGGCCACGGGGCCCAAGAAGAAGTAAGCGACCTACACCGCAGCCGAGGTACTCCTCTTCGGGAAAGTTGACTCCCCGCATTGCGGTGCATATGAAAGAAGTGCAATGACAGAAGAAGAAAAGGTCAAAGCGATGCGGCTGGCCCGCGCGATTGCCTCGGATATCTCGCTCTACAACGAGCAGAAGATCATCAAGGGGATCGAGCAGGACAACCTCTTCGAGGTCCTCAAGGATGAGCTCGACGAGGGGCGCGAGCTCTACAAGAGCCGCGTGAGCACCGAGATCTTCACGAGGACGAACTTCTTCGAGCGGGCCATCAACGACATCGTCCTGCGCTCGAAGGCGCACGTGAAGTCGAAGATTTGGTAGCCGCTGAGGCGCGCGAGCACCGAGCCCCGCCGGAAGCCCGCGGCGAGCGGCTGGATCAGCACCTTGCGCGCACCTTTCCCGAGCTCACCCGGTCCCGGATTCAGGGGCTGATCGAGGCGGGCCATGTGCTGGCGGACGGTCGGCCCGCGAAGGCGGCGCTGCGCCTGCGGGGCGGAGAGCTGCTCTCGCTGCACATCCCCGCGCCGGTGCTGGCCGTGCCTCTGGCCGAGGAGCTGCCGCTGGAGGTGCTGCACGAGGATCGGGATCTGGTGGTGGTGAACAAGGCGGCGGGGATGGTGGTGCACCCGGGGGCGGGACACGCCTCGGGGACGCTGGTGAACGCGCTGCTGCACCGGGTGAAGGATCTGGCGGGGGTGGGCGGAGAGCTGAGGCCTGGGATCGTCCACCGGCTGGACAAGGACACGACGGGGTGCCTCGTCGTGGCCAAGAACGACCAGGCGCTGGTGGCGCTGCAGAAGGCCTTCAAGACGCGAGCGGTGGAGAAGACGTACCTGGCGCTGGTGCACGGGCACCCGAAGGCTGGGGGGCGCATCGAGACGCTCTACGGCCGGCACCCGGTGCACCGGCAGAAGTTCACCGGCAAGGTGAAGGAGGGCAAGGCCGCAGTCACCGTCTACCGGACGCGGGAGCTCTTCGAGGGAGCAGCGCTGGTGGAGGTGGATCTGCTGACAGGGCGGACACACCAGATCCGGGTGCACCTGGCCGAGGCGGGGCACCCGCTGCTGTGTGATGCGCTGTACGGAGCGGGGCGCAAGGCGAAGGGGCGTGTGGCCGAGGCGCAGGAAGCGCTGGGGCGCCAGGCGCTCCACGCGTGGCGGCTGGCGTTCACCCACCCGAGGACGGGCAAGGCGCTGAAGCTGGAGGCCCCACTCCCTGCGGACTTCAAGGCCGCTGAGGAGCACTTGCGGGGGGAAGGACCTCTCGCGGACAGAGGGAAAGCAGACTTCTGAACAGTTGGTGAGGAACCACCTGAGGGCTCCAGGCGCAGGCTTCCCCTAAAATCCAGATTGGGGGGCAGGCCTGCTGTCTCGGTTGAGACAAGAGAGCGCTCGAAGACACATGTCGCTCAAGAAGCGGTGGCTGGCGAGCATGCTAGGCATAGTGCTTGTCGGGACAGCCATCACGACAGTCGTCAGTTCCAGCATCAGCTTTCATGGCGCCAGACAAGGTGCCTACGCCTGGCTGATCAACGTCCATCGAGACACGATCGGCTCCTTCGATGAGCAGATCTTCCAGCGTCTGGAGGTGCAGGCCCGCCTCCTGGCGCGCATGCCTGAGCTCGGGAGAGCCGTCTCGACCCGAAGCCCGGTGGCGCTCCAGGCCCACCTGGGGGTGCTCCAGGAGCTGCCGGGAGCTGACTACTGGGCGGTGATGGGCGAGGACGGCACGGTGATCACCACCAGCGATCCCTCGTGCCGTCTGGAGCGCGTACGAGAGCAGGGGCTCCCCACCGCCGAGCCCACGCGATCGATCCTGATGTGTGGACGCCTCCCGGTCTTCGCCGTCACGACCGCAGTCCGAGCGGAGCAGGGCGCGCTGGGGTGGCTGGTCCTGGGCCTCCCCATCGACGAGGCCTATGTGGATACCGCCTTCGTGGCGACCGGAGCCGAGCTGGTGCTCATCGATCAGGAGGGGCTCCTGGCCACCACCTTCCAGGACACCTCGGGCAAGCGCATTGCTCCCGATCTGAGCCCAGTCCCTCGGGACGCCCTGTGGGCCGAGGGGGTGCACTTCGACAAGTATGAGCTCGGGATCCCCCACTACCGGGGCTACTACGCCCGCAGCCGGCCGCTCGCGGCGGGGGTCTCCACCCTCTCCACCTACCTGCTCTCCGTCCCGCTCTTTCCGGACCAGCCGCAGGTGCCGGTGAGAGCCGTGCTCATCGTGCCCAGCGAGACAATGGACGTGGGCGCGTTCTACAGCACGGTGACCATGGTCTTCATCAGCCTGCTGTTGCTGCCGCTGCTGGCGACCATCGTGTGGCGGCTCGTCAACAGCCTCATGCAGCCCATCTCACAGTGTCGGGAGATGACGGCGCGCGTCGCGGAGGGCGACCTGGAGGGTGATCTCCCCGTGGCGCGCGAGGACGAGTTGGGGGAGCTCTCCCGGGACTTCAACGACATGGTGCACAAGCTGAGGGAGAGCCAGCGGCGGCACGTCCACGCGGAGAAGATGGCGGCCGTCGGTCAGCTCGCCGCGGGAGTGGGGCATGAGATCAACAACCCGCTCGCCTACGTCGCCGCCAACCTCAGCTTCGCGACAGAGACACTGGCGGGACTGGCCGGCGCGCAGGGGAGCGCTGCCCTCCAGCCCCTGCCTCCTGAGCTGACCGAGAAGCTTCGCGACGTCTCGGAGGCCCTGCAGGAAGCGCAGGATGGAGCCTGGCGGGTGGCCCGGATCGTGAGGGATCTGCGCACCTTCGCTCATGCCGACAACACGGTGGAGAAGCAGGTGCTGGAGCTTCGCCCCATCATCGAGGCGGCCCTGAAGCTCGCGTCCAACACGCTCAAGCAGCGGGCGCGCGTCCGCTGGGACTTTCAGGAAACGCCCCGGGTGGAGGCCCACGAGGCGCGGCTGGTCCAGGTCATCCACAACCTGCTTGTCAACGCGGCGCAGGCCATCCCGGAGGGACGCGTCGAGGACAATGAGATTCGCATTCTGTCGACCCTGGGGGCGGACGGCTCCGCGGTGGTGGAGGTGAGCGACACCGGGCAGGGGATGGCTCCCGAGGTGCTGGAGCGGCTCTTCGAGCCCTTCTTCACCACCAAGCCCGTGGGACAGGGTTCAGGGCTGAGCCTGTCCATCTCCCGCAACATCATCGAGGGGCTGGGCGGCAGCCTTACCTTCCGCAGCACGGTAGGAGGCGGCAGCACCTTCCGGATCACCTTGCCTGCGGCTCCGCAGGCGCGCCAGGAGAGCCCTG
>NZ_DASPHO010000705.1:0-6871 GCF_035629615.1 Hyalangium sp. | reverse complement strand
CCGAGGGCGTGACGAACTTGAGGCACGCATGGCGCTCCAGCTCCTTGTAGTGGCGGGGGGTGCCGTGGCGGCCCAGGTACGCGGGCGAGGCCACTGTCACCCACTGCGGCACTCGCAGGGTGCGGGACACGAGGCTCGAGTCCTCGAGCTCGCCGATGCGCACCGCCACATCCACTCCCTCTTCAGCCATGCGGGAGAAGCGATCCGTGAGGGACAGGTTGAAGGACAGGCGCGGGTGGCGCGCGGCCAGCCGCCCCAGCTCGGGCACCACCGCGCGCCCGAGGATGAGGGGCATGGAGACTTTCAGCTCGCCCTCGGCGACCAGGGTGATGCCCAGCTCCGCCTCGAGCTTGGCCACGGCCTTGCTGACGGCGGCTGTCGTCACTCCCAGGTGGGCGGCGGCCTTTCGGAAGCTGCGCTCCTCCGCGGTGTGGAGGAAGTGGAGCACTCCGGAGAACAGGTCCATTCGACCATTGTTAACCTGAAGTTGACGGAATGTTGAGCAGGCAGGTGATTCTCAACCGCGAGCCACCCGGTTAGCTTTCCCGTCGCACAGACACAGGAGGAGCACTCATGACGATCGACATCTTTCGCGACGAGACCGACTTGGAGCGCGCCCGCGCCGAGGGTGAGGGAGGAAGACTCAAGAAGATCGGCATCTTTGGCACCGGCATGGTGGGTGTGACGATTGCCAACAAGCTCGTGTCCCTGGGCCACGAGGTGAGGATGGGCTCGCGCACCGCGAACAACGAGAAGGCGGTGGCATGGACGAAGGCGGCGGGCGCCAAGGCCTCGCAGGGCACCTTCGCGGATGCTGCGGGGTTCGGGGAGCTGATCTTCAACTGCACGCAGGGCGCGGGCACACTGGACGCACTCAACGCCGCGGGCGCCGTGAACCTGAAGGGGAAGATCCTCATCGACATCTCCAACCCGCTGGACTTCTCCAAGGGCATGCCGCCGACGCTGTTCGCGGGGAACACGGACTCGCTGGGCGAGCGCATCCAGGCAGCGTTCCCGGACACCAAGGTCATCAAGACGCTCAACACCGTGACGGCGGAGGTCATGGTGAATCCGGGGAAGATCGGTGGCGGCGACCACCAGATGTTCATCAGCGGCAATGACGCGGCAGCGAAGGCCACGGTGGGTGAGTTCCTCAAGGCGCAGTTCGGCTGGAAGAACCTGCTGGATCTGGGGGACATCACCACCGCGCGCGGCACCGAGTCCTACCTGCCGCTGTGGATCCGCCTGTGGGGTGCGCTGAAGACGCCGGATTTCAACATCAAGATCGTCCGGTAGCGGGGTTCGCTGGGGACAGGCCGGGCCGATCATCCCCTGCGGCCCGGAGTGCTCCCTGGATGGGTCTGGCTGGAGCGCTCCTCGTGAGCGCATGAGCTGCCCGAGCCTCAGTGCACTGGCGGTCCAAGCTCGGGCCGCCGGGTGGGCTTCAGGTGGCGCTCATGGTCGTAGAAGCACTCGGGTCCGAGCAGCGAGATGAGCTGGCGCTCACGAGCATCGCCCTCGGGAGTGCTGGCGTGGGTAGGGAGCTCGTAGGGCTGCACGAGGACGAGCTCGTCGCTGAGTTCCTGTCGGTAATCGGCAGGCAGCGTGGCGAGGCGGTCTCCGAAGAGCCGGAGGAAGGGCGCGCCGAGGAAGGTGCGCCAGTAGAGCCCCGCGAGTCCCTCGCTGTAGTCGCGCACGGTGATTTGCTCCACCTGGCCGAAGCCATCCGGACTGGGGGCAATGCGCCGCGTCTTGCGGAAGACGTCATCTGGGCTCGCTCGCGCTCCTCCTTCTCACGCTGCTGCCGCACCGCCTTCAACCGCAGGTACAGCTCCTCCGGCGAAGTGCGTGCCAGCGATGCTGAGTCCTGCCCGTGCATCCACACGGCCATCTCCGCCAGCACCAGCTGCTCCCGACGTCTCTCCTCTTCCGAACCGCTGGACTGCCTCAGCTCCTGCTCCTTGCGCAGGACGAAGGCCCGGTGCGCCCCCCGTGCAGTGCCCTCGGGCAGGCCTCCTCCTCCACCGTCATCTGTGACCGGGCCGCGCTCCGGAGCACTCGCGCATGCGCTCAGGAACAGCACTGCCGCGACAAGCGCGGCGGACGGACATTGCAGAGCCATGACTCACCTCCTCGGCAGCGCCGTTGCTACCACGGTGGCTCGACTCCCTTGCCTACTCCGCTCATGCCGGTGACTCCCATTCCGGGCTTGCCGCCAGCCTTCGCTCGATTTACTTTGTACACCAAAGGCCTTCCCTGACAGGTTGTCCGCGATCGACTCAACGCGAGAGGGCTCACAGCCTCGGGAGTGGTCCCCGCCGAACGATGTGGGCGTGGAGTGCCTCACGCAAGGCAGCCCAGAGGGCCGGAGGTGCTCCCCACTGCGGAGGCTCCTCCCTAGCTTGGGAGGAGTCATGTCAGGCAGCGGCAGCGGGGCACAGGCGAGGCGTCTCACGGGAGTCCTCTGGAAGGCTCGCGCGCGGAGGGAGCTCGAGGCCGCACGAGCCCGCACGCTGGGCATGCTGGCGGGCCTGCCCGAGTCGGAGTTGCTGCGCCAACACTCGCCATTGATGTCACCGCTCGTCTGGGACGTGGCGCACGTGGCCAACTACGAGGAGCAGTGGTTGCTGCGCGCGTTGGGCGGATCCGCCCTCACGGACCCCTCCTTCGACTTCATCTACGACGCCTTCCAGCACCCGCGGCGCACCCGCTCGCAGCTGCCGCTGCTGCCTCCGGCGGATGCCTTCACCTACGCCGAGCACGTGCGCCAGGCCGTGCGAGAGCTCCTGGACACGCTGCCGGAGGACTCTCCCGAGCCGCTGCTGCGGGACGGCTTCGTGTTCGGCATGGTGGCCCAGCACGAGCAGCAGCACGCGGAGACGCTCGCCGCCACGCTGCAGCTGATGACGACGTGGGAGTACCGCCCGGCCGCGCGCCAGCGTCCCCGCCCCGGCGCCGTGCCCCAGCACGAGGTGCTCATCCCCGGAGGCCCGGTGCGCCTGGGCAGTGACGGCGCGTGGGCCTATGACAACGAGCGTCCCGCGCAGGTGGTGGATGTGCCTCCGTTCTTCCTCGACGCGCACCCCGTCACCAACGGGGACTACCTCGTCTTCGTGGAGGCGGGCGGCTACGAGGATCCTCGCTGGTGGCACCCGAAGGGCTGGGAGTTCATCCAAGCCGAGCAGATCCACCACCCGCTCTTCTGGCTGCCGCAGGGCCAGCACGTGTGGCTGCGCCGGCGCTTCGGCCTGGTGGAGCCGCTGCCCAAGGACGAGCCCGTGCAGCACGTGTGCTGGTACGAGGCGGACGCCTACTCACGCTGGGCCGGCAAGCGCCTGCCCACGGAGACCGAGTGGGAGAAGGCGGCGGTGGGCAGCGACGGCCTGACGCGCGAGCACCCCTGGGGCGACGCACCGCCCACACCCCTGCACGCCAACCTGGGCGGGGACACCTGGGGCCCTGCTCCCGTGGGCTCCTTCCCGGAGGGGCGGAGCGCGCAGGGAGTGTGGGGGCTGCTCGGGGACGTGTGGGAATGGACGGCCAGCGACTTCAGCGGCTACGCGGGCTTCCGCGCTTTCCCCTACCGCGAATACTCCGAGGTGTTCTTCGGCCCCGAATACAAGGTGCTGCGCGGCGGCGCGTGGGCGAGCGCTCCCGTGGCCGTGCGCAACAGCTTCCGCAACTGGGACTACCCGGTCCGCCGGCAGATCTTCGCCGGGTTCCGCTGCGCGAGGGACGCGAGGTGATGGGCGATGGGGAAGGAATGAGCCTGGGGATGGGACTGACCCGCGCGCGTCCTGTCACGGTGGACGTGTACGTGCAGCCGGGCGACGCTCGGAGCGCGCTCTGCGAGGAAGCGCGACTGGGGCTCTGCGGACATCCCAAGGAGCTGTCGCCCAAGTGGCTCTATGACGAGCGCGGCAGCCAGCTCTTCGACGACATCACCCGGCTGCCGGAGTACTACCCCACGCGGCGCGAGCGGGAGATCCTCGAGGCGCGAGCGGGAGAGATCGCCCGGCTCAGCGGTGCGGACACGCTCATCGAGCTGGGCAGCGGCACCAGCGAGAAGACCCGCCTGCTGCTGGAGGCCTTCCAGGAGAGGGGGCGACTGGAGCGCTTTGTGCCCTTCGACGTGAGTGAGGCCTTCCTGCGGAGCGCGGCGGAGAAGCTCGCGCGGCAATACCCGCGTCTGCAGGTGCACGCGGTGGTGGGTGACTTCGAGCGCCACCTGGGGCAGCTGCCACGAGGTGGGCGGCGACTGGTGGCCTTCCTGGGAGGCACCATCGGCAACTTCAAGCCGGCGCAGCGAGCTCACTTCTTCCGCGAGGTGGCCGAGGGATTGGCACCCGGTGACGGGCTGCTGCTGGGCACGGATCTGCTCAAGGGCCGGGACCGGCTCTTCGCCGCATACAACGACAGCGCGGGCGTGACGGCCGAGTTCAACCGCAACGTGCTGCGGGTGCTCAACCGCGAGCTGGGCGCGGAGTTCGACTTGAGCGCCTTCGAGCACCTGGCGCCCTTCAACGAGGAGCACGGCTGGATCGAGATGCGGCTCATCTCCCTGCACGAGCAGGTGGTGCCGCTGCCCGCGCTGCGGCGCTTCGCTCACTTCGAGCAGGGCGAGGTGCTGCGCACGGAGGTGAGCTGCAAGTTCCGCCCGGAGCAGGTGGAGGCGGAGCTGGCCACCGCGGGGCTACACCTGTCCGCGTGGTGGACGGATGCTGCGCAAGACTTCGCGCTCTCCCTGTCCTTCAAGCGCTGAGGCCGCCGAGGACTGGGAGGGCACTTGAGGGAGCTCGGTGCTCGGGCCTGGCGCTAGTGACGGCGTGAGGGGCCACGGCGAACGGGAACGGGCTGGGGCCGGACCTGCCTGCCCGCGAGCGTCACCGCGGTGAGCAGACCCAGAAGGAGCACCCCGGCGATACCGATGACGGGGGAGAGCAACTCGGGGAGAGCCATTGCTTTCACTCCTTCGAAGTGTGGGCACCTGCGTGTGCTGCCCACCAGGGGGTTCAGCTCTTGGACAGAAGCGATAGGTTATGAATTCGTTTCGAAAACGTGAAGCCCCGTTGCGTGTAACGCGCTCACAACCCGCGTCACTCGCCCGGAGAGTCCCGCCACAAGGTGGGACACCCGGTGGCAATGTGCGGTTCCACTCCATCCGTGACTGGGCACCGAGTGGGAGTGGATCCGCTCTGGGCTGACTCCGTGACGTTGTCTGACGCCGTGCTACAGAGTCGTCCCTAGGGAAACATGCCACCCCCGTCACCGCTCACCCGCCGTCCGCAGGCGACCGCCCTCAGCATCGAGGAGCTGTTGGACCGCGTCCGGCGCGGGGAGCTCCGAGTCCCGGAGTTCCAGCGCCCACTCCAGTGGAAAGCCAAAGACGTCAGCGATCTGCTGGACAGCGTCTACCGAGGCTACCCCATTGGGACATTGCTCTTCTGGAAGCGAGCAGCCCCTGCAGCCAGTGTCCGCTTCGGGCCGGTAACCATCGATGCACCTCACTCGACGCAGGCGTTGTGGGTCGTGGATGGCCAGCAGCGCCTCATCTCCCTAGCGGGGGTGTTGCTCCACCCTCCCTATGGTGAAGAGGAGCGCGACGACTTCATCCTCTATTTCGATCTTCAGGAGGAAACGTTCGTCCGGCCTGGAGGAAGAGCGCGACCTGCTACCCACTGGCTGCCGATGAACGTTGTCATCGACAGTGAGCTGCTCCTGGCCTGGCTGGATCGCTACCCCGGCCGGGCTGAGAGCCCGAGCCACACGCGAACGGCGATGAGACTCGGCAAGGCCCTCCGGGAGTACCAGGTCCCGGCCTACATTGTCGAAGCCGATGAAGAGCAGACCCTCAGGGTCATTTTCGGAAGGCTGAACTCCGCAGGGAAGCCCCTGAAGCAGGCGGAAGTCTTCAATGCGCTCCATGGCGGGGCGAAGGGGACCCAGCCCGCTGACCTGCGGGAGCTGTCGCAGAGTCTAGAACCGCTGGGCTTCGGGACCCTCGAGCAGGAGTGGTTGCTCAAAGCCGCGCTCGCCGTCAAAGGGCTCGACATGACGCGCCGAGTCGAGCGACTCCTCAAAGAGGAGCAGGATCTCGGGGATGCACTGCAGGAGACCGCACGCTCGATGCGGGATGTCATCGTCTTCATCAAGCGGGATGTAGGCATTCCCCATGTCGAGCTGCTCCCTTACAAGCTCCCGCTCGCACTCCTGACCCGCTTCTTCCATCTCCATCCTCAGCCGTCCCCTCGCTCGCGAGAGCTGCTCGCGCGCTGGGTATGGCGGGGGGCGATCACCGAAGCTCACCGCGGGGAGAGCATCGCGGTAGTACGCGAGAGCCTGGCAGCGATCGGCCCCGAGGAAGAACGCTCCGTCCGTGAGCTCCTCGCGACGGTGCCCCAAGCCTCGGCACGGAGGATTGCGCTACGGGAGTACAATTTCAGGACCGCGCAGACCAAGCTCCAGGTCAATGCCCTGCTCGCACTCAAGCCCAGGGACCTGCGCAGTGGAGAAATCATCGACGGCCCTGCCCTCATTGGAAATGTGGGAGCTGGAGCCCTCCTTCGGATCGTAACCTCAATGCCGAGAGGAGTGAGACTCCCGCCACGGTACGCTGTGGCTTTTCGGGGGATACTGCAGGGCATCGCCAACCGGCTCATCCACCCAGTGACGGAGGAGCGATCTCTCCTGGCAACGCTGCGCAGTGCGTCCCTGTCCCCTGAAGTCCTCCAGAGCCATAGCATCGCAGGATTACACATTGATCATCTCCATGCAGGAGATACCTACGGGTTCCTGAGAGGCCGCGAGTACTTCCTGTACCGCCACATCCGCCGGTTCCTGGATTCCAAGGCGCGCTGGGGAGAGTCTGATC
>NZ_DASPHO010000704.1:0-39898 GCF_035629615.1 Hyalangium sp. | reverse complement strand
CGGACCGCGTACCTCAAGCAGGGCGAGAAGGAGTCCTACGACTGGCCCGTGGCGGAGGTGGCCGTGGCGCTCGAGCTGGACGGTCGCAAGGTGCGCAAGGCCAGCGTGGTGCTGGGTGCGGCGGCGCCAGTGCCCTGGCGTGCGAGCGCGGCCGAGACGGCGCTCGTGGGCCGCGAGCTGGATGCCGCGACGATCCAGGCTGCCGCGAAGGCGGCCCTGCAAGGTGCCAACCCCATGTCGGGCAATGCCTACAAGCTCCCGATCTTCGAGGCGGTGGTGCGGCGCACGCTGCTCGCCGCTGGAGGTGTCGCATGAACGTGCCCGAGAACTCCGCGCTGCCGCCGGTCTGCCGGTGCCTGCGCACCAAGGCCTTCTATGGACCTGTCGTGGGAGAGGAGCCGTGGCAGCTCGGTAACTCCACTGTGGCGCAGTACTGGTGCCTGCTCACCATGGAGCCGGTGGGCCCGGATGAGAACTTCGCGCACCCGCACGCGTGCAGCGGTGCCAGTCGGAGGTGCTACGCGGCTGGAGATGAGACATGAAGGACCTGGAGGACATCCTCCGCGCCCGTGGCAGCAACCCGGGGTCGCTCGTGCTGGCCACGGTGGTGGCGGTGTCGGGCTCGGCCTACCGGCGGCCGGGGGCGCGCATGCTGATGGGCGAGGAGGGTTGGCTCGCGGGCGGCGTGAGCGGCGGGTGCCTGGAGGGCGACATCGTCCGCAAGGCCTTCTTCTGGACGGCCACGGGCCCGCGGCTGCTGCGCTACGACTCCACGGGAGACAACGCCGAGGACGAGGGTGGCCTGTCCTTCGCGCTGGGATGCAACGGCGTGGTGGACGTGCTGATCGAGCGCTGGGAGCCGGGGCCGATGGACCCACTGGCCTTCGCGAGCGAGGCGCGGCGGCAGTCGCGACGCTCGGTGGTAGCCACGGTGTACCGGGGGCCGAGCAGCGCGGTGGGTGCGCGGTTGCTGTTGCGGGATGACGGAGTGGAGGTGAGCAACCTCTCCGGCCCGCTGCGGGACGCGGTGCGCGCGGCAGCAGGAGAGGCGCTCGAGGTGGGGCGCACCTGGACCGGCCCCTGCGGAGGCGCGGACGTCCTGGTAGAGGTGGTGGATCCGCCCACGCCGGTGGTGTTGTTTGGAGGAGGCTTCGACGTGGCGCCTGTGGTGGCGCAGGCGTTGGGCTTGGGCTGGCACGTCACGGTGGTGGCGGACAAGCCGGCCGAGACGCTGCGGCGGCGCTTCCCACGAGCCCACGCAGTGGTGTCGGCCAAGGCCCGCGAAGTGCAAGAGAAGGTGACACTCTCCCCTCGCACCCTCGCGGTGGTGATGACCCACAGCCTGCCGCAGGACCGGGAGCTGCTGGCGCGGTTGGTGCCGCAGCCGCTGCGCTACCTGGGCGTGCTGGGTCCCCGCTCGCGGACCGATCGGCTGCTCGCGGAGCTGACTCCAATGCCGACGCCTGCTCAGCTCGAAAAGCTTCACGCTCCCATTGGGCTGGACGTGGGCGCCGAGGGGCCTGACGAGGTGGCCCTCTCCATCGTGGCAGAGCTCCGGGCGGTGCTGTCCGAGCGCGACGGCGGGAAGCTGCGAGAGCGGCAGGCGCCCATCCACACTCCCGCGCCACCCATGGCGCGGAGACTCGCGTGAGCGTAGGGGTGGTGCTCCTGGCCGCGGGAGGTTCCTCGCGGCTCGGGCGTCCCAAGCAGCTGCTCCTCCACGAGGGGAAGACGCTGGTGCGACGAGCCGCCGAGGCCGCGGTGGCAGCGGAGTGTGGCCCGGTGGTGGTGGTGCTTGGGGCTCAGGCCGAGGCGGTGACGGCGGAGCTGGCCGGGCTGCCCGTACGCACGGTTCCCCATGCGGACTGGAGCGCCGGTATGGGCAGCTCGCTGCGCGTGGGCCTGAAGGCGCTCGACACCCTGGAGCCAGCAGGAGCAAGTCCGGTCGTGGATGCTGCGCTGGTGATGCTGTGCGATCAGCTCCGAGTGGATGCCGGGCATCTCCGCGCGCTGGTGGAGGCCTTTACGCGGACACGGGCTGCCATTGTGGCCTCCAGTTATGAGGGGACGCGCGGTGTGCCCGCGCTGTTCTCCCGCGCGCTCTTTCCGGAGCTGGAGGCGCTCGAGCCGGGCCAGGGCGCGCGAGGAGTCATCGCTCGCGAGCCTTCGCGCGTGGTCGAGGTAGCGCTCGTGGGCGGCGGCGAAGACGTCGACACCGCGGCGGATCTCACCCTCCTCGCTTAAGCAAGATCCAGGGCGCGGATCCTTACAGTATGCGAAGTGACGGTCCAACTGGCAGTGTCTCCCCTCCTTCCATCGGTCTAGCTTAACTGGAAACCACCTAGTGTTGGGGAAAGCAATTTCTCGCATTTAGAGCCGCTTTCTTTATATTCTCAGCAACGCATGGCCAAGAACGACACCGTACTCCTAGACGGCATCATCGAGCAGCGAATCCTCGACGCACTCCCGTCGATTCGTCGCGACGAGGTTTTTGAGTTCCTAGCGTTTGAGCAGGTACTTAAAAACTTTGATCTGTCGCGGGATGAACTTGAGAGTGGGTGGGTAGATGGGCGCGATGATGGCGGCATTGACGGATTTTTCATCCTGATCAATGGGCATTTACTTCGCGACCCTGAAGTTTTTACTTGGCCAAAACGCAATGTTGAGATTGAAGTCTGGATCCTGACATGTAAACACCATGACACCTTCCAGCAAGCACCTCTTAACTCGATGCTGGCAAGCATTCCGGAACTACTTGACCTCAGTCTTGAGCGTGCAGAACTCCGCGGCGCATACTCAGACGAGATGCTCAAGGCGAAGGCCCTCCTGCATCTTGCCTATCGTCGCCTATCTACCACTCACCCAACACTCTCAATTCACTTTGCATATGTTTCACGTGGCGACAGTTCCACGGTGGCTGAGAATATTCGCGCTCGAGCGAACCAATTGACTGCCACAACCCAGGCACTTTTCAGTTCTTGCACCGCGTCATTCGAATTCATCGGTTCTGCTGAACTTATTGCATCATACCGCAGGATCCGAAAATTTTCACTTTCACTTCCTGTGCTTGAATATCTCGCACGGGAGCAAGCCAGCTATGTTGTTCTGGCACGCCTTGAGGAATTCTATCGCTTCGTCAAAGATGAATCAAACGCGCTGCGCCGGTACCTCTTCGACTCGAATGTCAGAGACTATCTCGGCAGCAACCAAGTCAACGAAGACATCCTCGGTTCCCTACAAGACCCGGCTGCCCCCGATTTTTGGTGGCTCAACAACGGCGTCACCATTTTGGCCACCGCAGCCATCTCGCTTGGCAAGACAATTCAACTGGAAGACATTCAGATTGTCAATGGCCTCCAAACCACTGAAACAATATTTCGCTATTTCCAATCGGGCGGTTCGAATACTTCAAACCGCGCACTTCTAATCAAGATTGTGGTCTCAACTGACGCAACCGTCAGAGACCGAATCATTCTAGCAACCAACAGCCAGAGCGTGGTCGAACTAGCGTCACTTCGCGCGACAGATAAAATTCAGCGTGACATTGAGGACATCCTAGAGCGCCACGAGTGGTACTACGAACGCCGCAGGAACTACTATCGAAACATCGGAAAACCTCCGTCTCGTTTCGTCACCCCCATGTACATCGCGGCTGGGTACGTCTCACTCATAAAGAAGAGTCCTGCCACTGCAGCGCGTCTGAAATCTCGCTTTATGCGGGAAGATGAAAGCTACGCTGAGGTTTTCTCGGAGCGGACGCCATTGCAGGCTTGGCCTATCATCACTGACGTACTGAAGCGAACGGAGGATGGCCTAGCTCTTGTGAGACCGACCAAGCCAGGCGAGGGAGAGCGCTTCTTTGCAAAATGGCGAAATCTAATTGCGTTGCTTGCAGTATCAAAAACACTTGGTACCTTCTCGTACGGAGTATCCGACCTCATAAATTTCGACACTACCAATATCTCCAGTACACTTGTCGCTGAACTATGGAGCCTAATACAAGGCACACAAAAGGTCCCTACAAAAACCAAAGACTATCGTAGCGAACTATTCATCATGGAAGTTTGTAGCGCAGCCGCCTTGACATACGGCATCCAGAACCCTCAAGCCCTCGATCGCTGGAAATCTTTAGAGCATCGCAAGTCTCGTGCGCCCCCAAAGAACCAAATTCCCATCCCTTTTCCAACTCTTTCCGAGGATTTTCTGAACCAAGTGGATGCAGCGTTACCCCAGCAGCCGTGGCAGCCGGGATTGCTCTCGCTCATGATATTCAAGCTCGGCAGTTCGAAGCCTTTGGTAAAAG
Source organism: Hyalangium sp. (assembly GCF_035629615.1). Classification (GTDB taxonomy): domain Bacteria; phylum Myxococcota; class Myxococcia; order Myxococcales; family Myxococcaceae; genus Hyalangium. The sequence continues at coordinate 35,595 of NZ_DASPHO010000704.1, read as the reverse complement.
CCGCTATCAATGAACTAATTAGACGCGGGCGGCGCCATAAGCAACATAACGGTGTTGTGTACAACCCTGACGGCACTGTCCTAGCTCTCGATCCCACGAGATCGCCAAAGTTGTAGTACGAAAGAACCCAATTAACACTACTGCATCAGGACCCCGACGGGTGGTGTTAGTGCCATCTCGGACTACTGTCTCTACTGGATGATGAGCCTGCGCGAGTATGTCCGCGACACCGGTGAACCTGGCCTTGGCCGAGGAGCTGTTCCCCGCCGTTGAGAGGGCTCTGGGTTGGTTCATGAGGCACCTGGACTCAGACGGGCTCCTGCGGGAAGTACCACACTGGCTCTTCGTCGACTGGGCCACCGCGTGGACCGGCGCGGCCAGAACACGGTGCTCAAACGCCCACTTCCCTCACATCCTGGAGACGAGCATCGAGCTGGCTCAGATGACGGAAGCCCTCCGTCAGGCGCGTGCCTAAACGACCGATCGTGATTCTCGAACGGTGTCATGCTGCGCGTCGGGCCGGGGCGGCGCGCAACATCGGGCTGGCGGTTCGCTGTACGTTACGAGCTTCGAGCTAGGGGTCCACCTCGGCCGTGAGCGCCTCCATCTTCTTGCAGCGGTGGTTGCGGGTGACGTTGGCATGCACGTCCCACCACACGCGCTCGATGCGGTTGCCCTCCGGGCAGTAGGGCGGCAGGAAGTGCAGCACCACCCGCCCGCCCATCTGCTCCAGCGCCGTCTTCGTCTTCTTGCTGGAGTGCGTGGCCGCGTTGTCCAGGATGAAGTGCAGGCGCTTGGCATCGGGGTAGGCCTCACCGACGGCACGCGCCAGGTCGATGAACAGGGCGCTCGTCTTCCTCTCGCCCCTCACCCACGTCAGCCGGGCCGTGCGCGAGTGGAGCGCTCCGGCCACGTAGCGCTTCTGGTTGTTGCCCGGAGTCACCACCTCACGCCGCTGGCCGGGCAGCATCCAATCGGGCCCCACCTTGGGATTGAGGTGCAAGTCCATCTCATCCTCGTAGAAGACGGGCTCGTCGGGGCGGGCGTAGGTCGCACGACGCTTGAGCTGCCAGAGCCGCTGCTGGCGCTTTCGCTCGGGCCAAGGACAGCGCACCACGGGGCGGGGCCGCTTGAGCCGCGCGCCTACCGAGGCCAGGGTGCGTCCCATGGTGGCTGGCGACACACGGACTCGGCCACGTCGCTCCAACTCGCGCGCCAGCAACTCGCGTGTCCACGTGGTGCGCCGCCATCCGGACTGCTGAGGCGTGCCCTTCAGCACCCGGCAGAGTGTTTCTCGGAAGCGCTCGTCCACCTTGCGCTGGCCGTTCAGAGCCCGCCGCTCCACCAACCCTTCGCGTCCGCTCTCCAGGTAACGCCTGACGGCGGCCACCACGGGGGAGGTGGCGCACAGCAACTCACGGGCGGCCTGCGCTCGCGACTGGCCAGCGGCAACCTTCGCCACCGCCATGCGCCGCCGCAGGGTGAGCGGGCAGCCAGTCCTCTCTCCCCAGCGAATCAACCGCCTGCGGTCACCTGTGCGCAGGCGCAGCTGTTTTCCTCCCTGAGGCAGGGCTCGTTTCTTCTTCTGGTTCTTGCGCACACAAGGCCGAACCGTGCGGGCTCCTGCCGCTTCGTAAGCCGCCGGTCCTACCCAGGTGGTAGTGCGCGGCGGATGAGTGCAGGTTGGCGGAATGACGAAAGCGAGAGAATCGACGAAGGGGACAGAGGGCTCGTGGCAGGAGCAGGCCATGAGTGAGCGGTGGACGGAGCAGATCGCCGAGGCAGTGTTGCGAGCGCAGCAGACCGAGGGGTGTTCGCTGTGGGCTTTCTGCCAGCGGCACGGGCTGTCGTACGCGCGAGTGCGCTTCTGGAAGCAGCGGCAGGGCCGCACGCAGCAGCCGTTGAGCTTCGTGCCCGTCAGCGTGGGTGCCGGAGCGCGGATGAGTGAGCGTGGGGCGGGGGATGTTGAGCTGGAAGTGTCGGGAGTGCGCATCCAGGTGAGAGAGGGAGCCAGCCAGGAGCTCATCGGCCGGGTGGTGAGAGCCCTGCAGGAGGGGGCTGCATGCTGAGGCTGCCGGAGTCTGTGCGCATCTTCGTGGCCAGCGTGCCGACGGACATGCGCAAGCAGGCGGATGGGCTGTCGGCGCTGGTGAAGGGGGCGCTGGGGCAGGAGCCGCGCTCAGGGCACCTGTTCGTCTTCTTCAACCGGGGCCGAGACATGCTGCGCATCCTGTTCTGGGACGCCAACGGCTTCTGCGTGGTGAGCAAGCGTCTGGAGGCGGGGCGCTTCCGAGTGCCGGCGGTGTCCGAGGGCCAGGCCAGCGTGAGCCTTGAGCCCAAGCAATTGGCACAGCTGCTGTCGCTGGTGGAGGCAGCGCGAGCGCGGCGGCGCGCGGTGCATTGAGCGCGGCAGGAGGCCGCAGAGCATTTGTGTTGCACCCTACCTCATAGGTTGGCATAGCTGGGCACGCATGACGACGCCCGCGACAGTGGCCCAGGAGGCTGGAGAGCTCGAGGCGGAGCAGCAAGCTCCGAGTGAGACGAGCGACATAGAAGGGGTGCGCGCCTACGTGCTGCAGATGCTCTCGCAGGGGCGAGGGGCTGAAGCCATCGAGATGCTGGTGGACCTGGTGGCTCGGCTGCGTGAGGCGCACACCTCCACGGCGCACCGGCTCAAAGAGGCCCTGCGCCAGCTGTATGGGCGCCGCAGCGAGAAGATGACTACCAGCCAGTTGCAGCTGCTGTTGGCGTTTCTGAGCTCCCAGGCGGCTGGGCCAGAGAGCTCCGAGACGGCGCAGCAGACACCGCCCTCGCCCTCGGCCCCACCTGCCGCCGCTGGCTCCGACTCCACGGACGGCACCGGCAAGAAGCAGCGCTCACGCCGGCAGGCTCCGCGAGGAGCCCAGGCGCTGCCAGCGCACCTGGAGCGGCGCGAGGTGGTGGTGCCCGTATCGTCCGAGCAGAGCGCCTGTCCCTGCTGTGGCCTGGAGCGTAGCCCCATGGGCGAGGAAGTCAGCCAGCGGCTGGAGTTGGAGCCGGCGCGCTTCTTCGTCTTGGTGGAGAAGCGGCCCAAGCTTTCGTGTGCCAAGTGCAAGGAGGGTGTCGTCTCGGCGCCAGCCTCCGAGACGCCTCTGCCGGGCGCCTTGCCTGGCCCTGGCCTGCTGGCCCAACTGGTAGTGGGCAAGTACCGAGATGGGCTGCCGCTGTACCGCCAGCAGGCCATTTTCGACAAGCGCTACGGCGTGAAGCTGCCGCCCTCCACCCTGGGAGACTGGCTGGCCGGCGCGTGCGACGTGCTGCCGCCCCTGGTGGAGCTGCTCAAGCAGCGCACCCTGCAGGACATCCTCGTCCAGACGGACGACACCGGCCTGCGGGTACTCGACAAGGACGATCCGCGCGGCATCAAGCGCGGCCACCTCTGGCCCTACGTTGGCGAGGGCGGCAATGTCTTCGTGGAGTACACACCCGACTGGCGCGGCGAGGGGCCTCAGCAGATTCTCTCGGAGCGAAAAGGCTACATCCAGGTGGATGGCTACGCGGGCTACAACGCCCTGTTCGGCCCCACCTCCCCCCGCGTTGAGGTGGGGTGTTGGATGCACGCCCGGCGCGGCTTCGAGCGAGCCTTCCAGGCCGGCGAGCCGCGCGCCAGCCTCGTCCTCTCCCACATCCAGAAGCTCTACGCCGTCGAGCGCGAGGCCACAGAGCAAAACCTCACGCCCCAAGAGCGCGGCCACCTGCGCCTGGAGAAAAGCGTCTGCCTCTACACGGACATCTTCAGCACCCTGGAGGAGCTGGAGCCCCAGGTGGCCCCCAAGACGCCCCTGGGCAAAGCCATCACCTATGCCACCCACCGCTCTGTCCAGCTCGGACGTTTCCTCGAGGACGGGCGCCTGCCTCTGGACAATGGAGAAGTCGAGCGCCTCATCAAGCTCATAGCCATCGGTCGCAACAACTACCTGTTCGCCGGCAGTGATGCGGCCGGCCACCGTGCTGCTGCCGCCTACTCCCTGGTGCTCAGCTGCTACAGGCTCGGTACGGACCCGTGGGCCTACCTGCGCGACGTGTTGCCCAAGCTGGGCGACACCCGCTTCCCGGCCTCCCGCCTCGCCGAACTCCTGCCGGAGGCTTGGCTCCAGCAGCAGCGTCAGCAGATGTAAGCTCGTCGGTCCCTCTTCCATCGTTGCTCAGGGGTACCACTCCCAAGGCACTCGTGCGACCTGGGTAGGACCGGCGGCTTACGCCGCTTCCCCGCTCTGTCGGCGCCTGCCTGCCTCCGGGCCGATCGGGAATCACGACCCGTCGTTTAGTCGGGCACGCCCACGTTCGGTCGCTCTCGGAAGTTCCTGGGCGTCCCCGCTCTGAGTGATGGCTTCGAGCATGTCCGGACGGCCGCGCCTGATCGACCTGGAATCGAGGTGTCCCTGGAGCGGCGACAGGGCCAGTTCCACCTGGAGGCGAAGGCTCCATTCCCATCGCGGTGGAGTTCGCGCCTCCCGAAGGCACCACCTCCGTCACGCTGAATGCTCAGCCAGTGCGAATGCTCGAGTGGTAGCGTTGTTCCTCCTGAGCGCTCGCGCCAGCGCCGACGAGCGCGAGCAACCCTCGCCTTCGGCCTCTCCCTCCATGAAGAAACCTGGCAAGGCAACGAAGAGGCAGACCGTCATCGAGTTTCCCCTCCACTCCAGAGCACGCGGGAGGCCATCGGGGAGCTCGTTGACACGATGGACGAGCGCTGTGCCCTGGAGTTCTTCGACTTCTTTCATCCCAAGATCAGCGACCCGGGTGCCTATGTGACGGTCCACAGAGAGGACGATGGCTTGCAATTCCAGCTGGGGAATCACGGATGGTCATCGGCCTGGCAGCCCATCACTCGAGACGCCTTGGTCGACTACATCCACAAGAACAGGGAGCACAATGAGGGAAGGCTTTTCCTCAAGGCTCGCTACAAGGAAAGCAGGATGGTCAAGACGAAGACCGGAACGAGTCAGACCTCCTACTACTTTGACATTCGAGACAAGAAATAGAGCTCCGCATCCCACGTCCTGCGCATGAGTGGGCGCACCTGCGTCAAGCTATCCGCAGGGCTTCAGCTGGCGCCTTCGGAAACGGGGGTAATCAGAATTAACTTGTAAACCAGGAACACACTGGGAGTAGCATTTGCGTCATGCGCTCCTCCCTCACTCTGCCTCTGACAGCTGCCCTCCTGGTGCTCTCGGCCTGTAGTCCCGTGGACGGCGACAGTCCGCCGGACGGCACCGAGGGGAAGGAGGCCCGCAACCTCGGCCAGTCAAGAGTGGTGAGGAAGCTCATCGGAGACATCGACGGCTTCGGCATCTCCCCCGCCGGGCTCGTCCGTGCCTCTCCGGCTCCACACAACCAGCCCGCGGATACCGACGGCGACGGCCGCATCGAAGCCGGGGAGTTCCTGCCCGATTGGAACCGGAACGGCAGCACCGCGGTCGGCAGCAACGACGACTTCGACTTCCGCTCCGCCGCTGAGCGAGCGGCAACGAACGGAGCCCAGCTCACCGACCAGTCCCGGACTCCTGCCGGGGCCTCGGATGGAATCACCTTCTCCTTCTCCTTCTCCGTCCCCGTCCCGGGTGACGTCGACTACGGCGTCGACCACTTCATCAACCTGGTGTTCGGTGACTACGACGTCTCTCCCGCGAGCATCCGGGTCGACGGCGTGGTGACGCCACTCAACGTGCAGGGCGGCAACCAGGACGGCCTCGCCCAGACGGCCTACGCGGTGGTGCCGTGGTCCTCCATGACGGACGGCCAGGTGATCATCACCATCATCGCCCCGAATGAGCCCTACCTCGCCTTCGACTACGCGCTCCTCGACACGGACCAGATCGCCGACTGCGACAGTGACGGCATCCCCGACAACCTCGACAACTGCCGCTGCGACTCCAACCCGGATCAGATCGACCGCGACGAGGATGGCGTTGGCGACGTCTGTGATCCCGGCTGCCACGTCGACGCGGACTGCGACGACGGCAACGCGTGCACGACGGACACCTGCCAGGGCGAGGACGGCACCTGCAGCCATGATGGCTCGGCGGGCCTCCAGGTGAGCCTGCGGGACTACAACCTCTTCGTACTCGAGGACTACACCCAGGGCACGGACGTGGAGGGCAAGGTGGCGGCGGGTGGCAACATCACCATGAACAACTTCTCGGTGGGTCACCGGATGCCGGACAGCAACATCGCCAACACGCTGGTGGCCGGCGGCAACCTGACGCTCACCAACGGTGGCGTCTGGGGCGACGCCTGGTACGGCGGTAGCTACAGCGCCGACAGCACCGTGACGTTCCCGCGGGGCGTCGTGGCGGCGGGCTCGCCCATCAACTTCGCGACTCGCGGCACCGAGCTGCGCAACCTGTCCTCCCAGCTGGCCAGCCTGCCGGCCAACGGCACCACGACGCGCGAGTCCTGGGGCGGCATCTTCCTGCGCGGCACGGATCCTCACGTGAACGCCTTCGAGGTGAGCGCCAGCGCCTTCACCGGGGCCACGCTGCTGTCCATCGACGCGCCGGCCGGCTCCCTCGCGGTGATCAACATTCGCGGCAGCTCGGCGACCTTCACGGGCTTCGGCCACTCGTTCAGCGGCGGCATCGACCAGAGCGGCATCCTCTACAACTTCGTGGACACCACGACGATCAATGCCCAGGGCTACGGCTTCTGGGGCACGGTGCTGGCCCCCTACGCCGACGTCACCTTCCACAACGGCAGCTTCGACGGCGGCATCTACGCGAAGTCGATGACGGGCAACGCCGAGGGCCACGTGAACCCGCTGCAGGATCACAACCTCTGCCAGCCTCCGCCGACTGGCACCTGGACGGAGTGGCTGAACCGGGACTACCCAAGCGGCAATGGGGACTACGAGGACCTCGTCAACTTCCCCTACGCGTGCAATGGCAACACCCCGATCGGCATCGAGTGCGCCACGCTGGAAGGCGTCGACTGGACGCAGACCGGGCAGGTCTACTCCTGCAGCCCCACGCTGGGAGGCATCTGCGTGAACGCGGAGCAGACGGATGGCCGTGAGTGCCTGAACTACCACGTGCGCTTCCTCTGCCCATAATGGCGGCCCTCGCGAGAGGACGACATGTGGTTTGAGACGCGCGCGGCCAGGATTCTCAAGACCCGCCTCCCGCTGATCCAAGGTCCGTTTGGGGGCGGGCTGTCATCGACCCGGCTGGCGGCAGCGGTGTCGGCGGCGGGCGGCCTGGGCTCGTTCGGTGTGCACCACCTAGACGCTGCGCAGATCAAGGAGACGGTTGCGGAGCTGCGCAGGCTCATCTCCGGGCCGTTCGCGATCAACCTCTGGATTCCTCTCGGCTCCGAGCGGGAGCTGCGTCCGACGCAGGAGGAGTTCAAGTCGAACGTCGCGAGACTGAAGCCCTATTACGACGAGCTGGGGATCCCGGAGCCGGCCTATCCGAGCGGTTTCTCGCAGGACTTCGAGAGACAGATCGAGGCGGTGCTCGAGCTCAAGCCGCCGGTGTTCAGCTTCATCTTCGGCATTCCCTCGGCCGAGGTGCTGAAGGCCTGCCGCACCCACGGAATCGTGACGATCGGGACGGCCACGAACGTGGAGGAGGGACTGGCCTTGGAGGAAGCCGGGGTGGATCTCATCGTGGCCTCGGGCAGCGAAGCCGGTGGCCATCGCGCATCGTTTCTGCGCCCGCCCGACGAATCGCCGGCAACAGCGGCGCTGGTGCCGCAGCTCGCGGATCGCGTCAGAACACCCGTCGTCGCTGCTGGAGGAATCGCGGATGGCCGGGGCATAGCGTCCGCCCTCGCACTGGGAGCCGAGGGTGTGCAGGTGGGGACCGCCTTCCTGGCCTGTGAAGAGTCCAACGCCAGTGAGACGTACCGGCGGGCGTTGCGGAAGGATTCGGCCCGAGCCACGGTGCTGACCCGGGTCTTCTCGGGACGGTACGCTCGCGGGATCCGGAACCGTTTCCTGACGGAGATGACCGAGCACGAGCGAGCGCTTCCGCCCTATCCCGTGCAGAACTGGTTCACGCAGCCCATCCGTCAGGCGGCTGCGAGCCAGGGGCGGGAGGATCTGCTGGCGCTCTGGGCTGGGCAGAATGCGCCGCTGATCCGGCATGATGGGGTGCAAGAGCTGGTCGAGTTCCTCGAGCGGGACACGGAGCGGGTCCTGTCCCGGCTTGGAAGCCGCTGAGGCTCGTTGGCGGCGCGCATGGCACGAACCTGTCTGACAAGCAGACAGGTTTTGGGAGGCCGAGGAGAAGAGCTTCCTCGGCCTCCTTTGAGGCTCAGTCGTGCCGAAGTTCAGAAGCACTAGCTGGCTCGCCTGTGTCACGGAACAGCTTGCAGGACCACTGCTGCTGGCACCACTCGATAAAGTCGGCGAACTGCGCGTCCAGTTCCATCCACCCCAAGGAGCCCAAAACCACTCGCTCGGGTCGAAACAGGATGACATGGGAAGTGCCGTTAGGTTCATCCACTCCACGGTTCTTAAGGGCGGCCTCGCGTGCTCCTTCGTCCAGGCAGATGACGTAAGCACCATCGCTACGAACATAGAAGGGCGTGCCTTCCCAGTACGCCCGCATCCGAGCGAGCGCATCTACATCGAAGCGGCCTCCGTTTTCTTGGGAGATCAGCAGGTAGTCCCTGTCCATGGAGCTTGCCCTCCTCTCAGGGAGTAACATCGATATGAGTGGCATCACCCAACGATCCAGTGTCCGCCACATGAGCAAGACTAATTGCTCCCTGCGTCACTCGGTGAGGCCGGCGTGTCATCCGGTGGCGTGGTGGCCGCGTTGGCGGTGAGCACCACGTCCATCTCCACATCCCGCCCCTCGTGCTGCCAGCGCGGCAGCGCGAACCACGGCTCCCGCGCACCCCACAGCGTGTAGCGGCCCGGCGGCAACGCATAGCGGAAGTCCCCCGACACCTGCCCAGACACCTCCACCGCTTCACCCGGCCGAGGCACCGCAAGCACTGCCACCGGGCTCGCGAGGATGCCCTCATGCGGCCGGATCTCCAACGTGTACGAGACCTCCGGATCGAGCTGCCGGACCGTGTAGCGGGCCTCCACCCCCATCGGGACCAGGACCTGCCTCGCCTCCACCCGGCGATGGACTACCTTCCGCGACCCGTTGTCACGCACATGGAGCGTCAGCTCCTGTCCCTCCAGGCTCTCCGAGGCGCTCCCCATGAGGATGAACGCGTACAGGGCCTGGGTGTCCGAGACGGTGAAGACATGCACCTGCGTGGAGCGGATCAAGTCCGGGCTCAGCCCGCGCTGCCGGTCCTGCTCGGAGAGCGGCGCATTCCCCGTATGGGTCCCGGTGAGCCACACCGTATAGGCCCGCTTCGGATCCAGGGGTTCCCAGAGCGAGCACGCCACGGCGCTGAAGGCGGGCCAGCTCCCCTGCAAGATGACGTGCGCAGGCAGCGTCTCCGTCTCGAGGCGAGAGCCCGCCGCAAGCGGCTTGGGAGGAGGCGGCGTCACAGGGGGCGGAGGAGCCGTCCGCACCGGCTCCAGCGTGACGTGCAGCTCCTCCCCCAGCATCCCAGGCTCGAAGCGGCGGGCCCACGACTCCTTCCCGGGCAGTCCCACCTCCACCGTGTGTGGATCCTTCCTGGAGATCCCCTCCAGCGCCAAGGGCGTCACTGCCGCCCCGTGAGCGGAGCGGAGGACTCCTCCCGTGCCCCCTGCGGCCCCGCTCGCCCGGGTGCAGGTGCCGGAGTGCCGGGCCAGGCCTGAGGCTGCGACGAGGGCTCACCCCGGAGCCGGCGCTTCTGCTGGGCGCGGTTCCAGCCCGTCATCTGCTCCCGGTACCTGGACGGAAAATTCGGGGGCCGCCCCATCGCCGTGAGCTCGGACTCGTCGAGCAGGCCCATCAGGTGCTTCAGCGTGTGCATCGGATAGAGCGGCGTCTTGACGGCCCGTCCAGCAAGGTAGGCGCACTCTACCCGCAGGGCCGGCCCTTGCCCCTTCTCCCCTCAGCTTTGCGGATCAGATCTGCGGGGTTTGCACGATTGACTTGGAGTGCGTCTTGGGACCTCATGTCAGAGGAATCATCATCCATGCTCGTTCACCAATGTTTCACCTCAGGTGTCCCATTGAGTCGCGACGGTTCTCCCCCTGCTGCTACCCAGGGTCCCGCTTCGACGGGCTTCATTCCCGGTAACAAGATCTTCAACCGTCGCGACTTCGTGCGCGAACGGTTTGGAGCGGCTGCGTGGGACGCGGTGCTCGCGCTCCTGTCTCAGGAAGATCAGGCCCAGGTCGCCTCGGTGGATCCCGGCGCCTGGTATGACGTGCACCTCGTGGAGCGGCTGATCAGCGCGGCCTGCCAGCAGCTCAAGCTCGATGACGGGCTGCTGATGGAGATGGGGCGCTTCGACGCGGATCGCGAGCTGTCCACGGTGTACCGGTGGTTCCTGCGGCTCATCCGCCCCTCCTTCGCCATCCGTCACATGAACCTGTACTGGCGCCGCTCCCACGACACGGGGACCTGGCGCTCGTGGCAGAACGGGCCAGAGGTCTCCGCCGAGCTTCGGGACTGGGCTGTCAGCAACCGCGCCATGTGCATCACGCTGCTCGGGTACCTCGGGCGCACGCTCGAGCTGTTCGGCGGGAAGCTCGCGTCGCTCGAGCACACCGAGTGCCGCTCCGAAGGCCATGCCACGTGCATCTTCCGCACCCACCTGGAGCTGCCCGCGGACGAGCCGCGGCCCGGGCGGCGCCCCACGCGCGCGGACATCAGCTCCCTGGCTCGCGAGCTGGCGCACTCCCCCAACCGCGAGGCGCTCGTCGAGGCGCTCGTCACCCTGCTGCGGTTCCAGTTCGGCTGCAGCTGGGTGGAGGTGTGGGTGACCGGGCAGGAGGATCGGATGCAGCTCATGGGCGTCTCCGGCGAGCGCGGCCCGGGAGATCAGCGCCGCTTCGTGCTCGAGGTGGCGGGCCGCGCCGTGGGGCGGCTGGAGCTGGAGCTGCCGCGCGGCCCCGGGCAGCGGGGTGTAGACGAGGTGCTGGCCGAGCTGATGCCCTGGGTCTCCATCGCGCTGGAGACGGCACGTGTGGACCGGAGCGAGCCGCACCATGTCGAGGAGAGCGAGCTGGCCCGGCGGCTGCGGCGAGCCCGCGAGATTGGCCAGCTGACGCCCCGGCAGTTGGAGGTGCTGGAGCTGGTGGCCCGGGGCAAGACGAACAAGGAGATCGCCGCGGTGCTGGGCCGGAGCGAGGGGACGGTGGAGGTCCACGTCACCAACCTGCTGCGCAAGTACGGGGCCAGCAACCGCGCCGGGCTCGTGGCCATGTTCTGGGGTGAGCTGTAGGAGATCCATGCGCGCCGTCCCTTTGTTCGTCCTCGTCTGCTGCGGGCTGCTGCTCTCCGCCTGCGCCTCCACGCCGGTGCCTCCTCCCCTGGAGGCTGCCACGTACGACGTCGTCCTCCGAGGCGGCACCGTCTACGACGGCAGCGGCGGTGAGCCCTTCGTCGCCGATGTGGCGCTCCAAGGTGACACGCTCGCCGCCATCGGAGACCTGCAGGGCGCTCGGGGGCGGCTCGAGGTGGATGCCCGCGGCCTCGCCGTGGCCCCCGGCTTCATCAACATGCTGAGCTGGGCCACGGAGTCCCTGCTGGTGGACGGGCGCTCGCAGAGCGATCTCCGGCAGGGCGTCACGCTGGAGATCTTCGGCGAGGGCTCCTCGATGGGGCCCCTCACCGAGCCCATGCGCAAGGAGATGCTCGAGCAGCAGGGCGATCTGAAGTTCGACGTGCCGTGGACGACGCTCGGCGAGTACCTGGAGCACCTCGAGAAGCGCGGCATCTCCCCGAACGTCGCCTCGTTCGTGGGGGCCACCACGGTGCGGGTCCACGAGCTCGGGTACGCCGACCGCGCCCCCACCCCCGAGGAGCTGGAGCGGATGCGCACCCTGGTGCGCAGGGCCATGGAGGAAGGAGCGCTGGGCGTCGGCTCGTCGCTCATCTATGCGCCCGCGGCCTATGCGAAGACGGACGAGCTCATCGCCCTGGCGAAGGTCTCCGCCGAGCATGGCGGCATCTACATCACCCACATGCGCAGCGAGGGGAGCCGGCTGCTGGAGGCCCTCGACGAGACCCTCACCATCGGGCGCGAGGCGGGGCTTCCGGTGGAGATCTACCACCTGAAGGCCGCGGGCCAGCGCAACTGGGGGAAGCTGGACGAGGCCATTGCCCGCATCGAGCAGGCGCGCAAGAGCGGGCTGCGGGTGACCACGGACATGTACCCCTATACGGCCGCGGCGACGGGGCTGGACGCCGCCATGCCTCCCTGGGTGCAGGAGGGCGGGCAGAAGGCCTGGGAGGAGCGGATGAAGGATCCGGCCATCCGCCAGCGGGTGATGCGGGAGATGACCACGCCCTCCGGTGACTGGGAGAACTTCTTCCTGGCCGCCGGCTCGCCGGAGAACATCCTGCTCACCGGCTTCAAGAGCGAGAAGCTCAAGCCGCTGACGGGCAAGACGCTGGCCCAGGTGGCCGCCCTGCGCGGGAAGTCCCCCGAGGAGACGGCGATCGATCTGGTGATCGAGGACGGCAGCCGCATCTCCACCGTGTACTTCCTCATGTCGGAGGACAACGTCCGCAAGCAGCTCGCACTGCCGTACATGAGCTTCTGCTCCGACATGGAGTCCGTGGCCGCCGAGGGCGTCTTCCTCCAGTCCAGCATCCACCCGCGGGCCTACGGGAGCTTCGCGCGGGTGCTCGGCCGCTACGCCCGGGACGAGAAGGTGTTCCCGCTGCAGGAGGCCGTCCGCCGATTGACGTCGCTGCCCGCCGAGAACCTGCGCCTGGAGCGGCGCGGGCGGCTGAAGGCCCAGCACTTCGCCGATGTCGTCGTCTTCGACGCGGCGACGATCCAGGACCACGCCACCTACGCCCGGCCGCACCAGTACGCCACGGGCGTGCGCCACGTCTTCGTCAACGGGGTGCAGGTGCTCCGGGACGGAGAGCCCACCGGCGCCACGCCCGGCCGTGTCATCCGCGGCCCAGGGTGGAAGGGCGCCCGGAAGTAGGGCCCTCACCCGGCACGACGCACCCGGTGCTCCACTCCCTTGGGGCCTGCCACGATCAGCTCGGACGTCAGGCCGATGAACAGCCCGTGCTCCACGATTCCCGCCCGCGCCTCCAGCTTCGCGGCCAGCTCGGCCGGACGGGAGATGGGGCCGAAGTCGCAATCCAGGATGAAGTTGCTCTGATCCGTCCGGTAGGGCCCTCCCTCACGCGCCTCTCGCCGCGTGACGCGTGCGCCCAGCCCCTCCAGGAAGAGGGCCTGTGAGCGCCAGCCAAAGGGGAGCACCTCCACTGCCACGGGCCTCTGAGTCCCCAGCCTCGGCGACAGCTTGCTCTCGTCCACCACGATGATCACCCGCCGGCTCGCCTGGGCGACGATCTTCTCCCGCAGCAGCGCTCCCCCTCCGCCCTTGAGCAGGCAGAGCTCCGGGTCCACCTCGTCTGCCCCGTCGATGGTGAGCTCCAGTGCCGGGTGCTCCTCCAAGGTGGCCAGGGGCACCCCCACCGAGCGCGCCAGGGACTCCGTCTCCAGCGACGTGGGCACCCCCACGACGCCAGTCAGCTTGCCCTCGCGGAGCAGGGCCGCCAGCCGGTACACCACGAAGGCCGCGGTGCTCCCAGAGCCGAGCCCCACCCCCATGCCCGGCTGGACGAGCTCCACCGCGCGCTCGGCGGCCCACCGCTTGAAACGGGCGACCTCGCTCTCTTCGGGAGGGGACACGGCGGAGAACCTCCTGGGGCCTCAGCGCACGACTCCGTGCCCCTCCTCCAGAGCCTCGCGCTTCTCGGAGATGACCGCCATGAGATCGCGCCAGGACTTGGAGAAGGACTCAGCCCCCTCCCGCTGGAGCTGCTCGGCCAGCGCGTCCACGTCCACGCCCGCGGCGACGAACTCCGCAATCACCCGCTCGCAGTCCCCGCCATCCCGCGCCATCACCTGCTCCACCGTCCCGTGGTCGGCGAAGGCCAGCAGGGTCCCCTCCGGCATCGTGTCGATGGTGTCCGGCGCGGCCAGCGACTCCACGTAGAGCGTGTCCGGCGCGGTGGGATCCTTGGTGCCCGTGCTTGCCCACAGCAGCTTCTGCATGGAGGCCCCCTCGGACTCCAGGTGCTGGACACGCCGGCTCGCACGCAGTGCGCAGTACGCCCGATAGGTGCGCTGCGCCACCGCGAGGCCCAGCCGGTTTCGCAGCAGCTCGGGGACCTTGCCCTGCACCGCCTTGTCCCAGCGACTGACGAAGAGCGAGGCCACCGAGCGCACGTCCGGTGAGAGCCCATCCTGCAACCGCCGCTCGATGCCCCTCATGTAGGCGTTCGCCGCGGCCAGGTACTGCTCGGCCGAGAAGAGGAGCGTCACGTTGATAGGCACCCCCGCGTACGTGGCCTCTTCGATGGCCCGCAGGCCGGCATGCGTGCCAGGGATCTTGATGAACAGGTTGGACAGGCTGGCCCGCGCGTGAAGGGTGAGCACCTGCTCGAGCGTGGGCACCGGCTGCCAGGCGAGCAGCGGGGACACCTCCAGCGACACCCAGCCGTCCTCACCCTGGGTCTGATGGTGGATGGGCTGGAAGAGGGCTGCCGCGCGGGTGAGATCCTCCAGCGCGAGCTGGAAGAAGAGCCCCTCACCGCGCAGCCCTCGCTCCCTCCCGGCGCGGAGGGAGTCGTCGTAGTCATTCCCCCGGGAGATGGCCTGGTAGAAGAGGGTGGGGTTGGACGTAAGCCCGGTTACACCCAGCTCGTCGATGTAGTGCTGCAGCGTGCCCTCTGCGAGCAGCCGACGGGTGATGAAGTCCAGCCAGATGCCCTGTCCAACCTCGCGCAGCGCTTGGGTTGCGATCATGCCCCTGCCCTCCTTCCCAGGAGCCCGAGCCGGGCCCGTCTCCTGAGGCGGAAGGTGTGAACCCTCTGGCGGCCCTGCAGCTTGGACGAAAGGAGCCCCCTGGCGCCCGGTCCGCTGGCTGCTGGGAAGACTCCTGAGGTGCCCTCCAGGGCAGGAGGCCCGACCGTGTGGCGCCAGTGGGCGCGGAGCCCTGTCCTCCCACCTTCAACTCGCCCTGCTCGTGCTGGCCACGGTGCTCTTCGGCCTCGGTGCGCTCATCCTCACGGCCGCGCAGAGCCGGCGGCCCCTGGGTGCCACCGCCAGTCCTCAGCCCGCCTGAGCCTGGGCTCGAGGAAGCACGGGCCCACGCCCGAGGAGCGCTCAGGGCTGGCCGGTGTCGTCCAAGTAGGAGTTGAGGCCCTGCCAGGACTCGAGCACCGCGCGATCATTCGCCAGTGCGCTCTCGTACGTGACACCCTCGTGGGTGCGGAGCCGCAGGTGCCAGCGCCCCTTGTGCGCACGCACGCGCTCGGCCTGGGCCAGCTCGATGCGCGACAGCGTCACCGTGTGCGCGGGGAACAGGTAGTGCAGGCGCACCTCCCCGTCGAGCAGCTCGACCCGATAGAAGCCCTCAAGCGTGGTGCCGTACATCGCCCCGAAGAGCAGCCCGAACACCCCCACGCAGAGCACTGCCGCGAGGGGTGCCGGGAGGGTGGGTCCACCCTGGAACAGCGCGTGGCGAGAGGTCTGGCGCAGGATCACCGCGTAGAGGACCAGGGAGATCCCCAACGAGAGGAGCAGAAAGACGATGAACGCGGTCGTCGCTCCCGAGGCACTCACCAGCTCGTAGATCATCGTCATCATGCGGTTCAGTTCAGGAAGTCCGGCAGCATCGGCAGTCCGTGGAAGAAGCGGCGTCCGCTCTCGAAGTGGCGGATGAAGCCGGCCCTGTCATGCAGGAACAGCTCCGCCATCTCCGCTTCGCCGTAAGCGCGGAAGAAGCTCGCGCGAGCCTCGTCACAGGCCATCTCGTACTGGCGGCAGAGCGCCTCCCACTCCTCGGGGGCCTCGCCCGGCGCCCAGCTCTTGTCCTCCGGCAGTCCGTAGTCCTGCTCCATCTTCTCCAGCTCGCGGCCCAGCTCGCGCACCTGGGGGGCTTCCGGGATCGCCTCGTCCGCCATGGCCAGGAGGATGTGGGCCACGAGGAAGAAGCCCGCGTCCGGGGGCACCGTGCCCGAGTCCCGAGCCTCGCGGAACGTCACCAAGAGCTGGGCGTCCAGCGCATCCCCGTCCAGGTCCGACAGGCGGCGCGCCAGCTCCCGCAGCTCCTCCTCCCTGCCTTCCGAGTCCTTCGGGTCCGGGGTGGACTTGCCATGTCGTGTCTTTTTCATGGTCTCTCCCGCGTGCGAACCCCCAGAACATCTCATGTGGGTCTGACGCTCCTTCCCCAGGGCTCTGACGCCTGGAGGGGAGACACCTGTTCAGCAGATGTCCAACTCAGGACGTCGGATGTCCGCACTGTGTACGAAGGTCCAGGAAGACCGGCGCGCCACCACCGCTCCCAATGAAGCGATATGGTTGGAGGGGTCGTGGCCCACACCCTCTCTCTGCGCCCCGTCAGCCCTGAGGATGACGCGTTTCTCTTCGCGTTGTACGCCAGCACACGCCCGGACATTGCGGCCCTGCCGCTGGGCGACGTGCAGCGCAGTGCCGTCATGCGCATGCAGTGGCTGGCGCAGCGGCACGCCTACCAGATGCGCTACTCCCACGGCTCGCACCAGCTCGTGCTCCTGGAGGGGCGCCCCGCGGGCCGCCTCTGGGTGGCAGACGAGCCCGGCGAGCTGCGCCTGGTCGACATCTCCCTGCTGCCCGAGCACCGTGGCGCGGGCATAGGCACCGAGCTGCTGCGCACGCTCCTGCAGGAGGCCACCGCGGCCGGCAAGCCGCTGCGCTTGAGCGTGGCCCGGGACAACCCCGCCCAGAGGCTCTATGCGCGGCTCGGCTTCATCTCCGTGGACAGTGCGGACCCGACCTGGGATCCGTACCTCGTGCTCGAGTGGAGACACAGGCCGCGCGAGGGTGAGCACGGGCCGTGAGCGCTCGCTGGAGACGACACGGCCCGCGAGCACGAGTGCCCGCGGGCCGCTGAACCTGGGAAGCAGGCGGTGCTACCTCAGAGCACGTTCTCCGGCGAGGCTGTCACGAGCTGGATGACGTGCCCTGCGGTCCCCGCCTGGGCTGCGGCAGCGGGGCCAGTGAAGGCCGTGCCACCTCCTCCATCACCACCGTCGCCACCGCACGCACCCCCGCCGCTTCCGGCGATATTGCTCCCCACTGGCGTGACCAGCAGATCGGTTCCCGGGGCTCCACCATTCGCCTGCAGGGCTCCCGTCACGGAGATGGGGTTCGCCGAGATGAGGTGGACAATGCCTCCCCCTCCTCCTCCGCCTCCTCCTGCTCCCGTGGTGCCACCGTTCGAATTGACGGCGTTACCACCTGCCCCTCCGTTGGCGCGGATAGTGCCTCCTACCGTGAGGTTCCCCTTGGATGCGATGACGATGATGCCGCCACCACCACCGCCCGGGCCACCAAAGTCACCGGTGGTCGCGGTGGTGACACCGTTGGTCCCGTTCGCGCTGATGCTTCCTCCCACGGGAACACTCACACTGCTCTGTGCCGCGATGAGGAGAGAGCCCCCTCCCGCTCCACCATTTCCGTCAGTGAGCTTGCCCTCTCCCGCACCACCCGCCGCGGGGCTCGACCCTTTCAGCCGCGCTGCCGTGAGCAGAGCGATCCCCGTGCCTCCGTGGAAGATGCCCGGAACCCCGCGCGCGATGCCAGGCTGGGGCGGACCGTTGCCCGTGTCCTCCGTCCCAGCGGCGACGGTGATGGAGCCACTCACGGTGACGGTTCCTGTCGCGCGCAGCACCGTCCCGCTGGGCACGATGAGGGTGCCGGCGATGTTGATACTGGTGAACTGCGTGTTCGTCCTGAAGGGCTGCGCGTTGACGACCCCGGTGTTGGAGAGATCCAGGGTGGTGGCCACCGGCACGGTGAGCGCTCCCGCCGAGCCATCTCCGTAGGCAGCGAGCGCCCCTGACGGGCCCTGGGGACCTTGCGGGCCCTGGGTGCCTTGGATGCCCTGCGGCCCCTGGGTGCCCTGCACGCCCTGGGCTCCCTGCGCGCCCGTGGCGCCCGGAGTCCCTTGAGGCCCTTGAGCGCCGTTGCACACGTAGCGCGTCAGCGCGGCGTTCACTTCACCGGGCTCGAGCACGCCGTTGCGGTTGGCGTCGGGGCCCAGCTCCACCTTCACACCACCGGTGGCGCAGTTGGCTCCCGCCGGCTCGGCCGTGGTCGCCGCCACCGTGGGCAGGCCTTCCGGTCCTTGTGGCCCCGTGGTGCCCTGGGGACCCGTGGCGCCCGTGGCGCCCGGAGTTCCCTGAGGCCCTTGAGCGCCATTGCACACATAGCGCGTCAGCACGGCGTTCACCTCACCGGGCTCGAGCACGCCGTTGCGGTTGGTGTCGGGGCCCAGCTCCACCTTCGTGCCGCCCGTGGCGCAGTTGGCCCCCGCCGCCTCGGCAGACGTGGCCGCCAGCATGGCCACGCCCTCCAACCCTTGCGGCCCCGTGGTGCCCTGAGGACCTGTGTCCCCCGTGGCGCCTGGAATCCCCTGAGGCCCTTGAGCGCCATTGCACACGTAGCGCGTCAGCACGGCGTTCACTTCACCGGGCTCGAGCACGCCGTTGCGGTTGGCGTCGGGGCCCAGCTCCACCTTCGTGCCGCCCGTGGCGCAGTTGGCCCCCGCCACCTCGGCAGACGTGGCCGCCAGCATGGCCACGCCGTCCAGCCCTTGCGCCCCCATGGCACCTGCCGGGCCCGCTGGCCCCGTGGCTCCTGTAGCCCCTGGCGCTCCCTCGGGTCCAGCAGGCCCAACGGGCCCCTGCGGTCCTCCAGCGGGACCCTGCTCTCCTTGCGGACCCGCTGGGCCTGTTGCACCCGTTGGGCCTGTTGGGCCCGCCGGGCCTACAGGACCCGCGGGGCCCGGGTCGCCGGGATCTCCCTTCGGTCCCGAGGAGCCCGTGCAAGCCACCAATGCCATCAAGCCGGACAGTGGCAGCACTCGCAGCCAGTGCGCGCCAGAGAGACGTTGCCTCTTCATGGATGAACCCCTCACTCCGGCACACTCCCGCCGGATGAAGGCGGGGCGTCCAAGACACGAGGAGCCCCGCGGTGAACGATGCGTGCTGGGCCGCGCACGGTGTCTCGAAGCCAACACCGCCAGTCTGTCCCGAGAGGTGTGTCGTGGCGAGCATCTGGACGGTGGGGGTCCCGGATCCGACCCGGACCCTCCAGGAATCCAGGACTTCCCGTTGCGCTCCTTGCAGCTACTGCTTCCCCGGGTCAGTGCCGCATGGTTTGTTGAGTGACCCACACTTGGAGCAAAAGGAAGTGACACATGTCTGAGCCATTCCTCGGTGAGATCCGGCTGTTCGGAGGCAACTTCGCGCCCAGAGGCTGGGCGCTCTGCGATGGCCAGATCCTGCCCATCGCGCAGAACACCGCCCTGTTCTCCATCCTGGGCACCACCTACGGCGGGAACGGGCAGACGACGTTCGCCCTGCCGGATCTGCGAGGCCGAGCCCCTTTGAACTGGGGCACAGGACCGGGGCTGACGCCGCGGAGCCTGGGCGAGGCGAGCGGCGTGGAGAGCGTCACCCTGATCTCCAGCCAGATGCCGGCCCACAACCACGCCATCGAGGCCAGCACCAACCAGGGTGATCAGTTCTCTCCCGCGGGCAACGTGCCCGCGGTCCTGATCAACCAGTCCGGCCAGCCGGAGAACCTCTACAGCCCCACGCCCAATAGCGCCATGGCGCCGACGAGCCTCAGCATCGCGGGTGGCAGCCAGCCGCACCAGAACATGCAGCCCTTCCTCTGCGTGAGCTTCATCATCGCGCTCGAGGGCATCTTCCCCTCGCGCAGCTGAGTCAGCGTCCGGAGGAGAGGGCGCGCTCGCAGCCGCTTCATGGCGCGGAGCAACGCCCTCCCACTGTGCCGGGGCTTCCTCTGAAAATTCCGAGCCCCGGGCCGCTCCCTCTCAAGCGACCCGAGGCTTCGGTCCCGCTACCAGACGGGGCTTGTCTGGCTACGGGAGGGGTATCAGCTGATCCACCTCCGCGGTGCCCGTGTAGGGGGTGGGGCCGTTGAGGAAGCCCTTCACCTGGACGCGGTAGGTGCCCGCCGCAGGGCGGGGAATGGAGACGGACTCCGCGGCGGAGGTGCCCGCGGCGCTGCTGGCCACGAGGTTCCCGTTGGGGCCGTAGACGAAGGTGTCCAAGTCGAACGCCGGGTTGCCCCAGCTCGTCTTGATGCGCAGGGCGCTCTTGCCCGCGGGCACCACGATGTTCTTGTTGTGCTCGGCCGCCACCAGCTCCAGATCCAGGATGGGGACCCTCACGGAGAGGTTCACGTTGCCCGTCCAGCCCGGCAGCGCGGTGGTGGTGGTGGTGTAGCGCGTGCCCGCGGTGGCGGCGGCGGCGCGCACGGCCGCGTAGGCATCCGCGTAGCCAGCGCCCACCTCCCACTCCGCGAGCTGCCGCGCGGTGCCGTCCGCGTTCTGCGCGAAGATGGGCCGCGCGGTGGAGGTGAGGGCCGCCAGCACGCCGTCCATGTTCAGCGCCGGGTTCACCTCGAGCATGAGGGCCACCACGCCGCTCAGGTGCGGGGTCGCCATGGAGGTGCCAGAGAGCGCCGCGTAGAAGGGCTCCGGATGCAGGCCATCCAGGCCCAGGTACGGCGGGGCGATGGCGGGCAGCGCCGTGGTGGCGCGCGCGGCGACGATGTTCACGCCCGGCAGGGTGATGTCCGGGTGGTGGAGCGCATCACCGGGGATGCCGCGGCTGGAGAAGTCCACCAGCTCTCCCGGCGCATCCTGCGACAGGAGCGGGTTGGTGGCGCCGCGAGTGTCGCGCGAGGTGCCGGCCGCCACGGAGATGACGCACGGCGAGGCGCTGTACGGGTTGAGGGTGTCGGCGCCCGGCCCATCGTTGCCAGCGGCGAAGGCGACGATCATGCCCTGGTCGTACGCGCGCTTGCTGGCGATGCTCACCGGGTCAAACGGCGCGAAGTGGCTGCCGCTGGTGCCCCAGGAGTTGGAGATGACGCGGACGTTGTAGGCCTCCTTCACGTCCGGATCCATGAGGAAGTCGAAGCCCTCGAGCGCGAAGAGGATGTTGATGGCGTCGCCCACGCCCACGCCCACCAGGTTCGCGCCCGGTGCCACGCCCTTGTGAAGGCCGTTGGAGCGCGCGCCCGAGCCGCCCACCGTGCTGGCCACGTGGGTACCATGGCCGCTGGTCAGGTCCGTGTTGGGCAGGTCCACGTAGAGCGCGCCGCCCACGCCGGTGCCCAGCACGTTGCCCACCACCTTCACGTTCTTCACCACGTTGGGGAAGTCACCCTGAGTGCCGTCAATGCCCGAGTCGATGATGCCCACGCCCACGCCGTGGCCGGTGGTCTGGAAGGCCGTGCGCGCGGCGTCCGCGTGGATGTAGGAAACGCTCGAGTCGAGGAAGTAGCTCAGCGAGCGGTTCTCATAGACGGAGAGCAGGCCGAGCGGCTGGAGCGTCTGCGTCAGCGTGCTCAGCAGGCTGGGGGTGACGGGGAGGGAGAGCGCCACCATGGGCAGCTCCCGGAGCGTCCCGAGGTTCTGCCCCACCACCAAGCCCAGCGCGCCGGTGAGGGTGTTCAGCGCGGCAGGGATGGCGGCATCCTCATTGAAGGAGAGGATGAGCGTGCGCACGGTGCCGTCCGCGCGGAGTCCCGGGTCCACCACGGCCTGCGTGAGGGCGGCCTGAGCCTGGGGGTTCGAGTAGAGCGCGTCGCAGGCACTCTGGGCAGCCACGGGCGGGTTGACGATCTTCCTCTTGCCCAAGACCGAGGCGCTCACGGCGCGACTCGGCGCGTCAGCGGCGTCCAGCTCCGAGGAGGTACCCGAGCCACAGCCCAGAAGAGTGGTGGTGAGAACCATGCCCAGCGACTTGAAGCCCTTCATTCGTGCTCCCTTCAGCCATCGCGCCCCAGGGGGGGGGAGGTCCTGGGTCTTTTCCGCGCTCACGTGGATTTCTTGTCGCAGGCCGGTTTGGCTGGATCTCGCGGAGGCTCGATTTCTCGGGGAGCCGGAGGATTTCTCGCGGAGATGACTGGAGGGCCGGAGTTCCGTTGACCCGTGGACGTTGCAAAGCGAGCAACCCGTCACATCGCGGTCCCTCCGGGTTGCCCCCTCACCGGAGGAGACACATCGGTGCATCTGGGGCAGTGGCAGCACGGCGGAGGCACGGTGGCGGCGGGCGATCTGATGAACTGGCGGAGGTCCCAGGTGACACCCCGGACGGTGTTCACCGTGGGCTTCTCCCTGCTCGCCGTGGTGGTGCTGGCCGTGCTCGTCGTCAAGACGCGGGTCGCCTTCACGCTCACGGGGATCGCCGTGCTGCTGGCCATGGCGCTCGAGCATGGCGTGTCCTGGCTGGAGCGCATGGGGCTGCGGCGGTGGCAGGGCATTGCCGCGGTGCTCACCGCGCTGATCGTGCTGGTGACGGCGCTGGGGCTGCTGGTCATCCCCGCGGCCTTGGTCCAGGGAGAGGCGCTGCTCACCCAGTTCCCGAACCTGATGCAGCAGGTGCGCTCCCTGCGCCTGGTCCGGCTGCTGACCACGCACCTGGCGAGCCTGACGCAGCTCTTCGGCCAGAAGCCCGAGGCGACAGCGGAGGTCAGCTCGATCGGGCAGATGGCCGTGCCACCGCTGCTGCAGGCCATCGGCGGGGCCGTGAGCCTGATCGCCGGGGCCATCACCGTCTTCTTCCTGGTGATGTTCATGCTGACGTTTGGCGGGGGGCTGCTGCAGCGGCTGCTGGCCCAGGTCCCCACTGTGCACCGCGAGCGCTACGAGCGCGTGATGCGGAAGGTGTACCACGTCACGGGCGGCTACCTGTCGGGGCTGACGTTCATCTGCACCGTCAACGCCACGCTCACCACCACCATGCTCGCTCTGATGGGCATGCCCTTCTTCCTGCCGCTGGGCATCGCCAGCGGCTTCTCCAGCATGGTCCCGTACGTGGGGCCGGTGGTGGCGGGCGGCTTCATCACCCTGCTCACGTGGGCGACGGGTGGAAGCATCAAGGCGCTGGCGGTGCTCGTCTATTTCATCATCTACGGACAGATCGAGGGCAACCTACTGGCGCCCCTGGTGTTCCGCCGCACCGTCCACGTCAACCCGCTGCTCATCCTGCTCGCGGTGCTCTTCTGCGCGGAGCTGGCGGGCGTCATCGGCGCGGTGGTGGCCGTGCCGGTGGTGGCCACGGTGCAGATCATCGTGCGCGAGCTGCTCCTGCTCCGGCAGGAGCGCGCGGTGACGCCACAGATCTGACGAGGTGCTCCCGCTGCGCTCAGGCCGGAGGGCTCCAGCTCGCGAAGTAGCGCTGCTGGAACCGCTGGACGTAGCGGACCAGGTTCTGCTGCTCCTGCGTGTACCTCCGGAACGGCGAGTCCACGGGGAACGCGAGGATGCTCACGAGGAACGCATACACCGTCGCGTCGAACGAGCTGGGCTCGTCTCCGAGCAGGTAGGGCTTGTCCCCCAGCAGCGCCGCCACGGTGGAGATGTCCGCCTTCCCCATCTCGAGGATCTCCTCCGGCCGGTGGCGTCCCAGCCCCTGGGCCCGGAGCCTCTGGACGGTCTTCCGTCGAATCATGGGCACGACGACCTTGCCCACGACGGGAGGGAAGATGGCCTCGAAGGTGGGGCGGTATGCCCGCCAGCCCTCCTCATCCGCCCAGCGCACCTGGATGATGTGCCAGTAGGTGCTCTCCTCCAACATGCGCCGGACCGCGTGGCCCTTCGCCACGTCCTCCGCGCTGAGCTTCGCGTCCAGTGGGTCCCCATGCTTGCGCTTGAGGTGCTCGATGATGTGCTGGGAGTCACCCAGCATCTTCCCGTCCTCCTCGATGAAGGGGATCTTGCCCTTGGGGGCCTTGCGGAAGTCCGCCGCCCTCGCCGTGTAGGGCACCCCCACCATCCGGAGGTAGCTCTCCAGCTTGACGCAGTACGGGCTGATGTTGGCGACTCCCCAGGCTGCGGGGCCCTGATGCAGGATGATCATCTCTCCCCCTCTTCCGTCAGCTCCCGGCGACTTCACGCAGCGAGGCTTCCACGCCATGGAGCAGCTCGTCCAAGGCCTCGTCCGGGATATTGAGCGCAGGTGCGATGTAGACCGTGTCCCCCAGCGGCCTCAAGTAGAGACCGCGCCGCCGCGCCGCTTCGTACACGCGCCACCCGCCATGGGCCAGGTACCCGCCACTGCCCAGGTCCACCGCTCCCACCATCCCGATGGCCCGTGGCCGCACCACGCCCGGCACCGTCTCCGCCATGCGCTCGAAGGCGGCCTTCACCCGAGGAGCCTTGCGCGCCACCTGCCCGAGCACATCCTCGTCCCGGTACACCGCCAGCACCTCGCGCGCCACCGCCGCCCCCAGCGGGTTCCCACAGTACGAGTGCCCGTAGTACAGCGCCCGGTCCCGTGCGCCCAGGAAGCCGGAGAACACCCGCTCCGTCGCCAGCGTCGCGCCGAAGGGCAGCAGCCCCCCGCTCAGGGCCTTTGCCAGGCACAGCAGGTCCGGCACCACCTCCGCCAGGTCACACGCGAAGCGCGCACCCGTGCGCCCCAGCCCCGTGAACACCTCGTCCGCGATGAGGAACGTGTCCACCGCCCGCGTCGCCTCGCGCACCGCTCGCAGGAAGGCCGGCGAGTAGAGCTGCATCCCCGCCGCACCCTGGAGCACCGGCTCGAGGATGACACCCGCCACCGTGTCCCCCTGCTCCCGCAGTGTCTTCTCCACCGCGGCGAACGCCCGCTCCCACCCGCCCTCCTCCGCCGGGGAGGGCACGTGCACCACGTCGAACAGCAGCGGCCCGAAGATCTCGCGGAACAGCGGCACCCCGCCCACGCTCGTGGCCCCCACTGTCTCGCCGTGGAATGCTCCGGACAGCGTGATGAAGCGCGTGCGCGCAGGCCGGCCGTTCTGGGCCCAGTACTGCGCGGCCATCTTGATGGCCACCTCCACCGCCGTGCTCCCGTTGTCCGAGTAGAACACGCGCGTCAGCCGCTGCTCGGCGGGGACTTCCGCTTCGGCCCGCTCTGCTCCTGGGGCCAAGGCTACGAGCTCCGCCGCCAGCCGCGCCGCCGGCTCGTGGGTGATTCCGGCGAGGGAGGCGTGGGCCAGCACCGAGGCCTGGTCCACCAGCGCTTGCACCAACCGAGGATGCCGGTGCCCCAGCGTGGACACCCACCAGGAGCCATTGGCGTCCAGGTACCGTGTCCCGTCCGCATCCTGGAGGTACGGCCCCTCGGCGCGTACCACCACCATCGGATTCGTCTGGGCGATGTAGGTCTCCATCGCCGTGTACGGGTGCCACACGTGCTGCTTGTCCAGGGTGACGATGTCCGCTCGCTTCACGGGCGCGTTCTGCCCTGGATAGGTCCGGCTCGCAACCCGTTCCACGGCTTGGCAGAGTGCTTTCGGATGCCACCCATGAGCGACGACTTCCTCCAGATCTGGAGCCACTACCGCACCGGCGGCCTCGAGGCTGCTGCTCGTGCCGCGACTTCCTCTTGGGAGGGCTCCCTCTACCTGGCGATGCTGGCCTTCGCCGACGAGCGCTACGCCGAGGCCACCGCCTTCGCTGAGCAGGCGGCACGGGCTTCTCTGGAAGAGCTGCTGCCCCGTGCGGCGGCGAGCTACCTCGCGCGGGTGGCCAAGGAGGGGAAGCGCAACGTCTATATGTCGGATGAGGGCTTCGGTGCCTTCATTCGCGGGGGCGGCAACGTGGCGCTGTACCAGGAGACCAGCGCAGCGCTGGCCCGGAGCTACCTGAGCCAGCCCTTCCAGCTCCTGGACATCGGCGTCGGTGACGGACTGGCGCTGCTGCCCGCGCTGACACCCATGGTGCGACGGGTGACCCTGGTGGAGCCTGCGACGCCCCTGCTCGAGCGCACCACGCGGGCGCTCACTGCACGGAGCGTGGACTTCGACACCTTCGCCGGGAATTTGCAGGAGTTCACCGCCGAGCCCGGCATGCAGGAGCGGCGCTGGGACGTGGCGCAGGCCACCTTCAGCCTGCATTCCCTCCCTCCGGCCCTCCGGCCCTCGATGCTGGGGTGGCTGCGCGCTCACTGTGACACGCTGCTGCTCGCCGAGTTTGATGCTCCCTGCATGGACGAGCCGCTGGCGCCGGAGCTGGTGCAGCATGTCCTCGCCCGCTACCGGGTAGGGCTGGCCGAGTACGCTGGGACGGACTTTAACACGGTAGCGCAGGGCTTCCTGATGCCCGTGCTCTTCGGCTACGTGGATCGCAGCGCCACCCGCACCACCTTCGAGCACCCCATCGCTGACTGGGAGCTGCTCCTGCGCGAGGCCGGCTTCGCACGGGTCGAACGCCGGCTGCTGTACACCTACTGGTGGGCCCCGGCCTGGCTGCTGGTGGCTCGCGCATAGGCCGGTGGGGACCCGCAACCGGGAATAGGTGTGAGGGCTGCCCGTTCGGCGGGGCAGCAACCCGAGGAGGGCAACCCATGGCGGCGCGGCGAGACAGCTCCAGTCCCACCCCTTCGCGCAAGACAGCTCCCGAGGAGGAGCTGCGCCTGCCCATCAAGCTGGATCCGGTCTCCAACGGTGAGTTCTTCCCGGAGCCGGCCTCGGCGGAGACACGCGCCGCACAGGCGCTGGCGCTGCGGATGGCGGAGGAGGGAGCGCGGCGGACGGGGCGCTCGCGGCGGGACTTCCTAAGGAGCGCGTGTGGCGCGGCGGCGACGCTGCTCGCCATGAACACCAGCTACGGCTGTGCCCGCAGAGGCGCGGGGGGTGGCTACGCGGTGCCGAAGGAGGCGGCGCTCGACGAGGAGGCGGCGCAGGCAGCCGTTGCGGGGGACGAGTTCATCTTCGACGTGCAGACGCACCACGTCTCGCCGGAGCGGGACTGGATGAAGAACAACCGCACGCTGGACTTCCTGCCGTACACGGCGGCGGGCTGGTGCGCGGAGAAGGACCTGAGCTGCTACTCGCGGGATCGCTTCATCAAGGAGGTGTTCCTCGACAGCGACACGGACATGGCGGTGCTGAGCGCGCTGGCGGGGGCTCCGGGGGACAACCCGCTCACGACAGAAGAGGCGGTGGCCACGCGCGAGGCCGTGGAGAAGCTGGGAGGGGACCGGCTGATGATCCACGGCATCGTCATGCCGAACCTCGGGCCGCTGAAGGCGCAGCTCGAGGGGATGCAAGCGCTGGCGGAGACGTGGAAGGTGCGAGCGTGGAAGCTCTACACGGTGTGGGGGCCGGACGGGAGAGGCTTCTTCCTGGATGACCCGGAGGTAGGGCTGCCGGTCATCGAGCAGGGACGGCGGCTGGGAGTGAAGCTCTTCACCGTGCACAAGGGGTTGCCACTGCCGGGGATGGACCCGCACTTCACGCGGTGCCGGGACATCGGGGCAGTGGCGAAGCTGTTCCCGGACGTGACGTTCATGGTCTACCACTCGGGCTTCGAGAGCCCGCGGATGGAGGGCCCCTACAACGCGGAGGCGGCGCAGGCGGGGGTGGACGCCCTGGTGAAGTCGCTTCAAGACCACGGCATTCCGCCGAACGCGAACGTGTACGCGGAGCTGGGCGCCACGTGGAAGCTGCTGATGGCGCACCCGACGGCGGCGGCGCACGTGGTGGGCAAGCTGCTGAAGTACGTGGGCGAGGATCGGGTGCTCTGGGGGACGGACTCGATCTGGTTCGGTTCGCCGCAGGATCAGATCCAGGCGTTCCGCGCGTTCGAGATCTCCGCCGAGTTCCAGGAGCAGTTCGGCTACCCGAAGTTGACGAAGGCGCTGAAGGCCAAGGTGTTCGGCCTGAGCGCGACGAAGCCGTACGGGGTGGACCCCACGGTGCAGCGGGCGAAGCTGCGAGCGGACGCCTTCGGCAGGCAGAAGGAGCTCTACCAGCAGGTCCCCGAGCCCAGCCACCGCACCTACGGCCCGACGACACGAGCAGAGGTGCTGTCGCTGCTGCGGCGCAACGCCGGGCGGCCTTGAGCCGAGGGCAGCGCCGTCACCGATGGCGCTTGCTCCCGAAGGGGAACGGAGATACCGAGGTGGCCCTCATGTGGAAGACCCCCATCGGACGTCTGCGTGCCGTCGGCCTGCTCGAGGGCACCTCCTTCCTCGTGCTCCTCTTCATCGCCATGCCGCTGAAGTACTTCGCGGGGATGCCCTTGGCGGTGAAGGCCGGCGGCTGGGCTCACGGGGTGCTGTTCATCCTCTACCTGCTCGTTCTGGGCCACGCCGCGACCGCGCACCGCTGGTCGCTCCTACGCGTAGGGGCCGGCTTCATCGCGTCGCTGCTGCCCTTCGGGCCTTTCGTGTTCGACGTGTGGCTGCGCCGCGAGGAGGCCCCCCAGGGGGTTGGGACGAAGCTCCGCAGCTCATAAGCCCAGGCAGGAGTCCGCCATGGGCGACCTGTCGGGCGCAGCCTCCGCCAACCTGTCAGACAACCAGACAGGTTCGTGCGTTGCGCAAGCGCCGAGCTCGAGCCCTGGAGCGGATATTTCGTGGTACCGGAAGAACAGTGGAGACGTGGATCACCTTCTTTGAGCCGCAGCCAGACCCTCGTGAGGTGGCGGAGCCATTTCCGAGCCCCT
The DNA here is from genome assembly GCF_035629615.1 of Hyalangium sp. Lineage (GTDB taxonomy): Bacteria > Myxococcota > Myxococcia > Myxococcales > Myxococcaceae > Hyalangium. The sequence continues at coordinate 6,995 of NZ_DASPHO010000704.1, read as the reverse complement.
TCGACGAGCTCGGTCCTCATGAGCTGGCGCGACGGGCCGCGGAGGTGATGCAGGCGGAGCTGCGCGGAGGCCTCATCGCCCCCGGGCTCCCGGCCTCGATGCTCGAGAGTCCCGAGGGCGGCAAGATGTTCGGTGTGCTGGTCGTGCGGGAGCCTGGAGGCCGCATCGGCTTCCTCCGTTCCTTCTCCGGCATGCTCGGCGGGCAGTGGGAGGTTGAGGGCTTCGTCCCGCCGCTCTTCGACCGCCTGGCCCGGGAGCAGGTGGAGCCCGCGGGAGAGGCCGCGGTGAAGACGCTGCTCGCCCGCTTCGAGGCGTTTCAGGACTCGGCGGAGCTCCGCGAGAGCCGCTCCGCGCACAAAGCGCAGGAGGCGCGCCACGCCGAGGAGCGTGCGGCACTGCGATCCCGGCATGATGAGAACCGGAGACGGCGGCATGCCCAGCGGGCAGCACTCGAGGCATCTGTCACGCTCACGGAAGCCGAGAAACGCGAGGCCCTCCATGCGCTCGACCAGGAGAGTCGCGGAGACAAGGCGGAGCGGCGCAGGGCAGACGCGGCCCAGGAGGAGGAGCGACGAGCGCTCCAGCCCAAGAGCGCTCGGCTCGAGCGGCGTCTTCGGGCCCTCGAGCGCCTGCGCCACGGCTTCTGCCGCGTGCTCATGAAGCGGATCCACGACACCTACGGGGTCCCCAATGCGCGCGGAGAGCGGCGCCCGTTGCGGAGCCTGTACGCACCGGGAGAGCCACCCTCGGGCGCCGCGGACTGCGCAGGCCCCAAGCTCCTCGCGCAGGCCCTCAGGAGCGGCTTGCTTCCGCTGGCGCTGGCCGAGTTCTGGTGGGGCGCTCCGCCGCCCACGGGGGGACGCATCGCCGGTGCGTTCTATGCGGCCTGCCGGGACAAGTGCGGACCCCTGCTCCCCTTCATGCTGGAGGGTCTGGGGATCGCGCCCCCCCGAACCTTCTCGCCGCCGGCGGCCGTGGCCGAGGACATGACCGTCGTCTTCGAGGACGCATGGGTGGTCGTGATCGACAAGCCCTGCGGGCTGCTCTCCGTGCCAGGACGCGACGCCTCGGTAGCGGACTCGGTGCTCGTCCGGCTGCGCGCCCGGTATCCGCATGCCACGGGCCCGCTCCTCGTGCACCGGCTCGATCTAGACACCTCAGGACTGCTCGTCGCCGCGCTCGACCCGCGGGCGCACGCGGACCTGCAGCGTCAGTTCGCGAGCCGGGAGGTCCAGAAGCGGTACGTGGCCTGGGTCGCGGGGCGCGTCCCCGGAGAGCGGGGGACCATTGAGCTCCCCATGCGCGTCGACCTCGATGACCGGCCCCGGCAGATCTACGATCCTGTGCACGGAAAGTCCGCTGTGACCGAGTGGCAGGTCCTCGCGCGAAACGGTGAGCGCACCCGCGTGGCCTTCTTCCCGCTCACCGGGAGGACCCATCAGCTGCGCGTCCACGCGGCGCACCCCCTCGGCCTCGGGGCGCCCATCATCGGGGATCGCCTCTACGGGCACGAAGGCGCTCGCCTGCACCTGCACGCGGAGTCGCTCTCATTCAGGCACCCGAAGACAGGGCAGCGCGTCTCCTTCGAACGCCCAGCGCCCTTCTGACACGAATTCCCACGAAGCATGGAGGCAGGATGTGGCAAGGCAGTTCCGTCGTCCTCACGGTCCTCGCAGCAGTGCTGGGCCTTGGCGTGACAGCCGTCGTCTTGCTCGGGGTGTTCTTCTACTGGCTCTACCGCGTCGACACCGGGGCTCGACAGAGCACGAGCCGTCCCTGGTCGGAGTACGAGGCGACGATTCCCCAGGGCAAGAAGCTCACCTTTGCCCTCTTCTATTGGGGCAGCCGCGGAGACTTCCAGCCGCTGGCCGTGCTGGCGCAGCACCTCAAGAGAGCGGGCCACTCGGTCATCATCAACGTCCGCGAGCTCAACCTCCAGGCAGCCCTGAGCCTGGGGCTGCGCGAGGGCGAGCTCTTCCTCCAGGAGGACGATCACACCGAGGACGTCCTCACCCCGCAGCTCCAGGGGCAGCAGGGCCCGAAGATGCTCTACTACCTCTACCGCCACATCACCCACCACAGCCCCTCGTACCTGAAGCAGCTCAACGCGATGCTGGAGCGCTCGAAGGCGGACGTCCTGATCGTCAACGAGTTCGCCGCCAACCTGGGCTGCCAGGCCGCCGAGAAGCACCGGCTCCCCATGTTCATCTTCCGCTACACGCCGCTCTTCATGGCGACGACCTCGTGGCTCTGCCCGCTCTTCGGCAAGAGCGATCGCGGGAGCTTCATCAACTGGCTGTCCTACACGCTGCCGTTCTTCATCCGCCTGTACCTGGAGAGGCCCGTGATGCGTCAGCTGAGGGAGCTCCATGGGCTGAAGCCGCGCTCGATGCTGAGCTACGCCTTCGGCCGCACGCACTGGCAGTTCCCCTCCCTCCAGGGGTTCTCGAGCCTGCTCATGCCGGTGCCGGAGAAGGACATGCCGCGCTGGTACTTCAACCCCGGGCCGCTGCTCCCTCCCGCCCAGGAGGAGACAGAGGCAGTGCCTCCTGCGCTGAGCACGTTCCTGCAAGAGAACCCCGCGGGACAGCCTGTCATCTACATCGGCTTCGGCAGCTTCTCGCTCAAGCAGTTCCTGCCGCGCCACCAGGCGGAGCAGGCCGCCCGCGACATGCTGGAGGCCGTCCAGGACCTGGGAATCCGGGCCGTGCTGCTCAAGCACACCTTCGAGTTCATGATCGACGACCCGCTCCTCAAGAACCCGCAGTGGTACATCGGTGAGCGCTTCCCGCACAGCTGGCTGTTCCCCAGGGTCTCCGCGATCGTCCACCAGGCGGGAGCAGGCCACTGTGCCGCCTCGGCCCGCTCAGGAACGCCGACCATTGCCATCCCCATCTTCGAGGAGCAGGACTTCAACGCCAGCGCCCTGGTGTCCGCGGGCGTCGCGGTGAAGCTGCGCATCCAGGACCTGAGCCGCGAGTCATTCCGGAAGGCCTTCGAGGAGGCCCTGCGGCTCGCGGGACAGGCGCGCACCGTGGGCGAGCAGCTGGAGGGCCAGGTGCAGCACAGCGGCAGCATCGCTGTGAGCGGAATCATGAAGTGGCTCGGCGAGGAGCAGGGTGGGAGCGGCGGCGCCAGTGGTCCCTACGCCCACACGCGGAGTTGATCGCAACACCCCCTCCTGTGGGATAGTGTTGTCCTCCCCTCAGGAGTCCTGTGCCTCCATGACTCACTTCAACGCGGCCTCGGCATCCCCAGTGGGTGGCGTGGAGTTGGACTACGAGCGACGCATCGCCCTTGCAAAGCCCCACGACACGACGCGGGGGCTCTTCTTCAACGGCGTGCTGGCAGCGGTCATCGCCCTCGGGGGCGAGAGTGCCCTGAAGCAGTGCCACGTCCAGCTGAACGACAAGCGCTTCGAGAAGCGCTTCATCGACTTCTCCAACTACCCGGTGTCCGACTTCCTGCGTCTGGCGCTCGCCGCCACCCGGGTGCTCAGCCCCCAGCTGGGCGGCCCCGAGGCCACGCAGCGCAAGCTGGGCATGCAGGCCATGCGCGACTTCCTCAACTCCATGGCGGGCCGGACGCTGCTGCTGCTGTCCGGAGACTCGCCCAAGCGGGTGATGGGCCACCTGGCCTCGGGCTACCGCTCGGTGGCGAGCTACGGCGAGCGCACCGTGACGATGCAGGGGGACAACGGCGCCCGCGTCGTCATGAAGGGCGACTACATGCTCCCGCTCTACACCGAGGGCGTCCTCCAGGCCATGCTCGAGGCCGTCCACGCCAAGAATCCCCAGGTCCGCGCACGGCCCTTCGGGCAGCTCGACTGCGAGTACGACCTGTCCTGGGGCTGAGCCCCTCCGCCCGCTGCCCTGCAGGGCGAAGCGCTCTGGGACTCGGCGCACGGCCAGCGTCCGCGTTAGAACTGTGTCCGTGCTCGATCCCTCGATCCGCGTCCAGGTGCTGGACTCCATCACCGACATTCCCGCCGCGCAGTGGGACACGCTGGCGGGCCCCACCGCTCCACCCTTCGTGAAGCACGCATGGCTGGCGGCCATGGAGGAGAGCGGCAGCGCCCAGCGGGAAACGGGCTGGGCCCCTCACCACCTGACGCTCTGGCGCGGCGACACGCTCGTGGCTGCCTCACCCGCCTATCGCAAGTATCACAGCATGGGCGAGTACATTTATGACTACGCCTGGGCCCAGGCGGCCGCGCGCATGGGCGTCGAGTACTACCCGAAGCTCGTCATCGGCGCGCCCCTGTCTCCGGCCACGGCCCCCCGCTTCCTGGTGGCTCCCGGCGAGCACGTGCGCGATGCGCGCCATGCGCTCATGGAGGCCGCCATCGAGAGCGCTCGCGAGGAGGGCTGCTCCTCGCTCCACGTGCTCTACCCGACTGAGGAAGAGGCGGACTTCCTGGAGCAGTCCGGCATGGCGCGGCGGATGACGCTGCAGTTCCACTGGAAGAACCCGGGCTACAGCACCTACGAGGACTACCTGGCGCGCTTCAGCTCCAAGCGCCGCCACCAGCTGCGCCGAGAGCGCGGCGCCGCGGAGGAGCAGGGCATCACCCTGCGCACCGTGTCGGGCGCGGAGCTGGGGCCCGAGCACGCGCGGCGGGCCCACGCCTTCTACGCGGCCACCTGCGAGCGCTACGCCTGGGGCCAGGTGCAGCTCACCCCGGACTTCTTCGCCCGCGTGTTCCGCGCCATGCCGGCGGCCATGCAGATGGTGGAGGCCGTGCGCAGCACGAAGGTCATCGCCGGCGCCTTCAACGTGGCCTCGCCCGAGCGGCTCTACGGACGCTATTGGGGCTGCTTCGAGGAGCACCCCTTCCTGCACTTCCACGTGTGCCTGTACCACTCGGTGGAGGAGTGCATCCGTGCGGGCCGCAAGGTCTTCGAGCCCGGCGCGGGCGGCGAGCACAAGATCTCCCGCGGCTTCGAGCCCACGGCGGTGCACAGCGCGCACCTGATCTTCGATCAGAACCTGAACCGCTCCGTGCGCGACTTCCTGCGCCGCGAGCGGGCGCACCTGACACCCGCAGTGGAGGAGGCCGAGCGCCTGGCGGGCCTCAAGCCCTGGCCGCTGGCTGGCTAGTGTCCACTCGCGGTCACCCGGAGTCTGCTCCAAGCCCAGGGCGGGCCGCTCGGTGTCCTCGCGTGGGGAGGGGGGCTCCCTCGAATGGGCAGAAAGTTTCTCACCTTGGGAGCGCGGGCCCTCTAGAGTCAGCCCTATGAAAGTGCCCGAGACGCAAGAGGACTTCGTCCAGTGGTACGAGGACTGCTGGGCCGATCGCGACGAGGTGGAGTACCCGAAGCTCTTCGGCGCCATCAGCGATGAGGTCTTCCCCCTGGAGCAGACGGACGCGCTGCAAGCCTGGCTCGAGAGTGATTTGGCCCAGGTAGAGGAGGCGGATCCCAACTGGGGGCCCATGGGCGTGCGCGCAGCCCCGCCCAGCGAGCAGTTCCCCTATTGGACGTATGTGACGAGCGGCCTGTCCAACCCGTTCACCGTGGCGCCGGGCGCGGAGCTGGCCCCGGAGGCCCCCAGCGGCGTCGGCTACGAGATGGTCATCCACACGCCCGAGGAGGCGCAGTGGCCGGTGCTCCGGCTGCTGGACATGATGGCCTACAACCTCGTGTGCCTGCGCGCCTTCGCCTTGGGCCACCGCTACCCGGTGGAGGGCTCGCTCACAGGAGGCGAGACAAAGCTGAGCGGCTTCGTCTTCGTGAGGGATGCGCACCGTCCGGCCGAGTTCACCCTGCCCTCCGGCCAGGTGCAGCTGTTGACGCTGGTGGGTGTCACGCGCAACGAGATGGCCTTCAGCCGCTCCAACGGCACGGACAGGCTCATGGCCAAGCTCGTCGAGGCGGGCACGGGCTACATCACCCACCCCGAGCGGGACGAGGTGAAGCTGTAGACGTCAGCGGGAGGCGTCAGGAGAGCCGGCCGAACAGCCGGCCCCGCACGTCCGTGCCCAGGCCGTGCGGGCCCGCGATGTCCACGTGCGGGCCCGCCTCCAGCGTCAGCGTGGACCAGGTCTTCCCGCCGTCCTCGGTGACGTGCACCGCCGGATCCACGCCCTTGCCCGGCTCCGCGCTGCGCGTCAGCACCCGCAGCACCGGGCCCACGGCCGTCATCCGCAGCGGATCCCTCCCAGAAGGCAGCGGCGCCAGCCAGCGGACCTCGCCGCCGCGGCGCTCACCGATCCGCGCCTGGCCGCGCTCCACCGCCAGCACGTGCATGCCGTCCACATCCACCAGCCGCGCGCTGCCTGACGACTCGCGGCCCCACGAGGCGCCGCCATCGTGCGTGTGGCACAGGCCCTTGCCGAGCAGCGCCACGCCGCGCTCCATGCGCCGCAGCCGCTCCGCCTGCGCGTTGCGCTCGCCGTCCAGCGTCAGCTCCGTCCAGGTGGCCCCGCCGTCCGCCGTGCGCCCCAGGAAGAGGGCGCCCAGCACCCAGGCCTCATCCGCGCTCGCCGCCAGCACCTGCCCGGCGCTGGGCGCGGCCACAGGGCCCCGGAGGGTCCAGTGCGTGCCTGCATCCGTGGACACCAGCAGGTGATAGTCCGAGCCCGAGCCCGTGGGCCTCAGCGTCGCCCCGAGCGCCATGCACAGCGCCCCTTGGCAGTCCAGCGCCTGGATCCAGCCCGGCCCCTCGTAGACGTGCTCCAGCCCCTGGGCTGTGACTCGGTGCAGCTGGGCGCGCCGGGCCCGCATCCGGTCTTGCAGCGTCCCGGCCGGCGGCTCCACGGTGGAGCCCACCAGCCCGAAGCCTTCACGGCTGACGGCCACGGGGCCCACGCGGAGCCCCTCAGCCAGCTCGCCCAACCGATCCCAGTCTCTCTCGGCCACGCGTTGCCTCTCCCTGGCGTGAGTCGCGGCTGCGAGAATGCCAGCCCGCTCAGCTCATGGCTAGGAAGCGCGGAGGCTCGGCACCGGCAGCCGGGGCAGCTCCAGCCTCGGCAGCTTGAGGTTCTTGCGGAGCTC
>NZ_DASPHO010000703.1:0-4970 GCF_035629615.1 Hyalangium sp. | reverse complement strand
CTGGAGCAAGGCCTGAAGCCGGTTTGCACCCTCCACCGCGTAGCCGATGAACTCATCCGCGTCCGCGTCCAGCTTGCCCCGGTAGCGCCGCGCCAGCAGCTGCGTATAGCTGGCCACCATGCGCAGGGGCTCCTGCAGATCATGCGAGGCCACGTAGGCGAACTGCTGCAGCTCTTCGTTGGAACGTGCCAGCTCCTCCGCGTGCAAGCGCAGGTCGCGCTCGGCGCGACGGCGCTCCACCCCCTGGGTGATGATCTCCGCCATCGCGGCGAGCACCTCCGTGAGCTCCCGAGAGAAGGGTTCCGTGCCGAACACGGCGAACACCCCCACGAGCTGCTCGCCCAGCATCAGCGGATAGCCGGCCAGCGACTCCATTCCTTCCCGGAGCGCCCACTCCCGGTCTGCCCTCCCGGGAGCGTGCCGCAGCTCATTCGTCGTGTGCGGCTTGCGCTCCTGGGCGATGCGCCCGACCTCGAGCTGGCCTAGGGAGATACGGGCGTGCTCCCCATCCAACGCCGTGTAGCGCCCGGCACTGGCTCCCAGTCGCAGCTCGAGCGTCTCTCGATCGAGGATCCACACCCGCGCCAAGGCCACGCCCAGGTGCCGCACCACCGCCTCGCAGGCAGACTGGAGCATCTGCGCCTTGGTGCCCTGCCGCGCGAGCGCGGCGCTCACGTCGGCGCGCAGGGCCTCATGGCGCCGGGCGCTCTGCTCGGCCCGGAGGTTGAGAGCGGCGGCCTCGGCCTTGCGCTGCGCGGTCAGGTCGATGTTGACACCCACCCACTCGCGGACGCTGCCATCCACACTGCGCACGGGGACCCCGCGCGCCAGCGTGATGCTGTAGCTCCCGTCCGGTCGGCGCAGCCGGTACTCGACCTCGTAGATGCCCTGGCGCGCCACGGCCTCTGCCCACTCGCGCCCTGCGCGCTCGCGATCCCCCGGGTGCACCGCGTCGAGCCACCCGAGACCCTTCCACTGCTCGAAGCTCTGACCGGTGAGCACACGCCAGGAGGGCGAGTCCTCCACCACGGAGCCGTCCGGGCGTGTCACCCACACCGCCTGGGCCGTCGCCGTGATGAGCGAGCGGAAGCGCTCCTCGGCATGCACCGCGTCCCGGTAGAGCCGGGCATTGTCCACCGCCAGGGCCGCGCGCGTCGCGAGCTGCTCGGCGAGGCTGAAGTCCTCCCGGCTGAAGCGCCGGCGGGACTCGGCGCTGACGAGCGAGAGCGCTCCCAGCGTGCGCCCTCGGGCGGTGAGCGGCAGGATCATGGCCGAGCGCAGCCCCAGCTCCCGAGCGATGCGCAGGTGCTCAGCGTCCCTCGAGCCAGTCACCAGCAGCTCGTCCGGAATATCCGGGAGGAACTCTGGCTTGCCCGTGCGGAGGACCTCGAGCACGCCATGACGGTCCTCCGGGCGCGGCGGGTAGCGCTGGCGAAGCTCCTCGGCATAGCGCACCTTGGCCGGGTCCACGTGGGCAACTCCCAGCTGGCGCGTAGAGCCATCGTCGTTGATGATCTCGATGGCGCACCAGTCCGCCAGGCGCGGCACCACCAGCCGCGTCAGGGCCGCGAGCGTGGCCTCGTAGTCCAGCGAGGAAGATGCCAACAGCGTGCCCGCTTCTGCCAGGAAGCTCATTGCGTCCGCGGCGCGCTTCTGGTCGTCGATATCCGTGCAGGTCCCGAACCACTTGATGATGCGCCCTTCGGCGTCGCGCACCGGGTGGGCCCGGCCCAGGAACCACCGGTAGATGCCATCATGGCGGCGGCAGCGGTACTCCGTCTCGTAGAGCTCCCCCGTGCGCAGGGAGTGATGCCAGCGTCGCAGCGTCTCCGGCATGTCGTCCGGGTGGAACGGACCTTGCCAGCCCTCTCCCTGGGACTGGCCCGGCGTAGTACCCGTGTAGTCGTACCAGCGCTGGTTGTAGTAATCGTGGTAGCCGTCCGGCCGCGTGGTCCACACCAGCTGGGGGATCGTCTCCGCCAGCTGCTGGAAGGCGTCACTCATGAAGCCGCCCATCGGCCGCTCGCCCTGATGGCCGGGAGCTCTCTCCATGTCTGGCAGGGGGTGGGTATCCATGGTGTGCCAGACCGTAACAGCGCGGTCGCCTCGGTCCCTTTCAGCCGAGGACACGCTTTCCTCCACCTGACAATCGTCCCGGAGTTTCACTGTCCGCTGAGAAGGCAAACAACCAGGCCCCCGGTTCTCCCAACCCGCTTATGCTGGCGCGGGTCCTACCGTCCGAGCAGAACTGTCCCAGGAGGAGTGCCATGGCCAAGGCAATGTGGAAGGACGCCGTGCTCGCCGAGAGCGAGCGGTACGAGGTGGTGGAGGGCAATGTCTACTTCCCTCCGGAGGCGCTCCGGCGTGAGCGGTTCCAGGTGAGCAGCACGCACACCACCTGCCCGTGGAAGGGCGAGGCCAGCTACTACGATGTGGTGGTGGACGGTCAGGTGAACAAGGACGCGGCCTGGTATTACCCCGAGCCCAAGGATGCTGCGCGCAACATCCGCGGCCACGTGGCTTTCTGGAAGGGAGTGCAGGTAGAGCGGTAGCCGCTCGGCCTCTCCTCTAGACTGGCCTGAATGAACGCCTCCAGCGCCAACCCGCTCCTGTCCGATCGCGACGTCAGCTTCCAGCTCTACGAGGTGCTCGACGCCTCGGGGCTCTGCGCGCTTCCCGCCTTCTCCGAGCACTCGCGTGAGACGTTCGAGCTGCTGCTGGACAACGTGCGCCGCTTTGCCCGCGAGGTGCTCTTCCCCACCTACCGGCTCATGGACACCGAGCCCCCCGCCTTCCGCGAGGGGCGCATCCACGCGCACCCGCTCATGCGCCGGCTCTACCCGGGCATGGCGGAGCTGGGGCTGCTCACGGCCACCCGGCCCCCGGAGGTGGGTGGCCAGCGGCTGCCCCTCACCGTCGCCTCGGCGGCCTCCGTGTACCTCATGGCAGCCAACCTCAGCGCCTATGGCTACCTGGGCCTCACCCTCGGCGCGGCGCACCTGCTGGAGGTGTTTGGCACGCCCTGGCTGCGTGAGGAGTTCATGGCCCGCCTGTACCGGGGCGAGTGGACGGGCACCATGGCCCTCACCGAGCCACAAGCCGGCAGCAGCCTCGCGGACGTGAAGACACGCGCCACTCCCTCCACCGACGGCACCTACAAGATCTCCGGCTCGAAGATCTTCATCAGCGGCGCGGACCAGGACTTCACCGAGAACGTCGTGCACCTCACGCTGGCCCGCATCGAGGGTGCGCCTCCCGGGACGCGGGGCATCTCGCTGTTCGCCGTGCCCACGCGCCGGCCACAGGGCGGCCGGCTGGTGGACAACGATGTGCGGGTGGCGGGCGCCATCCACAAGATCGGCTGGCGGGGCCTGCCCAGCTGCGTCCTCAACTACGGCGAGGCGGGGGACTGCCGGGGCTGGCTCGTCGGGCCGGAGCACCGGGGGTTGGCCTGCATGTTCCAGATGATGAACGAGGCGCGCATCATGGTAGGCCTCAACGGCGTGTCCACCGCGTCCGTGGCCTACCATGAGGCGCTGGCCTACGCGCGAAGCCGCCCCCAGGGCCGGCCCGCCGGGGCCAAGGATGCCGTCCAGCCACAGGCTCCCATCATCGAGCACGCGGACGTGCGGCGCATGATGCTGCGCCAGAAGGCCATCGTGGAGGGCGGGCTCTCACTGCTGCTCGCGGCCTCGTGGCAGGCGGACCTTGCCGCCCACGCACCGGAGGAAGCGGCACGGCGGCGCGCGGGGCTGCTGCTGGATCTCCTCACACCAGTGGCCAAGACGTTCCCGGCGGAGAAGGGCTACGAGGCCAATGCGCTCGCGCTCCAGGTTCACGGTGGCTACGGCTACTCGAGCGAGTATCTGCCGGAGGCCTGGCTGCGCGACCAGAAGCTCAACAGCATCCACGAGGGCACCACCGGCATCCAGGGGTTGGACCTGCTGGGGCGCAAGGCGATGGCCGCCGGAGGCGAGGCGTTGCGGATCTTCTCCGAGGAGGTGGCCGCTACCGCAGCCCGCGCTCGCAAGGCCGGCGTGGAGGAAGGCTGGTGCGCGGCGATGGAGCGGACCCTGGAGGCGGTGGGAGCGCTGACGCTGACACTGGGCTCCCTGGGCATGGCAGGAGAGGTGGAGCAGATGCTGCGCCACAGCGCGGACTACATGGAGCTGTTCTCCATTGTCGCGGTGGCATGGCGGTGGCTGGAGCAAGCGGCGGCGGCGCGCGAGGGGCTCGCTCGGGGAAGCGAAGGGCGAGACTTCTACGAGGGCAAGCTGTGCGCGGCGCAGTATTGGTTCGCGGTGGAGGTGCCGCGCGTGCCGCACCTGGTGGAGCTGTGCCGCTCGTGCGAGGACTCGTACACCCGCATGCACTCCGAGTGGTTCTGAGTCCTTTATAAGGAAGACCCATGGCCGTCTCCTTCCACCTGTGCCAGCCCGGCCAAGGCGCTTCGTGCGGCGCCTGCTGCGGGCTGTACAACTTCCGAGACCACTCGCGCGCGGCGCTGACCGAGCGGCTCGCCGAGCAGACCTCCCAGCTCCAGGACATCCCGAAGGAGCGGGAGGCCTGGCTCGATGCAGCTCGGAACCTCGTGGAGTCCCGCCGCGACGCTCCCCTCTTCCCCGCCGTGCGCGTGTGCCCGCTGCTGGGCTTCCTGGATGACGCGCAGCGGACGGTGGGCTGCCTGGGCCACCCCAAGGTCACAGGTGGAGTGGATCTGCGCGACTGCGGCGTCTATCGGGCCTCCATCTGCGAGACGTTCACCTGCCCCTCGTTCGGCTGGCTCGAGGACGCCCAGGCCCGGCTCGTCCATGCGGCGTGCGCGGACTGGTACCTCTATGGCCTCGTCATCACGGACGTGGAGTTCGTCCGGGGATGCCTGCGCCTCGTCGAGCGGGAGCTGGGCGGCCCGGCGCGTCCAGACGTGATGATGGCCCGGCCCGCCGTGCTGGATGCCGTGCGGCGCCTCT
>NZ_DASPHO010000702.1:0-8951 GCF_035629615.1 Hyalangium sp. | reverse complement strand
CACGGAAGGGCTCGCTTCCTCTCGGGTAGGGAGAGGCGAGGGTAACTGAGCGGGGCGGCTTGTCGGCTTTTCGGCCAGAGCGGGCGCGGGTGGGGGTTGCTCCGCTGGGGCGCTCCTGGCCACCGGGGGCGGCGCCGGTTGTGCTGGCCTGTGCAGCAGGGTGGCGGCTACGGCTGCCGCGAGCACCGCGAGCGCCAGCAGCCACACGCGCGCCGGACGGCGCCACGCAAGGCGCGCACTGTCGAGAGCGGCAACCCCCGCCCCCTGCACGGCGGACGGGTGAACGGGGATCGGCACCTCCAGGCCCCCCGGTTGCTCCTCCTCGACTGCCACGGGAGCCCCTTCGGCGGGTTCTGGCGGGAAGTGCGCGGCGACGGGGTGGGGGCGGGTGCCGCGCCACTCCGGGCCCTCGTACTTCGCGAAATCCTCCAGCGGACGCCGCGCATCCTTCGCGGTCGCGGGCCTCTCCCCCAAGTCCTCATGGATCAGCAGCAATGCATAGGTGCTCAACTCCAGCGGCACGCGCCCTTGGGTGACCTTGAAGGGGGAAGCAAGAGCCACCTCGCCCTGGAGCGAGGGCCGATTCTTGCTGAGGTCGGGTGTCGGGTCCGTCAGCACGTCGTAGAGGTCGGCTCCGAGCGCGAAAATGTCATCGGTCGCCTTGAAGGGGTAGCGCGCCTCCGGGTTGTGGAGGCTCTCCCTCCAGAAGCGCACCGCCTCCGGGCTGCGGTTGCGCGGGGTGCAAGGGGGCAACGGTGCATCCGTCAACTCTGCGGCGTCCGCGTAGTCCGCCGCTCCGAAGTCGATGATCACCGGCTCGCCGTCCTTGGTGACCATGATGTTTCGCAGGCTCAAGTCTCTGTGGAACACGCCCCGCCCGTGCATGTGCTCCAGCGCGTCAAACAGCTTGAGGAACAGGACGACCACTTCATGCACCGTCGGGTACGTCCGCCGCACCCACTCCCCGAGCGTGTAGCCGTCCACGAAGTCCAGGACGATGTAGAGGAAGCCCGAGCGAGGATCCCCCCAACGCCCCTCCGCCCACTTACGGATGATGTGGCGGTGTTCGAGCTTCCCGAGGCAGACCGCCTCGCGCCTCGCGCGTGCGTCCGTTTGCTTCGGGTCGCTCCGCTTGTCCACCTGACAGGCCACCTTGAGCGCGAAGTGCTTCCCGTCCCTCTCCACCTCGTAGACAACGCCATAACTGCCGCCGCCGATCTTCCGGACGATGCGCCAGCAGTCCACCCACTGGCCGGGCTTGAGGTTCTTTGGATCCAATCGCCAGAACATGCCGAGCACCTCTCGCCTGTGGCTACAGCTTCACCTGGGGAACGGACAGACAGCGGCTCCCGTCCGCGTTGCACACCCGCAGCGTATGCGGCTCTTGCAACCATGCATTCTGCTGCCTCGCGGGCATCTCCACCTCAACGGCCACGCTCACCGCGACACCCGGGGGAATAGCGGCCTGTCCCGAGAGCACCGCGCGGGCGCGGCGCGGCTCCCCTCCCGCTGCGGGCGTTACCTCTGCCCACGCGGGCGCCCACGGCTCCGGCCCGGTGTTGCTCACTTCGAGGACAAGCACCGTCCACGTTGACGCCGCGAGCCCTCTGCACTGTGCGGGGTGAAGTTCTCCCGGCACCTCGCGGCACGCTTCCCGGAAGGTTTGAACCTTCATGCCCTTCACGTCCACGAGCCTCGCGAGCGCCACGGCTGCGGGGCTCACCGCTGGGGGCCGAGCCTTCAATTCCTCAAGTTCCTTGGCTTGGGCCTCGCACCGCTCGCGCGTGGCGGACAGTTCCACGCGGCACGCCTCCACCGTCTGCTGCGGGCGGCTCACCTTGACCACGGTATCCACCTCGCCCGGCTGCCCCGTGAGCAGGAACACGACGCTTGAGGGGAACCCCTCGCGGTAGGTGAACCGGAGCGCCAGCCGTTCCTTGGGCCCGAGAGGCACCGCAAGGACAAGCATGATGCCTTCATCGCCGGGATCCACTCTGGCGAAGCGCGCGCTGCCCTCCACTTCGACTGACTCACGCAAGATCGGCGCATCCAGCAGAATGAACGTGGGAACGTCAGGCGAGAGGTAGAGCAGGGGCGACTCGCCCGCCTTGCCCGTGAGAACGACGGAGCGGGGAGCAGCGCCCCCTGCGGGCGCGGCCTGTGCCGTAGCGGCAAGGCCCACCAGCAGCGAGGCGAACGCGAAAGGCGGGAAGGACGGTCGGAGCAAAACGGGGGAACCTCCCAGGTAGGCCCCCAGCCTAGCAGACGAGAGCGGGCGTCCGCGTCGCAGAGTCCCCGTGCGCGACGTGCGGCGCGTTCGCGCCTTCGACGGCTGCCCCGGCCTGTGCGCTGTGAGTGCTCCTCCGGCCCGGACTGCTCGCGCTCGGGCTGGGTGCCTGGCGCCAGGCACCCCGCAGCAGCGCGTGGGCTTTGGTCCGCTGGGCCGCGCTCGTCTGGTCCCAGTCCAGGCGCGCACGACTGAGCAATGCGCTTACCCGCCCGCGCTGCCGGGCTCGCGGCGCGTGGACCTGCCGCGCCTTGCGGGGGCTCTGGCCATGGCGGTGCCGTTCTGGCGAGCGCTACGGGCCCGCTATGCGTTCGAGAAGCACGAGCCCTTTGGGGGGAAGCGTAACGCCGCACCGCTGTTCTAGAGCCCTCGGAGCGGTTCGCGTTCTTCTCCCCGGGGCGCTCTCTCTTGCCCGGTTTCCGCACTGCCAAGCGGCAAGTGTGCTCCACTGGCCCGCGCTGGAGCTGTCCGACGCGCGCACCCCCGGGCCGAGCTGGACGCGGCGACCCTAGCTGCCGTCCTGGCGCGCGCCCCGGGCCGAGCTGGCGCGACCGTGGCTGCCGTCCTGGCGCGCGCCATGGGGCCGAGCTGGAGCGCTTCGAGGTGGCACCCCGGCCCGAGCTGGCGCTGCCGGACGCGCGCGCCCCCGGCTCAAGCTGTCAGAGCTTGCTTGCAGACTCCCGAGTAGAACCGACCCAGCCTTGACCCGCACCGCCCCCCTCTTCGATGAAAGAGCGTGGAATGAACTTCCGAACTTGCAGCGCGCTCCGCCAAGCCGTTGCCGTGGCCGTCGTCGTAGCTGGATGCGCCACCTCTCAAGAGGCGCCTGAGACCTACGCTTGGGCGCCTGTGCGCCCACCCGCTGTGCCCGGCACGGGCCTCCCCACCCACGGGCAGCCAGGGCAGGTTCGAGCCGAGCCCCTGCCGCGGAGCCCGCACAAGCGCGTGTTGCCGCCCACCCGGGAGCCGGGCCTTTGGGCCGGAGACTCTCCTCGGGCCTCGCAGGAACCGGAGGCGAACCCCACACCGGAGAGGCCCAGAGCGAACAGGAGGGACCCGCCTGCCCCGGTGACGGCGGAGCGCCGCCGTTCTGAGTGCGAGCCCATCCCAGTGCCTCACGCTGGCGAGGATGATCCGCATGACGAGTGCGCCGACAAGTTTCCGCCGAACCGTTATCCCGGAATGGACGTGCGCGTGGGCGGTGTGCGCTTTGATGCGCTGCAAGCCGGCGTGCGCGTGCTGTGGGAGATCAAGACCCATCGATTTGACACATACAATGCCTTCATCCGGCGGATGACGATCCGGGAGCAAGTGCCGTTGCTGAAGGAAGAGCGGGACATCGCGGAGGCATGTGGCTATGGATTCGTCGTTGGGGTGAGCACCCAAGAGCACAAAGACGCGTTGCTCGAACAGGAGCCCACCCTCAATATCGTCGTTACGGGGTGCAAGCGATGACCAAGCAGAGAACCCTCATCCATATCGTCTTCGCGCCTGCGCTTGTGGGCGACGACGGTCGCACGCTCGCAGTCGTCCACGGAATCGAACGGGCGCTCTCAGGTGTGCGCTTGGAGTGGAAGCTGTCAGAGGCGGGGCGGCCCATCGCGTTGCCGCAACGCGATGGGTGGCTCGCTGAGGCGGCGGGGCGCGGGGAGTTCCCACTGCTGTGCAACGGCGACGAGAGTTACCCGGTGACGGTTTATGGGTTGCGGACATCCGGGCGCCAAGCGCCGGGCGGCCAGCCGTTGCTCGATGTCCATGCAGAGCTGCCGCTAGATGCGGCCAGCATCGCGGCTGCGGGGGATATGCTGGAAGGCGTGGCGGAAGGCGCACGCGCGTTCTGGGGGCGCGTGTTGCCGGACGGAGTAGCGCCGGAGGTGGCGAAACAGTTTCGCCACTCGATGGATCAGCCGCATGTTCCTCCCCGGGGGCTCCCAGCGCTCAACCTTCCCAAGCACCTCCGCTCGCCTGAGATCCCCCATTATCTCGGGTGGTTGAACTACTGGTCGGCAGCCGCTGCACAAGCCATCGGGTTCCCGGACCCGACCCGCGATGCGGACTTGCTCTCTCGGGCGC
The DNA here is from genome assembly GCF_035629615.1 of Hyalangium sp. Taxonomy (GTDB): domain Bacteria; phylum Myxococcota; class Myxococcia; order Myxococcales; family Myxococcaceae; genus Hyalangium. The sequence goes on along the minus strand of NZ_DASPHO010000702.1, from coordinate 4,591 downwards.
GGCGCACGGCGACGGGCGGGTGGGTGGTTCAGCTCACGGGCACGCCGCTGGATCTCGACAACCCCGCGCACCTTGAGGCGCTCGTGCGCGCGTACGAGCGTTTCCCGGAGATTGGCGGGCGTGTGACTCCGGGCTGAGGGAGGCTGCTGGTCGTCTCCTGGCGCGCGCCACCGGGCCGAACTGGAACTGTCGGACGCGCGCGCCACCGGGGCCGAGTGGGAGCTGTCCAGCGCGCGCACCACCGGGCCGAGCTGGAGAGCTTCGAGGCGGCGCTCCGGGCCGAGCTGGAGCTGTCGGACGCGCGCCACCGGGGCCGAGCTGGAGAGCTTCGAGGCGCGCTCCGGGCCGAGCTGGAGAGGTCCGACGTGGGCGCCACCTGCCCGAGCTAACCCGCTTCAGCAAAGTCCGGTAAGGCAGTCCCCTCGTGAGAGCCAGCCGCGCTCCCTCTGAGGGCGGTTAACCGAATTACCTGAAGGGGGTTAGCCTCCTCCATGGCGTAAACCTGCCAGCCCCTTACTCAACTTCCCTGAAGGGGGTTAGGTGCAAGCCACGATGCCTCGATCTCGGACTCCTACAGCGCCCGTTGTCCCTTCTGTTTTCCGCGCACCGTAATGCTGGACACCTGCGTGTTGTCAGAGGTGATCACGCGGCCTGCCTTGTGCGAGTGGTTCGCTCCGGCGGGCGCATGCAGGAAAACGACGTGGCATCGCGGAGCTGCTCCTCGACCCAACCGTCAAATTTCATCGGATCTCGGCTGCCGTCACGGATGCCAGGCTGCTGCGGCAGGCTGCCTCTGTGGACCAGGATGCCTGCCTCCCTGCTCGTGCTCCTGCTCAACACCCTCTTAAGATTAGGCGCTCTCAAGCTTGAAGTTGCTGGATAGCCTGAAAACCCCGACACCACCCTCCCCAATTTGTCAGCCGCAATGTTGAGAGGAATGCTGGCGTTTGCTACGAATCAGCTTCTTGTTCCCCCGAGCAAAGCAGCTGACTGAGTTGGCAGGAGGAGGCGGTTTGGAGCAGATGGGCAAGTATCAGCTCGTCCGCAGGCTCGCCATCGGTGGTATGGCTGAGGTGTTCCTTGCGAAGGCCGCAGGGCCCATGGGCTTCGAGAAGGAACTCGTCGTCAAGCGCATCCTCCCCCACCTTGCGGAGGATCCTCAATTCATTGAGATGTTCCTCGCTGAGGCGAAGCTGGCTGCGCGCCTCAACCACGGCAACGTCGTCCAGATCTTCGACTTCGGCGAGCAGGAAGAGTCTTACTTCATCGCCATGGAGTACGTGGATGGGCTCGATTTGAAGACGCTCTCCAGGAGAGCTTTTCAGCGAGGCACACCCATGTCCTACCCGCTCCTCGCCCGCATCGTCTCTCTGGCGTGTGAGGGGCTCGCCTATGCCCACGCGTTGGTGAACCCCGAGAACGGCCAACCGCTGGGGTTCATTCATCGGGACATCAGTACGGACAACATCCTCGTCTCGAGTACGGGCGGGGTGAAGGTGGTGGACTTCGGCATCGCCAAAGCGGCGAACGTCGGGCCGCAGACCTTGAGCGGCGTGCTCAAAGGCAAGCTTGCATACATGCCCCCGGAGTACCTGCTGGGGAGTCCCATCGACTCAAGGGCTGACATCTACGCGTTGGGGGTCGTGCTCTATGAGCTGATCGCGGGCCGCCGTCCCTTCGTCGCCGATACGGAGCCCCAGCTCATGCAGCTCATCATCCACGACAACCCCGTGGATATAGGGGCGTTGCGCATGGACGTCCCCCTGACGCTGGTGCAGGTGCTTGAGAAGGCGCTCCACAAGAATCGCGAAGCCCGCTACGCAAGTTGTCGTCAGATGCAGGCGGATCTCGAACGCTTTCTCTTCCGATGCGGCGAGCCGGTAGGGGCACTGCAGATCGCCGAGTTGGTCAAGACCTTGTCCACGGAGCCGGATGCGCCGCCCGCGCGCCGCAGCTCGCAAGAGCTCCCTGCGGTGGAGTCAGCTTCAGCCCCCACTGCTTCGACCCGGCCCATGAGGAGTCCAAGTACTCAGTCCATCACTCGCCCTCTGGAAGCGACCCTCGTCACTCCTCCTTCTTCTGCGGACACCATGGAAGAGGATGAGCGACTGGCAAAGCTCGTCGCGCGGCCTCGCTGGCGAATCCCTCTGATGATCGCCGCCATCATGTTGATCCTCATGGGAACAGCCATTTATGGCTTCTCACGAGACACAGTGAAGGAGCCCCCTGCTCTGGCTGAGTCACTCCATTCCCCTCCGGCAGTTCCGCAAGCTCCGGAGGTGCCGCCTGTCGCCCCGAAGGCCCTCGAGGAGCAACTGCGCCCGCCAGTGAGTGTGGAGACGCCACCCCCACCAGTCCCCTCCGAGTCCAATCCCGCCAAGCGGCCGAGAAAAAGGGCGTCCAAGTCCGGAACTGCCTCCGCACCTGCGTCAGGAGGAGTGCTCAGGTCTAAATTGGCCCCTGCCTTTCTGACCTTGGCGCCCATGCCTTCAGGCGAGGAGGTCTTTGTCTTCATCGGTGACGATCCCGTTGATCTGCCAGTCAAAAAGCGACCCATGCAGCCTGGCAAGTACGAGATCGAAGTCAGCGGAACCAATCAGGGACATCGATTCAGCAGGGTAGAGATCGTCACGCTCAAGGAGGGCGAGTCCAAACCCGTCCCCCTCAACGTTGAGCGGTTGTACGTGGGAGTGCAGGGCCTGCCACCCGGCAAGAAGGTGCTCAAGTTTGACGCGCATACGCTCGACAGCAAGGACATGATCGAAACCTATGAGGGTTGGCACGTGTTGAGAATCGTGGACGCAGCCACTGGCAAAGAGGAGAAGCGAGTCGACTGCTTGGTGGTGGTCGGCAGTGTCAACTGCATGGTCAAGCTGCCCTAGCGACGCGCTCCTGCGGACCTACGAGCGCTTCCCGGAGATCGGCCGGCGCTCGGCGCCTTGACCCCTCAGCTCTGAGCACCCTGCGCGGGTGCCGGCGATGGTAGGGGGCCCATTCGGGAGGTCACTCACCTTTGATCGAATGCGCTTCTTATACGCTTCAAGCGCCTGGTCTACTCGGCCCGCAGGGTGAGGCCCGGATCCACCCTGGCCGCCCGACGCGCTGGCAACCACGCAGCGACCAAGCCCACCACACCCAGCAGCGCGGCTCCCCCCAGCAACGTGGGGATGTCCGCAGGGGTGATTCCATAGAGGAGGCTGCGCACCGCCTGCCCCAGCCCCACCGCCGTTGGGAGGCCCAGCAGGAGTGCGATTCCCAGCAGCTTTCCAATGGAACCCACCACCAGCCGCACCAGGTTGCTCTCGGTGGCTCCCAGCGCGCGGCGGATGGACAGCTCGCGCATGCGCTGGGTGATGCCGTAGGACACCACGCCCCAGATCCCAAGAGTCGCCAGCACGAGGGCGAGCCCCGAGAGCCCGGAGAGCAGGTGGAGCAGCAGCTCATGACGCTGTCTGCCGCGCGCTACCAGCGTGCCGAGCTGCTCCAGCGCAGGCACCGGGAGCTCGGGGTCCACGCTGCGGACCGCCTCGCGCACCTGCGCCAGCGTGGGCGCGGGCGTTCCGCGCACGATGAGGTGCATCTGCGCGGGCCCCGCCTGGGCCACCGGTAGATAGAAAGCAGGCCCCGGAGGCGCCGTCAGCTCGCGGTGGCGCACGTCTCCCACCACCCCTACCACCGTCCACCAGGTGTCCCCGTCGAAGGAGACGCGCGTGCCCAGCCTCTCCCGCCCGGCGAGGAAGGCGCGCACGAACGACTCGTTGACCACCGCCACCCGCAGCGCCCCCTGAGTGTCCGTCGCCTCGAAGAGGCGGCCACTCTTCAGCGGCACGCCCAGCGCCGTGAAGGCGCCCGCGCTGACCACGCGGTGCTCGGCATGCCGACGCCCCGTGTCCTCCGTCCCTTCCACCGTGATGCCCGAGCTGGTGGTGGAGCCTCCCAGGTGAAGCTCCCGCTGCAGCCCCACCGCCTGGACGCCCGGCAGTGCGGACAGTGCCTCCTCCAGTTGGACCGCAGCGCGGATGCGTGCGGCCTCGTCGGGGTAGCGCTGGGCCGGAAGCTGCACGGCCGCGGACACCACGCCCTCCGTCTGGAAGCCCAGCTCCACCTCCGAGAGACGCCCGAGCGTCCGCACGAGGAGCCCCGCCCCGGTGAGCAGCACGAGCGCGAACGTGAGCTGCACCACCACCAGGCCCGAGCGCAGCGGGTGGCGGGCACCCGTGGCACCCGCTCCCCCACCCAGGAGCGGCAGCAGCGAAGCCCGGGAGGAGTCGAGCGCACGCACCAGCCCGAGGAGCACCGCCACGCAGCCGCACAGCCCGGCCGTGAAGAACAGCACCGGCAGGTGCAGCTGCGGAGCGGCGAGGTTCCTCAGCATCGGCGGCAGCAGTGCGGAGATGGCCTCGGTTCCCCAGAGCGCGAGGAGCAACCCCAGTGCGCCCCCCAGCAGCGCCAGCAGCAGGCTCTCGGCGAGCGACTCGCACACCCGGCGGCTCAGGCTGGCTCCCAGGGCGGCGCGGATGGCCCCTTCACGCCGCCGGTGCACCGCGCGCGCCAGCAGCAGGTTGGCCACGTTGGCGCATGCGATGAGCAG
>NZ_DASPHO010000701.1:0-5455 GCF_035629615.1 Hyalangium sp. | reverse complement strand
GACTTGCCGCAGGGGCAGGCTACGACTTGGGGATGAGGAGCAGATCCTCATCTTGCTCCATGCGATACACCCCGTCGGCGCCCCGGCAGCGCTCGGCGTCCTCGCTCAGGGCCGCGAGCTCCTCTGCCGTGTAACAGCTCTCGAGCACGAAGAAGCGGTCCGAGAGGGGCACGTGGTACATGACGTGCGAGCACAGGACGAGCTCATGCTTCTCGGGCGAGTGGTAGCGCACCAGGGCCAGCGCTGTACCCGGCCTGGAGTTCACCTACACTCTGGCCTCCATCCCCGGAGGCACCCCATGCCTGACAGGAAGAACTTCCCTCGGCTCATGCTTCTCCCTGCTGCCCTGACCTGGCTGCTCGGGGGCGCTCTGCTGGGCTGTGGCGGCCCAGAGAGCACAGAGGCTCCTGCCGGCCCCACAGGCGTGCAGTCCTTTGCTCTCACCTACCCGGATGGGAGCGCCAGGACGGTCACATCGCGGCGTGTCGTCTACAAGGACACCTCGGGCAACTACCAGACGGCTCCGGGCTTCGAGGCCTTCCGGGCCGCGGGGGCGCAGGACAGTGATCTCTACCCCATCCGCATCGCTGAGGTGGATGCGCCATCCGTTCGCAATGCGCTGGTCGTGATGTCAGCCGGGCAGAAGATCTCCAGCAGCGGCCACACCAGCGGCCTGACGGGACAGGCCTCCACCTGGGACTCGTCCTGCGGCGACGTCTCCTGCCCCAACGTCACGCTCGATGGGCGCTCGCTGGCCATGAAGCTGCGCGCCCTGGGCTGGCTGCCTCCGGCCACCACGTGGATGGCGATGGTGAACGACAACAACTTCGACCACCTCGCCGACAGCGACAAGAAGCAGCGGATGGTCAACGGCTTCGTCCACTGGCTCGAAGGCCAGGTCCGGCCGGAGACACGCACCATCTATCTCGCAGGCAGCTCGCGAGGGGGCTGCCTGGTGATGCGCATGGCGCAAGCGCTGCGCAACAACCCGGCCCTCGACGGCATCGAGCTCTACGTGTCCTCCTTTGACGGGGTGTGCAAGTACAGCCAGGGCGAGCTGGGCACCTTCGGAGAGAAGATCAACAACCCGGTGCGGCCGTGGGGCACCTCCTACGGCGGTTGGGCCACCGACCTGTCCTCGCAGTTCCCCCGCCGAGGGCGGCTACACATCTTCCACATCGCCGGAGGCGAAGAGGTGGCGCCGCTCACGGGGATTCGGACCTTCTCAGCCTACGCGGGCACGCCTCCCTCGACAGGCTCGGCGCTCGAGTGGGGCTGGTACAAGCAGAGCTGGGTCCGGTGGAAGCACAAGGAGATCGGCAATCCCTACACGGAGCCCTCCTCCTCGGACCGGCCGCGCGTGATTGCGGAGACGCTGGACGCGCAGCTGACGTGGCTCGACAGCTTCCTGTGATGAGGCCAGGAAGCCCACCTCAGAGCCGGGCCAGCGCGAGCTCCAGCTGAGGGTCCTCCGGGAGCTTCAACAGGAAGTCCCGCTCGAGGCTCTCACGGAGCTCGGCAGCGCTTGTGAGGACGCGCACCTCAGAGGGCCCGCCGAGCAGGTGGATCGTGAGCTGGGAGTTGCGCAGCGCATAGCGCCGGTCCGCTTCGGCTCGCGCCGCGACCAGCCCCGTCCGGAAGTGCGAGCGGGGGTGGGTCGAGAGGTAGTAGTTGGTGACCTCGTAGTCCGGTTGGAACTGCTCCTGCAGATCGAACCGGTAGAGCGTCTTCCACTCTCCGCGCACCCGGGCCTGCATCCGAAAGTCACCGCCGCTCTCGAGCAGGCGGAAGGGCTCATGGGGAGTGGCCTGCTCCAGGCCTGGCTCCAGGCGCAGCACGCCGGTCAAGGTCATCCCGCCAAAGCCGACGTCGACGAGCAGGGTCTGGCCCTCCAGGTTCACGCGCAGGAGCATGTGCCCGCGCGCCGTGAGGGCATCCTCGGGCTGGTTCCACAGGACGCGGGCGGCCAGGCCATGGACGTCGAACCCGATGGCCTCGAGCACGTGCTTGAGCAGCAGGTTGTGCTCGAAGCAGTAGCCCCCGCGCCCCTCGTGAACGAGCTTCCGCTCCAGCGAGGCCGCATCGAGCAGCACCGGCAGGCCGAGCAGCGGGTTCAAGTTCTCGAAGGGGATCGCCCGAGCATGGAGGGGGACGAGCTCCCTCAGCGTCTCCAGCGTGGGCCGCACCGCCCCGGCATGGCCGATGCGGGCGAGGTAGGCGTTCACGTCGATGGCGGGAGTCATGGCTTCGCGCGCTCTCTGTGTCACTGGTTGCCGTCGAACGTGGCCACGCTGTCGTTGGTGAGCCCCGCCGCGTTCGCCTCGTCGGTGTCCACGTGCATGTCCAGGGCGTACTGAGGGTTCACTCGGACGATGACGTCTCCGAAGACTGTCTCGCGCTCGCCCTCGACCCGCACGCGGATGAGGCTCTTGTCCTCCACACCGAAGCGGCGCGCATCGTCCGGGTGCATGTGCACGTGGCGGTGCGCCAGGATGACGCCGTGGTCGATGGCCACCGAGCCCTTCGGGCCGCGCAGCGTCAGTCCCGGCGTGTTCTCGAGCTTGCCGGACTCGCGCAGCGGCGGGTTCACCCCGAGGGTGATGGCGTCCGTGCGAGAGACCTCGACTTGGGTCTCCTTGCGAAGCGGGTTGATGATGGCCACCCGCTCGATCTCTCCCTTGGGGCCGATCAGGTCGACGGTCTCCCGGCAGACGAACTGCTCGGGCTGGGACACCGGGCGGCGCTCGGTGAGCTCATAGCCTTCGCCGAAGAGCGCGGCGCAGTGCTCCTTCGTCAGGTGCACGTGGCGCACGCTCACTCCGACCGGGATGGCGTGACCGGTGACACGCTGCCGCGCCGCCGTCGGGCCCGCCGTCACGCGGACGACCTCGCGGGCGATCATCCGCTCCTCGTCGGTCGCGACGACCAGCACACGGGTCGGCGCGCGCGGGGAGGAGATGTCCACCACGCCGCCCGAGCCGCGCGCGTCGCAGTGCTGGTTCTTCTCGCCGTCGACCACCACCCCCATGTAGACGAGCGCGTCACAGACCGACGAGCGCACCTTGACGCTGTTCTCGCCGATGCCTCCGGTGAAGACGATGGCGTCCACTCCGCCCAGCACCGCCGCGTACGCGCCGATGTACTTGCGGATGCGGTGGGTGAAGACGTCGATCGCCAGTCTGGCGCGAGCGTTTCCACCCGCGGCGGACTGCTCGACGTCGCGGAAGTCGGCCGAGACGCCCGAGAGCCCGAGCAGGCCTGACTTCCGGTTCAGCGTCTCGTCGATGGCGTCCGGCGTCATCCCCTGCCGTCCGAGCACGATGGAGAGCGCCGGATCGACATCGCCCGATCGGGTGCCCATCACCAGCCCCTCGAGCGGAGTCATCCCCATGGAGGTGTCCACCGAGCGGCCGCCGTCGATGGCGCACACCGAAGCGCCGCCGCCCAGGTGGCAGGTGATGAGCTTCAGGCGGGAGAGGTCGGTCTTGAGGAACTCGGAGGCGCTGGCCGCCATGAACTGGTGGCTCGGGCCGTGGAAGCCATACCGGCGCACGCCACGCTCGAGGTACAGCTCATACGGCACCGCGTAGAGGTAGGAGTGCGGGGGCAGCTCGCCGTGGAACGCCGTGTCGAAGACCGCGACGTGGGTGGCCTTGGGCAGGGCGGCCTGGGCGGCCTCGATGCCGGCGAGGTTCGCCGGGTTGTGGATCGGCGCGAACTGCGCGCACTTCGCGATGATGTCCTTCACCTCGGCGGTGATGACGCAGGGGCGCACGAGCTTCTCGCCACCATGGACCACCCGGTGTCCCACAGCGCGCAGCTCGGAGATGTCCTTGAGCGCGCCGCCTGGGCTGGTCAACTGGGCGAGCACGGCGTCGAGCCCCGCGCGCATGGTGGGCGCCGGGATCTCCGCCTGAGAGCGGGTCGGACCGACCCGCCACTTGTGGAGCGCCTGAGGGGAGCCGACCCGCTCGACGATGCCGCCCGCGAGGATCTCCTCGGTGTCCATCTCATAGAGTTGGTACTTGATGGAGGTGCTACCGACGTTGATGACGAGGACTTTCATGGCCCGCCCATAGTGCCGGGACACGCCTCGGGCGTCGAGAGATCCTCACCGCGACCGCTTGTGGCCCACGATGCGTACCGGGGCTCCTGGGGCGGCCGACTCGTTGCCCGCCATGTCCACGGCCACCAGCCGCACGGTGTAGCGCATGCCCTCCTTGAGCTGGAAGGCGCCGCTGCACATGCCATGGCCAATGTGCACCTGCTCCTCGCCGGGGGTGAGGCGGAAGCGCACCGGCTCGCCGCCGTCAGCGCGTCGCACCTCGGCGAGCACGTGCACCTGGGGACCCTCCTCGTCCACGCTCGCGGACACATGGACGTGGATCGAGGGGCCACACCCCATCCTCTCCGCGCTCGCTCCCTTCTTGCGAGGGGCGGCGCGCCAGCGAGGCGGCTTCACGTCCGCGTCGGTGACCGTCCAGGCGATGGGCGCATTCCCGCTCTTCGACTGCGTCTCGGTGGGGAGGGGCGGGGAGCTGGCGCCCTCAGGCTGTGTGAGGTGCAACGTGTAGCGCTGACCGGGCTGCAGCGGGCGCTCCGGCTGGAGGACGGCCTGAGTCAGGTTCATCTCTCCGCGATAGACGGCGACGACGCGCAGGGGGACCTCGTCCTTGTCGGCCACGAGGCGCGGAGAGCGCTCGGCGATGGTGGCGACAGGCGCCTCGAAGTGGCCGTACCCCTGGAGCACCACCTGGCCGTTGGCGGGCAGGGCGTGGTCGAGCGCGGGCCAGACGGTGAGGCTCTGGCTCCCGCACATCGCGAGGACGATTCGGGGCAGGAGGATCGCCAGCAGGCAGAGGAATCGGAGCATGTCAGGAGAGACAGCGAGCGCTGGGGAAGGGGTCTGCTTCTTGGGGTCAACGGCCCTCAGTCGTTCAGGCCCGCATCCGGGGGTTCCGGCTGGTAGCACTGCGGGTCGTCACAGGGAGGAGCGCCGTAGCAGGCCATGAGGGTGAGCGCGGCGACTCCCGCGCTGGCGAGCATCCAGAATCCACCTGCCCGGCGGGGCTGGGAGGGAGGGTGGGACTCCAGGGCGTGCCCACAGTGGAGACACGCAGCAGCGGAGCGTGGGTTGAACCCCTGGCAGGACGGGCAGCCGAGCAATGACATGAGGGGACTCCTGAGTGTGCCGGAATCTTGTCACAAGTCCTTCGAGTAGGCTCAGGGGATGGTCCTGCGCCGCATCGACACAGCCTCTGAGGACTTCCACCCCGCCTATGTGGTGTGGGAGCTGACGCTGGCGTGTGACCAGCCATGCACCCACTGCGGCTCGCGCGCGGGCACGGCCCGTCCTGGCGAGCTGAGCACGCAGGAGGCGCTCGGAGTGGTGTCCCAGCTCGCCGCCATGCGGGCCCGCGAGGTGGTGCTCATCGGCGGCGAGGCGTACCTGCAC
>NZ_DASPHO010000700.1:0-8667 GCF_035629615.1 Hyalangium sp. | reverse complement strand
GAGGAGGCGGCGGTGCGGGGGGTGGCGGCGGCTGGTGGAGGAAGAGGAAGTACCCCAGCGGCAGGGCCGCCAGGATCAGGACGAGCCCGAGGATGAAGCGCGTCTGTCGCGGTGGGGGGGAGGTTCCAGCCATTTCACTTCAGAGGGTATCGCACGCGGGCGCGGCGCTCACGCCTTCGTCAGCCACACGGTGAAGCACGAGCCCTGCCCCACCTCGCTCCTCATGTCGATCGTCCCTCCCGCCTCGCTGACGATGCGGTAGGCCACCGAGAGTCCGAGCCCTACATTGGACCACACATCCTTGGTGGTGAAGAAGGGCTCGAAGACGCGGTGGCGGTGCTCGGGGAGGATGCCCTTGCCGGTGTCCTCCACCTCGAGGAAGCCCTTGCCGTCGCGCTCGCCCGTGCGGAGGGTGAGCAGCTTGGTGCCCGTCTTCAGCATCGCGGTGCGGGCGTTGGACACCAGGGCGAGCACCACCTGAGAGGCCTGGGCCGGATCCGCCTTCACGCGCACCGGGGGCGCCAGCTCCAGCTTGAGGGAGATGCCCTCGCCCTTCATCTGGCTCTCGGTGAGGCTGAGCGCCTCGCGCACGACGTTGTTCATGTCCACGGCCCGGAGGTCCGCGCGCGCGCGCTGCTGGGAGAAGCGCAGCAGGTTCTGGGTGATCTCCTTGCAGCGCTTGGCGCTGATCTCGATCTTGCGCAGCGTGTCGAGATCCGGATCGGCGTCGTTGCGGCTCATGAGCATGAGCTGCACGTAGCCGAGGATGCCGGCCAGGGGGTTGTTGAGCTCGTGGGCCACGCCCGCGCCAAGCTGGCCCACCGCCGCCAGCTTCTGGGCCTCGAGCAGCTGGACCTGGGCGGCCTTCAACTCCATCATGGCCTCGTCCACCTTCGCGCGCAGATCGTCGTTCCAGCGCATCAACCGGGTGCGGGCCGCCTCCAGCTCGGCGCCCATATGGTTGAAGGTGCTAGCCAGCGCGGCGATCTCGTCGAACCCCTCCACGTGCACGCGCCGATCCAGCTCTCCTCGGCCCAGCGCCTCCACGGCGGCGGACACCTCGGAGAGCCGCGCGGTGATGCGGCGGGTGAAGAGCGCGCCCAGCGTCAGCAGCACCGCCAGCGCGGCGCCAATGGACACCAGCACCGTGCGCCGCATGGAGGTGACGGGGGCCATCGCGACGGCCTCCTCCACGGAGACCACCACGTCGAAGTCCAGCTTCTGCGGCACGCGCGCGGCGCTCACCCGGAGGGCCGGCTCGCGCACCTGGAAGCTGCGCGCCGTCTCGCCCGCGGTGGCGGCCAGCTGCGCCTGGACGCTGGCCTCCAGCGCCCCGAGCCGCCGCTCATGATCGGAGCTGGCCAGGATGCGCCCGGCGCTGTCCACCAGATCGATGTGGCCCATGCTGTCCCGGGCCTTGCGAACCAGCAGCTCCTCCAGATCCTTGAAGACGATCTCCGCCAGCGCGAAGGAGGCGCTCTCGCCGGCGCCCAGCTTGATGGCCACGGCGACGGCGGCCTTGCCGCTGAGCGCGTGCGAGTACACCCGCCCCATCGCTGCCTCGCCCTTGTCGCTGTGCTTCAGCGGCTGCACGGGCACCGCGCGCGCGAGGACGTCCAGGGAGGCCTCATCGAAGCCCGGGTGCCCGTCCTCCTCTCGCGGGTAGAACACGGGCTGTCCCAGCCGCTTGCCCGCGGCATCCAGCCGCATCACCGCGCTCACCGCGGAGGACTGGCGGAAGATCAGGCTCAGCGCGCCGAGGGCCTCCTCCTCATTGAGGGCCTCCCAGTCGATGGACTCCGCCACGAGCGCCATGGCGTCCACCGTCCTCATAAGTGTGCTGGCCACGCTCTCCGCGGTGGCCACGGCCAGGGTCCGCTGCTCGCCGGCGATGCGGCTGGCCAGCTCCGCCTCCGCGCGGGACAGGAGCAGGAAGCCCACCACGGCCAGGGGCAGCACGGTAGCGGCCAGCATGAAGAGGATGAGCTGCTGGTAGAGCTTCATCCCGTGATGATCCGGCTCTCCCGCTCGCGGTCACTTCGCAGGTAGACGGACCCCTGAATGGCCTTCGCCCGCTTCTTCATGTCGGCCGCCCGGCGCGCCAGCTCGGCGTGATCATGGGCCACCCCGTCGCTCATCACCGCGACGATGGACACGCTCATGATGGGGAACTTGCGCTTCTCGCCGAACCGGTCCTCCGCCTCGATGTGGCCGCGCTCCCGATCCTGCCTGTCATAGTAGAGCGGGATGATGCGATCGAACGCCTCGATGGCGCGCTGGCAGATGCGATCCACGGACTCCGGGGCGGTGATGAAGACGAAGTCGTCCCCCGCCACGTGCCCCAGGAAGTCTCCCGCCAGGCCCTCCTGCGTGAAGATGTCCCGCAGCAGATCGCCCGTCTGGCGCACCACGCCGTCGGCCTTCGCAAAGCCGTAGTAGTCGTTGTAGGCCTTGAGGTTGTCCAGATCCAGGTAGCAGAAGGCGAAGGGCTTGCGGGCCATGAGCCGGCGCTGCACCTCGCGCTCGATGGCGTTGGAGCCCGGCAGCTGCGTGGTGGGCGAGGCGGACAGCTCCTGCTCCTTGCGCCGCAGCACGCTCTCCACGCGCGCGCCCAGCTCCAGCGCGTCGAAGGGCTTGGTGATGTAGTCGTCCCCGCCCAGCTTGAGCGCGCGGATCTTCGAGGCCGTCTCCGCGCGGGCCGACAGGAAGATGACGGAGATGTGGCCGCTGGCACGCTCGGCCTTGATCTCCTCGATGAAGACGAAGCCGTCCCCGTCCGGCAGCGCCACGTCCAGGAGGACGACATCCGGCCGGCGCTCGCGCAGGACGCGGCGGGCCTCGTCCAGCGAGTTCACCACCGTCACCTCGAAGCCCAGGCTGGCCAGCACCTCATTGCAGATGCTGCCGATCTTCGGATCGTCGTCCACCACCAGCACACGCCCGTGCTGTTGGCCGGTGCGCCCGCGCACGAGTGAGTCCACGGTGGCCAGCAGCTTGTCCACCATGAGCGGCCGCAGCAGGAAGGCGTCCGCCCCCGAGCGGAACGCGCGCTGGCGCTCGTCGAACGAGGAGTTGACCAGGAGCGGCGTGCGCCGGGTGTCGGGATCGTGCCGGAGGATCTCCGCCAGCCGCAGGCCGTCCACATCCGGCAGCCGCACGGCCACGAGGATCGCGTCCGGGTGATGGCGCCGGGCCACGCTGATGCCCTCCTCCGCCGAGCCGGCAAGCCGCACGTCATACCCGCGCTGCAGCAGGAGCGCCTTGATGATGTAGGCCAGCTCCACCTCGCCCTCGATGACGAGCACCCGGCCGCGCGGATCGAGCTTGCGGGCGGTGTAGGCGGACTCGGCCGCGTCGGGGCGCAGCAGCTCCTGGGGCGGCTCCACCGGCAGCACGGTGACGAAGCGCACGCCCTGCGCGCTGGGCTCGCACCAGATGTGGCCGCCGTGGGCCTCGATGATGTGGCGGCAGATGGCCAGCCCCAGGCCGGTACCGCGCACGGTGCGGTTGGACGGGGTGCGAGCCTGCTCAAACCGGTCGAAGATGCGCTCCAGGTTCTCCTCGGCGATGGGCTCGCTGCTGTTCCAGCAGGACAGCGCCACGAAGCCGGGCAGGGACGAGGTGGCGCGCAGCTCCAGCGTCACCTCGCCGCCCTCCGGGGTGAACTTGACGGCGTTCGTCAGCAGGTTGTTGAGCACCTGGTTGACGCGGTTGGGATCGGCCAGCACGCGCAGCCCGTGCTGCGGCAGCGAGGTGGACACCTTCACCCGCCGCTCCTGGAAGGCCGGCCCGTACTTCTCCACGGCGCGGCGCACGAGCTCGTCCAGGTACGTGAGCTCGAAGTTCATCCGCAGCCGGCCCTTGGCGAACTTGGCCAGGTCCAGCAGATCATCCACGAGCGCGTTGAGCTTCTCCGTGGAGTCCTTGGCCATGGCCAGGTAGCGCTGCTGCTTCTCGTTGATGGGGCCGGCCAGGTAGTTGAGCACCAGATCCAGCGCGCCCGAGATGGAGGTGAGCGGGGTGCGCAGCTCGTGGCTCACCATGGAGACAAACTCGTCCTTGCGCTCCTCGAGCACCTTCTGCTCGGTGACATCCCTCAGCACCACGCACACGCCGCGCACGGTGCCGCGCGCGTCATTCACCGGGGTGACGGTGCACTGGATGTGGCGCTCGAAGAGCTCTACCTCCTCCTCGAGCACCTGCGAGCCGCTGTACTCCCAGCCGCGGATGAGCTCGGAGGGCTCGAAGCCCAGGCGCTCCTCCAGCATGCGTCCGGTGAGGGCGCCCGCGTCCTCGCCCAGGCGCAGCAGGAGCCGCGCGGCCGGGTTGATGACGACGATGGCGTCCTGCTCGTCGGTGAGGAGCACGCCATCCGCCATCGACTCGACCATGCGCTCGATGCGGCGGCGGGCCTCCTCCTCCACCGTGCGCAGGGACTGGATGGCGTCCGCCGTCTGATTGGCCAGCGTGTCCAGCAGCACACCGTCGTCCTCGCTGAACGCCTGCGCGTTCTGCGAGAACAGCGACAGCATGCCCACGGGCTTGCCGCCGGCCACCAGGCTCACGGTGACCTGGCTGGGGTAGACGGCCGGCGCGCTGGAGTCCTGGGTGATGGTGCCGGTGACGCGGGTGGTGAGCCGGTCCTCGGGCAAGAGCTGTCCCGAGCTGCGCCGGTAGGCGCCCAGCATAGACTCCTTGACGCCCAGGAGGGCCTTCTCGCCCACCGTGCCCAGGCAGCGCAGGCGCAGGATGGCGGAGCGCGCATCGTCCGGCGCGATCAGCGCGGCGCCGCAGTCATACGGCAGCACGCGGGCCACGGCGCTCAGCACACGGTCAATGATGGCCTCGTAGCTGGGCGGATCCGAGGCGCTGGCGCGGCTGACTTCGTAGAGGACGAAGAGGGCCTCCACGCGCTGGTGGAGCTGGCGCAGCAGCCGCTCCTTGTCTCGGCGCAGCTGCGTGTACTCCACCGCGTTCTTCACGGTGATGAGGAGATCGTTCACCTCCCAGGGCTTGGTGATGTAGCGGTACACCTGGCCCTGGTTGATGGCGGCGATGATGTCTTCCGGATCCGTGTAGCCGGTGAGCAGCAGCGTGGTGACGTCGATGCCCTCGGCCCGGGAGGCGGTGACGAGTTCGATGCCCGTCATCTCGGGCATCCTCTGGTCCGTGATGAGGACGTCTACCGTCTGGGTCCGAAGGATCGACAGCGCCTCCTGACCGGAGGTGGCGGTGAGGACGCGGTACTGCCGCTGGAACATCCGGACAAGGATGTCCAGGACATCTGCCTCGTCATCAACGAGGAGCAGGGTGTGTCGGAGCTCGGACAAGACGGTGGAAATTGTACGCCCAGATCAGTCCGAAATCTCAAGATCTCTCATGGGTCCCTGAAGGGTAGGAGGAGGCCCGGACGGTCGGAAAGCTTGCCTGCCTGAAACCATTGACTCTACACGCCTGTTCAGGGAGCATGAGGTACTGAAAGCCTGTTGCCCTGGGTGAAGGTGCCTGGGTCCCTGACCGAGAGAGGGAGCGTGGCATGGAAGAGTTGACGGAGCGCCAGCGCGAGATTCTCGCCTTCATCGTAAAGGAGACGGAGGTGCGGGGTTTCCCGCCCACCATCCGCGAGATCGGCGAGCAGATGGACATCCGCTCGACCAACGGGGTGAACGATCACCTCAAGGCGCTGGAGCGCAAGGGGTACCTGAACAGGGGCGAGCAGCAGAGCCGCTCGCTGGTGCCGACCAAGCGGGCGAGGATGCTGCTGGGGCTGGGCGCGAAGAAGGACTCGGGGATGGTGGATGTGCCGCTGCTGGGCAAGGTGGCTGCGGGAGCGCCGCTGCTGGCCCAGGAGCACATGGAGGACTCGGTCAAGATCGACAGCTTCCTCATTGGGGGCACGGGCCGTGAGGTCTTCGCGCTCCGGGTGAAGGGGCAGTCGATGATCGAGGACGGCATCCACGACGGGGACTACCTGTTCGTGCGCAAGACGCCGTCGGCGCAGCCCGGGGACATTGTCGTGGCGCTCATCGAGGAGGAGGCGACGGTGAAGCGCTACTTCCCGGAGCCCGAGCGCATCCGGTTCCAGCCAGCGAACAAGGACATGTCGCCCATCTACGTGAACAAGGCGGACTTCCGCTCGACGATGCTCCTGGGGATCGTCGTGGGCGTGTACCGGAAGCTGGCCGGCGGGCGGAACTGACGCACGCTTGGCGTTTACGAGCGGTCTGGGAGCCTGCGATCCACGGCAGGTTCCCCTCCTCTCCTCTGAGCCGGATCAGGGGCAGGCGCTGGCTCTGCCTCCGTCGGTCCCGGAGATCCGGGTGCAGGCGGCCTTGACGGTCTCGGTGTCCTTCAGCTCGCGCGCCAGACGTGCGGTGCGCAGCTGGAGCTCCACGTTCGTCGCATTGTCCGGCTCGGCCGCCAGGTTGCTGAGGATGCGCAGCGCATCCGGCTTGCGCTCGAACGTCACGAGCAGCTCGGACAGCTCGAGCAGCTCGCGCACGTCCGTGCCCGACACCGTCTCCAGGGCCTTGCTCAGCTCTTCCTCGGCCGCCTTGCGGTCCTTCTGGGAGAGGTGGAGCTGGGCCATCGCCACATGGACGAGGGCCCGGTCCTTCACCTTGAGGGACTCGCGGAACGCCGCCAGGGCATCCTCGGCCTTGCCCTGACTGGCGTAGATCCGCCCGACGAGTTCCCAGAGCGCGGGATCCTTGGGCGCCTTGGTCGCGGCCTCACGGTAGGCGGCAACCGCCTCGTCCTTCTTCCCGGCGCGCACCTGCTCGTCCCCCAACACGGCGAGCACTTCAGGCGCACGCACGCCCTGCTCCACCGACGTCTGCAGCAGCGCCAGGGCCTCCGCGTGCCGGCTGTCCTCCTGGAGCAGCTCCACCGCTCGCAGCACGTAGTCTGGCTTGAGCCTGTCCGGGCAGACCTCGGCGGCGAGCTTGAAGTGACGGAGGGCCTCCTCCCTCTCGCCACGCTTGAGGTGGATCTCCGCGAGCTGCTCGAGCGCGTTAAAGTCCTTGGCGTGCAGGCCAATGGCCTTGCGCAGCGAGGCCTGTGCCTCCTCGTCCTTGCCCGTCTGCGCCTGGATGAAGCCGATGCGGCTCCACGTCGTGGAGCGCTTGGAATCCAGCAACAGCGCCGCCTGGAACTCGGCGAGCGCCTCGTCGAGCTTACCCATGGAGAGGTACACCTCACCCACGGCGGCGGGCAGCCGCGGATCGCTCGGCACCAGCTGCTTCATCTCGTTGAACGAGGCGATCGCCTGCTCGAAGTCGCCCTGCAGGTACTCGGCGTTGCCCTTGAGGTAGAGGCCCTCGGCCCGATCCTTGGGATCGATCTTGGGAGTGTCGTCACACGCCGCGGCAGCGAGCAGGGCGAGCAGCGGGAGGGCGCGCAGGCGCGAGGACATGAACAGGGCTCCAGGCCTCAGAAGTGATACGAGATGCCGGCGTTGAGATCGAGGTTGAGCCCGTCGCCAAGGCCGTTGTTGGCCAGTCCGAGCGTGGCCTGGGCGAGGTTGGTGCCAGCCTCGAGCTGCAGGCCCACCTTGCCGGCGATGAGGTACTCGGCGCCGAAGAAGCCGATCACCGTGGGCAGCGGGCCGGTGGACTTGAAGATGCCGAACTGCCCGAACGCGAGCTGCACGCCGAGTCCCAGCCCCCAGTAGGGCCGCAAGGAGTGCTCCAGCCGGTAGTAGTGGCGCGCGCCCAACATGCCGGGGAGGATCCTGAGGCGCCCGTCCTTGTCCTCACCGCCGGTGGAGCGGATAAAGGTGATGCCCATTTGCAGGAAGCCCACCCACTCGGGGTGGAAGGAATAGCCCAGCTCCAGGTCCGCGCCGGGGTTGAGGGCCTGGATGTTGGAGATGAACGTGTTGTTGATGCGCAGCCCCAGCACGAAGCCGCTGCCAGGGGTCTCCTTGACGCTGCCGAGCAGAGGCTTGGCCGCGCGCGTGTCCTCCTTGGGGGCCAGCTCTGCGAGGAGCTGCTCTCCCATAGCGTCCGCGATCTGAGGGAGCTCCTCGGTGCTGGAGGCCTCGGCACGGGGCCGGGCCAGGCCGCGACCGCTGAAGGTATCGAGCAGGCTGAGGGTGAGCAGGTACTTGTCGCCGAACCGGTCCAACCGCCCCGTCACCACGAAGCGGGCGCCGACGGCGTTCGACAGCTCCTCGAGGCAGGGGCCCTTCGTGGAGCACGAGCCAGAGCCCAGGAGCTGACGCTGACGCTCGGTGCTCAGCATCGTCTCGATGTCCTTCTGGGTGAGCACCTTGAGCTTGGGAGACTCGGCCAGCCGGCTCGCGATCAACGAGGCGATGCCCGGCGCATCCTCCTGCGCAGCCTTGTTGGCTTCGAGGGCGAGGACTGCCACGGTGGGGAGCCCCGAAGGCGCCGGGTCCTGCTTCGCCGTGGCCGGCTTCTCGGCGGGAGCCGTCGCGGGAGGAGGGGCAGCCTGGCTCCCCTCACTCGACGGGCTGGCGCCAGGGGTGGGTGCCCCGGGCTGAGGAGCCGGAGCAGGCGCGGATGGGCCTGTCGAGGGAGCAGCCTGCGGCGCGACCGGTGGAGCCTCGGGGGGCACAGCGGGCGCGGCGGCGGGGGTGGACGAAGAAGGCTTCTCTTCGGCAGGGATCGGTGTCTGGGCACGAGCCACTGCCGGGAGCAGCAA
>NZ_DASPHO010000699.1:0-3818 GCF_035629615.1 Hyalangium sp. | reverse complement strand
TCCAGCGGGCACCGATGGTGGATGGGAAGGTCCGTACTTTTTTCGTCTAGCAGCTTTGCGAAGCGAGGGTGGGACCGCTTATAGGACTCGCGGGCCGCATCGCGAAGCTTCCTCTTGGCCGTGGGATCCAGGGGTGTCTTGACGAGCTGCTCGATGCCCTCCATCAGCTCGCGCAGCTCTGCACGCTCGCCCTTGGAGAGGGCTTGCTTGCCCTCCAGGTGAGCCTTCGTCCACAGCCGTTCGAACGCGAGCTTTCGCTCCACCGGTACGCGCTTCAACGTGGTGCGCAGCCATCCAGCCGCTGCCTCTCCACCGCGGCTCAGCGCCAGCTTTACCGTGGGAAGCGTCCGAGCCCCCAGCCACCCCACACCTTTGGTGAGGATGCCGAACGCATACCAGAGGGCCAGCTCCTCGACTCCCCGACGCGCGACCCATTTCGCGCCTTCCTTCGTGTCCTCACGCCAGCGCCGAAGGATGTCCTCCACCAGCAACCGGTACTCAGCGACGAACTCGGCGTTGGCTTCTGGAGGAGGTGGCGCATGGACCACTCGTGCCACCTCCACCTGCCCGCTCATCCAGGGTGAGCCTCGGGGGCTCACGAGCCTCAAGCTCAGGCGCAGGGTCCGCTCGCCGATCCCCTCGGTAAAAGGCAGCACCACAGAGGCGGCTTCGTCCACCGCGCGTGCCGTCGGCTCCCACCGCGCTCCCGCCGTGGTTTGGCGCACGAGCTCGAAGCGTTCGATTTCCCATTCCTCCAAACGCCCGTCTTCCAGGTGCGCCGCCACCTCCACGTGGGCCTCTGCCCCTTCAGGGACATGGAGGGCCTTCAGGAGTTTCGCCAGGCCCTCGGTGACCGACTCCTCGGGGTCCAGCGGCAGGACATCGCTTCGCACCGGCAGCGTCTTCGCTTCGAGCGGACGTGACCCAGGCAGGCGGCTGTACCCGACACGCCATCCCATCTCGAGCCGCTCCAGGATGACTTCCACCGCACCTGTATGCCGCTGAGCGAAGCTCTTGAGAACGGTGCTCAAGGTGTGTCGGAGGGCTTCATCATCCACCGCATGGCCCACGGAGCCATCGTGCCCGGTGGCCGCGTAGCCCGTGAGCGTCAGCGCGCCGCGCTCCGCCCAGAAAGAAAAAGACAAGCGTGCTCCTACCGCGCGCACGCTGCGAGCGACGGCCCAGACTTGCGCGACGGCCCTCGTGGCCTCGGCCTTGGCGCCTTGCTCCAGCACGTCCTCGTCCACATCCAGTGGCACCTCAGCTGGCCGGCCGCTGCCCCCGGTGCCAACGGTCGCGCACCCGTTCGCCAGCGCCACTGCCATGAGCAAGGCCATCGCGCGGCGCCACGGAGGGACGCTACTCTCCCAATGGACGACTGAGCGGTGCACGTGTGCCTCCTACGTTTACTGACGAGAGCTACTGGCGTTCACGACCTTAATTGCCCACGCCCGGGCTTCGGCACTCGGCATCAGTGGGTCGAAGCGCCCTGCCCAGATAAGACTCACCAGTCGCTCGTCACGTGCAATGAGGTGGAGCACCTGTCGTGGAAATGCAAGGACCACAGGGTCGTCCCTGTGGAACGCGGGATGTACCACCAGCTCTTCTAAGACTTAGAAATCCTCGAAGGGCTATTGAAGAAAGCCCTAGGGAGCGGCCCGACATGAGCGTCGACCTCTATGTTCGCGATCTAGGTGTCCTGCTCAAGGAGAAGGCTCTGGAAGCCAAGGAGGAGAGTAAAACTGCACCAGAGGACGAGCGCGCATTTGCGCTTGGACGTCTGATGGCATTCCACGAAGTCATCTCCCTGATGCAGCAACAAGCTCCGGCTTTTGGGATCACTTTGGAGGAACTGGGCTTAGACGACATTCAGCCAGAAAAGGATCTCCTTTGACAGGTCCTGGAAGAGTGGGTGAGGCAGATTCAGGGCAGGCCTCCAGTCGGGTACCATAGGGGCTCCCAAGGAGCCTCCGGCGCCCATGTCCACCTCTCCGCAACGCCTTGCCAGCTCCGCGCTCCTCGTCCTCGGCGTGAGCCTCGCGCTTGCCGGCGCCTGCTACGAGGCCCCGCCGCAGGACGGCTACTACAGCTGCGCCGACGACACCGAGTGTGGGGATGGAGGCCTCGTCTGCGACGACGGAGTCTGCTGCTCGGAGCGAGGAGAGCCGCTCTGCCTCGGCCGAGTGCTGGACGGCGGGCTGTGCGCCGACGGTGGCGCCGCCACCCCCTACTTCCGCGACGAGGATGGGGATACCTACGGCAACCTCGCCCAGCCGCTCCTGCGCTGCGCCCTCCCCGAGTCGATCCGCGTCGTCACCAACTCGGACGACTGCAACGACAACCCCGCGGCCGGTGGCAGCCTCACCTTCCCCGGCGCCCCCGAGCAGTGCGACGGCCTGGACAACGACTGCGACGGCCAGTTCGACGAGGGCTTCGACGGCGGCCTGTACTACCGCGACGAGGACAATGACTCCTACGGCGACACGAACCAGCCGCAGACCCTGTGCAGGCTCTCCCCGGGCTTCGTGGAGGCCCCCGCCGACTGCCAGCCCCGCAACCCCCGCATCCATCCCAACGCCGAGGAGGAGTGCAACGGCATGGACGATGACTGCGACGGCATCCCCGATGAAGGAGTCACGGAGACGTGGTACCGCGACGCGGACGATGACGGCTTCGGCCGCGCGGACATGCAGCGGCAGGCCTGCGTGCAGCCCCAGGGCTACGTCGTCAACTCCCAGGACTGCGACGACACCAGCGCCACGAAGAACCCGGACGCGCTGGACGTGTGCGATGGCACGGACAACAACTGCAGGAACGGGGTGGACGAGCGTCCAGACTGCGGCGGCCCCACGGATCTGTTGCTCCTGACTTCCACCGGCGAGCGCGGCGCGCTGGACACCCGCGCCAACTTCAGCGGCGGCAACCCGAGCTGCCTCCGGTTCTGGGACGGGGGCGTCCCCGAGTCCTTCTCCGCCAGCAACGTGTGGAGCGGCTCGCGTCCCTCCTCGCATGCGGCCTGGTTCGAGGCGCCGGGCACCTGGGACCTGACCCGCGCCAACAACTCCCTGGCCATCCGCTTTGATCACCGGATGGCGGGGAACGGAAACCCCGCCTGGTCCCCCCACCGGCAGCCGGTCATCGTCCTGTGCAGCGAAGAGGGCTTTGCCCGCTACGTGCCGGCGATGGATGGGGGCGTCAACCCGCTGCTGCCCTACGCCGGCATCGAGGTGAACACCGTGCTGCCCATCGGCCGAGGGACCGCCGGAGGGTGGATCGAGCGCAGCACCGCGCTGGACCTGCGGCGCGTCAAGCGGGTGGAGATCCTCATCGAGCCCAGCGACGCGGGCACCCCCAGCGTCTCCTTCGACGTCAACTTCATCAAGCTGGGCTTCCAGTAGCCGAAACCCTGGCTGGTGCCGCTCCGCCCGCTGCCGAGCGGTAGCGGTTGCGTACCCTGTCTCTTCAGTGTTAAGCGGCGCGCGCGCGTGGATCGGGTTGGGCGGGCGTGAGGCGGAAACCTGAGGTTTTCCCGGGAGTTGGGGAGGCGGCTGATGGCAGAGGAGCCCCGGGACCAGGGTGAGAAGGGGAAGGAAGGCAGCGAGCTGGGCTCCACCGCCCGGCAGATGCAGGCAGCGATGCCCTACATCGCCGCGGTGTGGAAGATGGTGGGCGGGGCGGTGGTGGGCGTTTTCGGGGGCCTGTTTCTGGACCGGTGGCTGGGGACGACGCCCTGGCTGCTGGTGGGGTTGAGTGTGCTGGGGATCGGGGTGGGCTTCTACGGGTTCCTCCATGAGATGACCCGGCTGGGGAAGAAGAAG
>NZ_DASPHO010000698.1:0-4286 GCF_035629615.1 Hyalangium sp. | reverse complement strand
GCCACCTGCGGGCCCACCTGGCTGTCCAACCTGTATCACTGGGGAGGGCTGATCGGCAGTGTGCTCGGCTTCGTGGCCTGGTTCGGCTTGCCCGCCCTCATGCGCAGTCCGCTAGAAGGGCTCGGGGTGCAGACGAAGCCTCTCGGCTGGCGGGCCCCCCTCATCACGGGCGCAACCGTGTACGGCATCTGGGGCGTGGTCTGGCTCGTCGCGTGGCTGCTCCTGCGGGGCTCCATCGACGAAGGAAGCTACCCCAATCGCGCCAGCTCGCCCTATCGGCTCCCGTTCCCGGGCGGAGAGAGCTCCTGGGTGATCCAGGGCAACAACTCGTCCTTCAACCACGAGGACGACGAGCAGCACGCCTGGGACTTCCGGCGCCAGTGCGGCACACCCGTGCTGGCAGCTCGCGATGGGACGGTGCGCGCGGTCAGGGACAGCAACACGGGACACGGCAGCGGCAAGCCCAACAACTTCGTGGAGGTGACACACAGCGATGGTTCTGTGGGCCGCTACCTGCACATCTCGCAGAACAGCGCGACTGTGAGCGTGGGGGACCGGGTCCGCCAGGGAGATCCGCTGGCGAGCGTCGGCAACGTGGGCAACAGCCTCACGGGGCACATCCACTTCGTCGTGGAGAGCGGGGGGCGCAGCATCCCGGTCACCTTCCGTGACGTCGAGGAGGACAGCGGCATTCCTCGCACCTTCGAGAGCTACACCTCGGGCAACAGCAAGGCCTCCGGCGCCCGTGCGCCCGTGGCGAGGAGACGCTAGCCGAGGCCCCTCGGCGGGCGCTCGTCACCGCCCTGCCCTATCATGGCGGGCCATGGGAACCTGGGCTGCAGGGCCATTCGGAAATGACACGGCGCTCAACTACCTCGGGGGAGTCGTCGACAGGCTGATGAACTCCATCTTCGAGTTCGTCGACAACCCGAGCCTCGAAGCGAACTTCGACGAAGCCTTCGCGGCCATCGCGCTGCTGAACATCCTCGCGCAGAAGGTGACGGCTCCGCTCCCAGACGCGGCGGAGGTGGAGGTCTGGAAGCGCATCGCGCTGCACACCTACGACTCGCAGATTGACGAGCTCAAGCCGGACAAGGAGTACAAGCGCTCCCAGCGCAAGGCGATCGCCAAGGAGCTCGACCGGCTCATCGCGGCCTCGCTTGAGCGCAAGGACGGCGACGAGGGAGAACCCCTCGGCAGGCTGGGCAGGCTCCTGCTCCGGGCCATGGCCCAGCGCACCCCGGGGCCCTTCACGATCAACTACACCGAGGTCTCGCGGTGGATCACCGACTTCAGCGATGATCTCGAGCGGGCCTGGAATGAATGCCCGCGAGGCGACTGGCTCATCGGGCTCGCCACCGCTCTCGGCGTGCCTGTGCGAGTGCTGCTCCCCCCGGTAGCGAGCCTCATCTCCCCGCTCCTGTCGAAAGTCCCTGCCGGCGAGCAGCGGCCCGCCGAAGCGCTCCAGGCCGCCGAGCGCTGGGCTCAGGGAACAGGCACCGAGGCCGAGTGTGCGCGAGCCCGGGAAGCGGCCCTATCCGCCGCGTCACCGCTGGGAACGGTGCCCTCCTCCGTGGCAAGTATGACGGCGGCCCTGGCTGAAGCAGCCCTCGAGGCCGCGGCCGGGCGCCCTGCGCTCCTGCGCGATGCACTCACAGCCGCGATGAATGACTACGGGAACGCGGCGCACCTCGAAGCCGGACTCGCGGCCATGGCGGCTGGCAAGGACCGCCTCAGCGCCATGCTGAACGACGGCATCGCCGCGAGGGATGCAGCCATCAACGCCGCCGCACCCACCCTCCGCGAGCGCATTCCCTGGTCCGCGGTGCGCGAGGCTCTCACTCCCCTCTCCCGCCGGTAGAGGCAACCCGGTCAATCCAGCGAGCCCTGCCTTCACCGCCCTCCGAGCTTACGGAACCGCGTGGTTGTCCCCGGAGAGCCTCCCTGAACGAAGTGCTACCATGCACGCAGCATGAGTGATCCACGCGCTCCAAGGCACGGAGAGGGCACGTTCTTCGTCGGTGTGATCTCTGGGGGGTAGGCACATGATCTTTCTTCTTCGACAACGGTGGTGGTTGGGCATCCTGGCGTTAGCCCTGTGGCAGGGCTGTGGAGAGCCGAGGCCACCGATCACCTATGGCCCCAACCTGGTGATCAACAGCTCCTTCGAGTCCGGGCTGGACGGCTGGTGGAAGGCCACGGACTCGATGGGAGGCGAGGCCTCCACGGGCCCCGAGGCCGCGGACCTCGGCTCTGCCGGGCTGATGCTCTACAAGGGCACGGGGGGCTGGGGCTCCATGGTGGGCCAGGAGACGCAGGGCCACGTGGCGATGCAGACCTTCCAGGTCCAGGCCCGCCTCCGGGGTGTCGTGGGAGGCGAGCGCGTCACCTTCAGCTTCCACGGCGAGGGCGTCGAGGTGGTAGCCGAGCCCCGCTGGAGGACGGTGTCGCGGATGGTGCTCATGCCCGAGCTCAACGGCAACGCCTCGGCCCTCATCAGCGTCACCACGGATGAGGCCACCGTCCATGTGGATGATGTGTCCTTCACCTGGGTCGAGGTGGAGCGAGGCGATGCCGACCAGGAGGAGGACAACCTGGTGCGCAACGGCTCCTTCGAGAGCGATCTGGGGCTGTGGAGCTTCTGGACGGACTCGCCGGAGGGAGCGGCCTACACCACCCCGGAGGAGCGGCACTCCGGCTACGCCGGCATGGTGATGACCCGTGGCCCCGAGGGCTCCATCGCCTCGGTGAAGCAGTCACTGCTGGAGCCGGTGTCCGCGCGCGAGGAGTACCGCATCGAGGCCCGCATCCGAGGTGCGAGCGGGGGTGAGCAGGTGAACCTGTGCCTGCAGATCAACCACGAGCCGTGGTCCGGGCCCTGTGTCCATGTGAAGGCCACCCAGGACTGGCAACACCTCTCGGCGGATCTGCCCATCGACGAGGCGCTCATCGAGGAGCGTGTGGGCGCGCTGGTGTCCCTGGGCAGTGAAGGCACCGTCTTCGTGGACGACGTGATCGTGGTGCGCAAGAAGTAATAGGCGTCACGGTGACGTGGGGTCAGGGGCGGGCGTGGGTCGAGTGCCCTCGGTCAGGTCCTCCAGGCGGCGGAAGTAGTCCCGCTGGGACTCGAAGATCCGGGCGATGCTGGTGACCATGAGGAACACCACCAGCACGGCGATGGCGGTGAACACCAGCACCTGGAGGACGCGCATCCCGGCCTCGGAGTTCTCCCTGGCCTGCTGCTGAAGGAGTGGCGGGAGGTGGCCGGTGCGCTCGCCGATGGCGAGGTGACGCAGGGACTCCCCCTCGAGCACTCCGAGCCACTCCACCACGTCCGTGAGGTTGGCACCGTCTCGCAGGCGCTCGATCGCCGGAGCCGTGCGCGCCTGCAGCTCCGCGTTGCCGCTGGCCTCGAGCGCCAGCTGCAGGCTGCGCGCGGCCTCCACTCCGGCTTCCAAGGAGGAGCCCAGGACCTGACAGAAGCGGCTGGCCTGGGTCCGCCGGTAGAAGCTCCCCAGCAGGGGAAGGCGCAGGCGGAGCCGTGCCCAACGGTCCTCGAGCCCCAGCGCCGCCAGCGCCAGCGGGACCGAGAAGATCGTCAGTCCGATCACCGTCACCTTGAGCAACCGGACGATCAAGGAGCCGGCCAGTGCCAGTGGCAGGGCGTCCAGCGTCTCGGAGGTCCTCACGGCCCCTGCTCCCTCCAGCAATGCGCCCCCGATGAGGAATGCGACCAGCAGGTAGGCGGGATAGAGGCACAGCGAGAGCGTGCGCCAGCGCAGCTTCTGCAGCTCCTCCTGGCGCGCGATGATGCCGGCCAGGGCGTGCTCGAGCGTCCCCGACACCTCCCCGGCCTCCAGCGCCGCCACCACCTGGGGCTCGAACCAGGAGGGATGGCGTCGCATCGCCTCGGCCAGACCGGCGCCTTGGGCGATGGTGGCGCCCACCTGGGCCACGGCGCGACGGAACGGATCTTTATCCGCGCCGCGCGACAGCTCGGTGAAGGCGATGTTCAGGGGCACACCGGCCCGAAGCAGGGCGTGGAGCCCGACAAAGAAGGTCAGCCGCCGCCGGTGGCGGGCCATCGCGACCAGGGGGTGACGCGCCCAGGCCCGAACGACGCGCTCGCGCGCCCCGCTGGAGGCGTGAGGGCTCTGGGCGGTGCGGACAGTGGGCCGCTGCGGTGTGCTGCCCTGGCTCCTCTCCTGGCTCCGCTCTGCTGGGGCTGGAGGCTTCATCCGCGACGGCTGTCGCTCATTCATGGGGTGCCCTGTCCGCCGAACTCA
>NZ_DASPHO010000697.1:0-4339 GCF_035629615.1 Hyalangium sp. | reverse complement strand
CATCAGCCGCCCCTGGTGCAGCACCCCCGAGGCGGGCTTCTCCGACAGGCGCACGTCTCCCGGCACTTCGATGGGGAGGGTGAGCGGACGCGGGTTCTTGCGAGGGTTGTCCCGCGCATCGATATAGATGTTGGGCATCTCCGTCAGGTCGATGCCCAAGCCCTGCAGCGAGCCATGCACCCGGAGCATCGCCTCCTGCTGGGGGAAGGCGTTCTCCACCTCGCGCGAGCGGAACAGCCGGGGGATGTCCGCGCGGGTGATGTTGGCGAAGGGCATGGCCAGCTCCCGCTGCGAGAGCCGCTCCATGACGGTGCGGTAGGGCTCCTGGGTGGCCTGGAGGATCTCCTCCGCGAGCACGCTCAGCCGGGTGAGATCCGCCTGGCGCAGCTCGGCCCCGAAGGCCTCGTACGAGGAATAGCCCAGCTCCTTCACCAGCTCCACGGTGCGCTCCTCGCGGCGGCGCAGGGACTGGCTCAGCCGCTCGATGGCCGGCACCGCGGCGGTGTAGAGGGCGCGGCGCTTCCCCGTGCTCTTCTCGTTGGCCAGCAGGCGCTCCAGATCCCGGTAGCGCACCTCGCGGGTGTCCACGGTGAAGGTGAGCGAGGCCTCCAGGTTGGCGAGGGCGTCGTTGTACTCGGCCAGCTCGCGCGACAGGTACTCGCCCGCGACGTGGGACTGGAGCGCCGTGAGGGCCCGCAGCTCGCGAGGATCCTGGGTGAGCTGGCGCAGCCGATCGATCTTCCGGACATTCTCGACGGAGAAGAGCCCCTCCTTGCCCTTGTAGGTGGCGGCGATGTCCACCGGCTTGCCCTCCGTCCACAGCTCCCAGATGAGGCGGTTCTGGGTCTCGAGCAGCGCCTGGGCCTGGACGGACAGCTCCTTCACCTCGGTGGCGAGGTGCTTTGCCTCCGTGACCTCGGGTGGCGGCGGCGGGGGCACCGCCTTGGGGCAGGCGGTGAGACAGAGAGCGAGAGCCAGCTGGAAGAGGACCCTTGGGTGCATGGAGGGGGCAATGTAACGTCCGCCGGGCTCATGCCCAATCAACTCCGATGGCGAGCGGCTGCGGGCCGACAGGCGCTCCAGGCTGCGCTCCGGCGCTTCTTCGCCGGCCGGGGGTACCTGGAGGTGGAGACCCCCCTCCTGGTGCCCGCTCCAGGCATGGAGCCACACATCACCGCCTTCGAGACCCCCTTCCTTCCAGAGACGGACATCGGGAGGCCTCGCTCGCTCTACCTGCACTCCAGCCCCGAGTACGCAATGAAGCGCCTGCTCGCCGAGGGGGCAGGCCCCCTCTTCCAGCTCTGCAAGGTGTTCCGGAACGGGGAGGTGTCCGCGACGCACAACCCCGAGTTCACGATGCTGGAGTTCTACCGGCCCCACGCGGACTACCACGTCATCATGGAGGAGCTGGAGCAGGCGCTGGCGGAGGCGGGGCGCTCGGTGACGGGCGGGGAGTCTGGGGCGGACCCGACCTTCTTCACCCGGCTGCCGTATGAGCGCATCACCGTGAGGGACGCGGTGCTGCACGCCACGGGGGTGGATCTGCGCGCCTGCCCGGATGGGCCCTCGCTCAAGCGCGCTGCCGAGGCCGTGGGCGTGCGCACGGGGGACGCGACGAGCTTCGACGACGTCTTCTTCCACCTGTTCCTGCAGCGGGTGGAGCGGGGGCTGGGCCACGAGCGGCCCACCTTCCTGATCGAGTACCCGGCCTCCATGGCCTCGCTGTCGCGCCTGAAGCCCGGGGATCCGGCGGTGGCCGAGCGCGTGGAGCTGTACGTGAAGGGGCTGGAGCTGGCCAACGGCTTCTCCGAGCTGACGGACGCGGTGGAGCAGCGCGCCCGCCTCGTGGAGGAGCAGGAGCTGCGCAAGGCCCTGGGCCGCCCCGTGTACCCCTTGGACGAGCGCTTCCTGGACGCTGTCGGGCGGATGCCTCCCTCCGCGGGGATCGCCGTGGGGCTCGATCGCATCTTGATGCTGCTCATGGGAGTGAGCACCATCTCGGACGTCCTCCTCTTTCCCGCCCACGAGTTCGTGTGATCCCCGAGTTTCTCAAGACAGCGTTCGCGGATGTGGCCGCGGCGGGCCTGACGGGGGTGACATCACCGCTGACGTCGCTCCTGTCGATCCGGGATCCCCGCGATGCGGACGGCCTGCTCTACTACTGGGGCCGCTCGATGATGGCGGCCGCGGGAGCGACGCACACCGCGCGCGGCCTGGACCACCTGCCCCCGGGCAACGTCGTCTTCGTGTGCAACCACCAGTCGAACTACGACGTGATCCTCTTCTTCGCACACGTGCGGAAGCACACGCGGTGGGTGGCCAAGCGCGAGCTGTTCAAGATCCCCGTCTTCGGGCAGACGATGCGCCTGGCCGGCAACATCCCCGTGGATCGGGATGGGAGCGAGTCGGACAAGAGCCGGCTCTCGGAGGCCGTCCTCGCCGTGCGCGAGCGCGTGAGCGTGATGTTCTTCCCGGAGGGCACGCGCAACTCGGATGGGAAGCTGAAGCCCTTCAAGAAGGGCGCCGCGGTGTTCGCGATCCAGGCGGGGGTGCCCATTGTGCCCATGGCGGTGTCCGGCACGCGGCTCATCCTGCCCAAGGGGAGCCTGGCGCTCCGGTGGGGGAAGCGGGCGGCGCTGGTGATCGGCGAGCCCATCCAGACGCAGGGGCTCTCGGTGGAAGACCGGGACGCCGTCACGCATCAGTTGGAGCAGACCGTCGCGCGGCTCTATGCCCGCGCGTGCGAGCTCTCGGGAGACAGACCATGAAGAAGCCTCTCTGGCACGCCTTCCAGGCCCACCCGTGGCATGGCGTGAGCCCTGGCGAGGACGCGCCGCAGACCGTCACCGCGTACATCGAGCTCGTCCCCACGGACGCGGTGAAGTACGAGCTGGACAAGGAGACGGGCATCCTGCGGCTGGATCGGCCCCAGCAGTTCTCCAGCCAGTGCCCCACGCCGTACGGCTTCATCCCGCGGACATTCTGCGGCCCGCTGGTGGCGAAGCGCGCCGCCGAGCGCACCGGCCACAAGGACATCCGCGGGGACGGAGACCCCATGGACATCTGCGTGCTCACGGAGAAGGTCATCAGCAGTGGAAACCTGCTGGTGCGCGCGGTGCCCATCGGCGGCTTGCGGATGATCGATGGCAGCGAGGCCGACGACAAGATCATCGCCGTGCTGGAGTCGGACCTCGCCTATGGCGAGATCCAACACATGGCTCAGTGCCCTCGCGCCATGGTGGACCGGATCAAGCACTACTTCCTCACGTACAAGCAGATCCCAGGTGAGGGAAGGCGCAAGGTGGAGATCGCCGAGGTGTACGATCGACCCGAGGCGCTCGAGGTCATCCAGCGCAGCATGAAGGACTACCAGAGCCTTTACGGTGGGGGCTCGGAGCGCTCCACGCGCTCGAGCGGCCGCAAGCGCTGAGGCCACCCGGGGCTCACTGGACCGAGAGCAGCCGCACCCGCTTGTAGATGCGGCGGTCCAGCGGCAGCCGCATGTCGATGAACTGCAGGGCCTCGTCGAACTCGAAGCTGAGCGTGGGCACAGGCGGGGTGATGGAGATGATCAGCTCGAACTGCCAGAGGCTCGTGAGCTTCTCCTTGCCCGCGAGGGCCTCCGGCGGTGGGGGCGGGAGCTGCTCGGCAGCGGCCCGCACGTCCTTGAGGGCCTCTTTGTCCACCTGGACGTTGTTGCTGGGGGACACCAGCGTCACCTCGAGCAGCTTTCCCTCGGCGTCCTGCACCACGCGGATGATGGCGCGGCGAGTGGACTGGAACTCCTCGCGCATCTGCTGGCGCATGGCCCGGCGCGCCTCGAGGTTGGGGTTGGAGTTGGCGGGAGGGGGCCTGCGGCCCGGCTTCAAGGCGGGATCCGCTTCGAGCGGAGAGCCCGAGGCGCCGTAGGACGCGGCGCGATCGCGCCAGATGTTGTTCCAGGCCTTGCTGTTCTCCTGGGCCTGCTCCAGGAAGCCCTTGAAGCCCTGGGAGGTGACGGCGCGCTCGGCATCCCAGGACTTCAGCAGGCTCTTGCCGAGCTGGCTGAAGTACGGGTGGACCAGACCGCGCTGGACCTTTCCCTGGCCGAGTGTCTCCACCGTCAGCTTGTCCATGACCTGCTGCGCGGACTGGGACGGGAGTTCTCCAGGCCCCTTCGGCTCCGTGGGCTTCACGGCCACGTCTCCGCCCGGCGTGAGCGTGAGCGAGGGCGTGAGGCGAGGGCCGTCGAGCCGAGGGGCCTCTGCCGCACGTGGCACGTCCGCTCGGGGGATGTCCGTTGCGGGAGGGGAGGGCGCCTGGGCTGTCGCTTCAGGCGGGGGGGGAGGAGCAGGAGGCG
>NZ_DASPHO010000696.1:0-9368 GCF_035629615.1 Hyalangium sp. | reverse complement strand
CGTGGCACCACCTGTCGATGATGATCTTCACGCCACCGTCGCAGCGCGATCGCAATGCGGCCCACTCCGGTCCGTCCTTCCTGCCCTGGCACAGGTACTTCCTGCTGCGCTTCGAGGGGTACCTCCGAGCCGCGCTGGACGACCCGGACTTCCGGCTGCCCTACTGGGAATGGTCCACGGATGCGGAGCTGGCCGATCCACGGCAGTCCCCTCTCTGGGGTCAGGCCGCTCTCGGGCGCTTCACCACGCCTGGCCAATGGCCGGTACGCGTTGTCGCCGCGGAGCGGGGGCTCGCGCGACTGGCTCAGCCGCGGCCTGTGCAGCGTGCTCTCGGCCGAGCAGGCGCGCTCCCCTCGCGCGCCGCAGTGCGGGCGGTGCTGCGCGATCAGCTCCTGTACGACGCCCCGCCCTACGACAGCTTCTCGACGGGCTTCCGCAACTTCTTGGAAGGCTGGGAGGGGCCGGAACAGATCCACAACACCGTGCACGTCTGGGTGGGCGGTGACATGACGGACAGCACCTCGCCCAACGACCCGGTGTTCTTCCTGCACCACTGCAACGTGGACCGGATCTGGCATACGTGGCAGGTCCGCAACCCGAACGCACCGTACGTCCCGGAGCAGAGCGCGCCCGCCTCGCTGGCCTTTCACCGGCTCGACGACGCCCTCTACTCGGTGTTCCGCGAGGCCGCACCGGTGACGCCGCGGAGCGTGCTCAACCCTCAGGCCCTCCCCTCTCCCTGGAGCGCGGACGCGCACTACACCTACGACACGATCGCGGACCTGCAACCCTGAGCCACCGCCGTGCCAGTGGGGCGGTCGCACGCGGGCCACCCTGCCAGCACAGCCGCGGTGGCCCACCTTGCTCCGTTAGATGCCGATCTTCTTCCGAGTGACGGGGATGTCCTTCACAGAAGGCTGCCCCGCCTTGCGCACACCGAGCAGGACCTGGGTGCCCTCAGGGCCGCGGATGCGCTGGATGGCGCCGGTGAACCCCAGCTCGGTCACCGGGGCCCGGTCGATGTGGATCACCTCGTCGCCTGGCACGAGCCCGGCAGCCTGGGCGCCTCCTCCTTCGATGACGTCTCCCACGACCATGGCGTCTCCTCGGGCTCTCAGGACAGCGCCAATGCCCACGAGCTCCACCTTGGGCCCGGCGTCTGCCTCCGCGGGCGTGAGTTCGATCACCACGGGAGCCGAGGGCTGAACGCCCGAGACGAGCCGGGTGTTGTGCCCTGGAGCGGAGACCGTCAGCGAGACACCCTTCTGCGGAATGCCCTCCAGAGTGAACGTTCCATCGGCGTCGCTGACGGCGTCAAACAGGGTGGCGAGCGCGGCGGCGCGCATTCCGCTCTCCACGGACACACGGGCTCCGGCGATCGGCGCCCGCGTAGCGGCGGAGAGGACCTTGCCCTCGAGCCGCGCCCCCCGTGCAAGCTCCACATCGGCGCGCACCTCTCGAACTCCCTCCGCAAATTCGACCTGGCGCTCCACGGGCACGAAGCCGGCGGCGAGCACCTGAATCAGATAGCGCCCGGCCACCAGCCCGCGGAAGGTGTAGTGGCCCTCGGCGTCGATGAACCTCGCCTGCGCGAACGGGAGCGACTCGAGAGCACCGCGCTGCGCCCGGACGTTCACGAGGAAGGCGGGCACGGGGGCTCCGCCCTCCTCCGTCACGCGGCCCACGAGCGCGCCTCCCTCGGCCAGCCGCAGCACGAGTCCGCTTGCGGGCACGCGAACGTCAAAGGCCCGTGCAGGAGCCAGCCCCACTGCCATGGCTGAGACGTCATACACACCCGACTCCAGCCCTTCGAGCACGAAGCTCCCGTCCGCCTCGGCGACGGCCTGGTAGCCGCCCGACTCGCCGAACACGCGGGGATAGGCGCTGGACGCAGACCCCACGGAGACGAGCGCCCCCGCGGCCGCGCTCCCGTCCGGTGCCAGGACACGTCCCTCAAGGCGGGCCTCGGCGCGGACCGCTGCCAGAGCCCCTCCGGGGAAACGAAGCTCGAGCCGCCGGGTCTGGAGGGTCTGCTCGCTGACTCCCTCGCGCGCCACGCCGTGCCCCATGTGCCGGGCTTCCACCGTCGCGTCCTCGGGTGCGGTGAAGCGGAACTCCCCGCGCTCGTCCGAGGTGAAGCGATCCCGCAGCGGGAACAACACGGTCTCCCCTGCGCGCTGCGTGAGCACGCGCACCGTCGCACCGGAGACGGGGGCTCCTGCTGCACTCAGCACCTGACCCACGAGCTCTGGCGTCGGCGTCAGGGCGATGACGACCTCTCGCACCTGGACGCCCGGCACGGCGGACAGCGCGATGGAGCTACGGCCCCACTCCGGCCCGAAGGGCAAGAAGCCGTCGGCACGGATGGCGGCCACCTGGTACACGCCGGGCGCCGAGGGCCGGAACTCGAAGCGGCCCTCCGCATCCGTCACCAGCGAAGACGCGCCGCTGGGAGCTGCCAGCGTCACCTCGGCGCCACGAATGCCCTCGCCCGTCGTCGCGGAGACCACTCGCCCCGAGAACGCTCCCGCGGGCACGGCGGCACTCCGCTCCAGGGTGACGCGCGGAAGCTGCCGAACAGGCTCTGCCGGCGCAACGGAGGCAGGAGTGGCCGCGCTCGCCGTCCTCGCGGGCGGCACCGGGGAGGAAGTGTTCGAGGTAGGGAGAGGCGCGGCTCGAGGAGCCTCCCCACTCTGGTTCTCCGGATCCGAGGCTCGAAGCGCCCACCATCCGAGCATCGCCCCGACGGCGATGACCGCCCCCAGCCCCATGCTCACTCGACGACGTCCTGACATGGAGCCACTGTATGCCCTGCCTGAGCCCGCATGAACCACCGTCAGAACGGCGGTACCTGCTCCACCCTCCCCTGCCTCTCACCGGCTCGCGGACAGCCGCCGGAAGAGGCTGGGGACGATGAGGAAGATGAGCAGCAACCGTCCCACCTGAACGGCGAGGACGAGCGAGAGGCTCGCGTGGGTACCGAGAGCGATGGCGAGCACCGTGTCGGCGCCCCCGGGGGAGGTGGCGAAGTAGGTGGTGAGCAGATCCACCCCACCCAGAGTGGACCACGTCCAGGCGAGCAGCATGCAACCCCCCACCACGGCCACCGCAGCCCCCAGAGCGCCCAAGGCGACGCGACGCAGCTCCTGCATGGCCGCGGCGTCGAACTGGCTGCCCACGCGCACACCGAGCACCCACATCGAGAGCGCCAGCAAGCCCGGAGGCAGCGCACCCACGGAGATGTCCAGAGCAGTGAGGGGAACTCCCAGCAGGAGCGGGCCCAGGAAAGCACCCGCCGGCAGCTTCAGCCGCACGCCCAGCCAGCCACCGACCGCGGCAACGAGGAGCGTCACCCCCCACGCCCACAAGGAGGACGGAGCGCCGGGGAGCACCATGGCGGTAGCCCCGTGCAGCCCCGGCCCGTCGCTGCCCCAGCGCCCCACCGCGCCGGCCACGAGGATGACGACGCCCAGGCGCACATACTGGAAGAGCGTCACCAGGCGGGAGTCGACACCCAGCTCCTCGCTGACGGCCACCATAGCGGAGGCCCCGCCCGGCATGAGGCCGAGAGTGACGGTGCGGACATCCACGCCGCTCACCCGGGCGAAGACGAGCGCCACGAGCTGGGCGATGGCCACCACCCCCACCACGTTGATGAGCGCAATGAGCCAGTGCTCGGCGAGCGCGCCCCAGGCAGAGGGCTGGAAGGCAGCGCAGAGGGTGGCCCCCAGCACGGCCGACGCGGCGATCTGCAGGGCCTTGGGCAGGGGGATCTGCACCCTCGCGAAGACGGAGCCCAGGAGCGCCACGAGCATCCCGCCCAGGAGCGCTCCTGCGGGCAGGTGGAGCAGCTCCGCCAGGGCCGCTCCGAGCAGTGACGCGAACGTCACAACCCAGACACGGGTGCGCGGAGCGGGCTGGGAGTCAGAGTCCTGTCTCATGTCAACAAGGGTCGCACGAGTGGTTCGGTCCGGCCTATGCTCGGCTGGATACGGCCAGGGGGAGACGACGATGGCAACAAGAAGAGGAGCCCATGGCTGCCGAGAACGAAGTGAGCCGACGGTCTGGCGAAGCGAGCGCGGAGCAGCCGCCTGAGCAGGTGGCCCAGGCGCTCGTCGACCGAGGCAACGCACTCCTGGACGAGCGCCAGTTCGAGGAGATCCTGTCCCTCACCAGCGAAGTCCTCCAGCGGTTCGGCGGCGCCCGCGAGGAGGCGGTGCGAGTGCAGGTGGCCCGGGCGTTCATCGGCAAGGCCATCGCCCTGGCGCAGCTGGAGCGCTTCGAGGAGTCCCTGGCCACCTGCAACGAAGGTGTCCGGCGCTTCGATGGCGCCAGCCCCGGGAAGATGCGGGAGCTGGTGGCCAAGCTGCTCCTCCACAAGGCGCACGCCCTGGTGAACCTGAAGCAGGCCGAGGCAGCCGTGGCCATCAGCGACGAGCTGCTCCAGCGGCACGACCGGGCCGGCGAGGAGGGGCTGCAGGTGGCAGTGGCCGGCGCGCTCCTCACCAAGGCCGATGCGCTGGGAGAGCTGAACCAGCTCGAGGAAGGGCTGCCCCTCTATGACGAGGTGTTCCGCCGGTTCAGCGGCGCGGACGAGGGAGTGCTGCGCTACCACGCGGCCATGGCGCTCTTGAGCAAGGCGATCTTCCTGCGGCTCTCGAACCGCCCCCGCGAGGCGCTGTCCACCTATGAGACGTTGATCGAGCGGTTCGGCGGAGCGGAGGATCCCCAGCTCCGGGACATGGCGGACACGGCGCAGCAGGGCAAGGCACGGACCGTGGAGATGCTGGAGCGCGCGGACGCGGAGCTGGCCTCTCTGGACGAGGTGGTCCGGCAGCAGGGCGAGGCGGGCGAGCCCGAAGTGCGGGAGCGGGTGGCCAAGGCTCTGCTGGAGAAGGCGGAGCTGCTCCGGCAGCAGCACCGCTCCGAGGAGATGCTCTCCGCCTTCGACGAGGTGCTCCACCGATTCGAGGGAGCGAGCGAACCGGCGCTGCGGGAGGCAATGGCCGAGGCCTTCCTCTATAAGGGCGTCGTCCTGGGGAACCTGAAGCGGACCCTGGAGGCCCTCTCCGTCTACGAGGCGATGATCCCCCGGTATGGCGGCGCGAGCGAGCCCGTGGCGATCCGTGTCCGGGTGGCCAAGGCGCTGGCATACAAAGGGGTGTTCCTGGGGAGGCTGGATCGGCGTGAGGAGGAAGTCGCGGCCTTCGACGAGCTGGGCCGCCGGTACGGCAGCGCGAGCGAGCCGGAGGTGCGCGAGGAGGTGGCCCGGGGGCTCGCCTGCAAGGCGGAGATCCTGTGGAAGCTGAACCGGCTCGACGAGTCCCTGGCGGCGTACGAGGAGGTCGCGCACCGGTTCGGCGAGGCGCCGGAGGACTCCGTGAGGGAGCGGGTCGCCGAGGCGCTCAATGACGCGGGCGTGGTGTTGATCTTCGAGGCCAAGCGGTGCTGGGTGCAGAAGCGGGAGCAGGCGCTGGCGTTTCTCGAGCGGGCGAGCCTGAAGATCTCGGCCTCGCTGGAGCGCCAGCCTCGCGGCTCCACCGCGCTGTGGAACGCGGGCTACATCGCCTTCCTGCAGGGCAAGCGCGAGCAGGCGCGCTCGCTGCTGGCGGAGTCACTCCAGATCGGCGGAGAGCGGCAGCGCTCACGAGGGCTCCAGGGCGGCGCCCTCTCCCCCATCCCCGAGGACGAGGAGCTCCGGGCCCTGGTGAGCTCGCTGTAGGCGCGAGCGCTACCCGAACAGCTTCAGCACGGACTGGACGAGCGCGGCGAGGAACAGCGACATCACCGCCGTGCTGCCGATGATCACGGCCTTCGGGTGCTGGTCCACGTACCTCAGCATCGTGTTGAGGCCGTGCTTCATCAGGGTGCGCTGGCAGTGCACCTGGATGCGCCCGCTCATGATGCGCTGGAGCTCTTCCACCATCGCATCGACAGAGCCGTAGCGCTTCGCGGGATCCTTCGCCAGGCCCTGGAGGACGAACCAGCCCAGCTCGGCAGGCACTCGCGGCTGAGCTGGGTGCTCGGTGATGGCCTCCGCTCCAGGGAGCACCGTCTGGACGCCCCCGAGGATGTCCGCCATCGACTCGCGCCCCTCCAGGTAGTGCCGTAGGAAGAGGAGCTCGTGGAACACCACGCACAGGCTGTAGACGTCGCTGCGCGGATCGAGCTTCTCGTGCTCGCCTCGCGCCTGCTCCGGAGACATGTAGAGCGGGGTGCCCATGACGGCGCCCGCCTGGGTGAGCAGCGAGGCGGACTCTCGCAGCGCCTGGGATGCGTCGTGAGAGGTGGGGCTCTGCCCGGAAGAGGCCTCCGCGCCTGGTTGACGGAACCGCCGGGCCAGCCCCCAGTCCATCACCGTCACCTCCCCAAAGGGCCCCACCATGATGTTCGCGGGCTTGAGGTCGCGGTGGATGAAGCCCTTGCGGTGGGCGTACGAGAGCGCATGAAGCACCCCGAGGAAGAGCTGTACCCGCGCCTGGAACGGGTACTGGGCATGAGCGGCCCGGTCCCCTTGCCGGAGCCGCGAGATGATGGACTCGAGCGTCTCTCCCTGCAGGTGCTTCATCAGGAAGTAGTACCGGCCGCGCTCGTCGATGCCCACGTCATGCACGGGGACGATGTTCGGGTGGTCGAGCTGCCCGACGGTGCGGATCTCCTCCACGAAGCGGAGCACGCGATCGAGGTCCGTGGCCTCAGTCAGCCGCTTGAGCGCCACCGTGCGCTGGATGTCATGGTCCTGCAGCAGCAGCACCTCACCCATGCCGCCCTGC
Source organism: Hyalangium sp. (assembly GCF_035629615.1). Taxonomy (GTDB): domain Bacteria; phylum Myxococcota; class Myxococcia; order Myxococcales; family Myxococcaceae; genus Hyalangium. The sequence goes on along the minus strand of NZ_DASPHO010000696.1, from coordinate 2,595 downwards.
CCCAGCGGCTGGAGCTCCTCGAAGCGCTCGCGCTGAAGGGGAACGACGCTGGGCCTGTCCCCGTTCCACTCCACGCGAGGGAGGACGGTGCTGCGCCGATTTCCGGAGGCCGCCGCAACCGGGGCACTGTCTCCCGACGCATTCTTGGAAGGGACCAGGGTGGCGTCCAGGGGGTGCTGATTCGCTTCCGTCATCCCTGACACATAGCAAGGCTTCCGAGGCGCCGCCCATCCCCTTCGGGAAGCCTGGGCGTGACCGTGCTACCCTCCTGGCGCTCCTCCTGGTTGCTTGCCTGCCAGGCCCGCTGAAGCGTCCCGCGATGACCCACGAAGAAGTGCGCGTGCGAAAGCCTATGAGCAAACGATGGGTGGGGTGGTACCTGGCCGTGGCGCTGGGCCTGCAAGCGCCCCGAGCGGACTCTCAGGAAGCCGTGCCGGCCCCCGCTCCTGAGACGCCCCCTCCTTCCGAGCCGCAACCTCTCCCTCCCGTCCAGGAGACCCCGCCGCCCGCTCCATCCTTAGAGCCGATGGTGGTGGAGTCGGTCATCGTCCTCGGCACGGAGAAGACGCGGGCCGAGACGGTGCAGGCGTACTCGCGCCTGGCGCCGGGCGACACGATCACCGCCGAGGAGCTCACCCGGGCAGAGCGGCGCCTGGTGGCCACGGGGCTCTTCCAGGAGGTGCGGGTCAGCACGCAGCCCATCGGCGACAGCCGGGTGAACGTGGTGCTCCAGGTGCAGGACAAGGCCTCCTGGGTGGTGGCGCCCACGTTCTCGGTGTCCAACTCGAACATCGGTGGCGGGGTGCTGTACGCGGAAGCCAACCTGTGGGGCCGCAGCAAGAAGTTCGCGACGGCGGTGCAGGTGAGCACGGCCGAGAGCGGTCTGTTCGTGGGCTACCTGGATCCGAACCTGTTCGGCTTTCCTCCGCTGCGGCTGAGCCTGGAGGGCCAGCTGCGCAGTGATCGGGTGGAGGAGTACCAGCCGGGCGCGAGCCACGATGTGCCCGAGGTGCAGCGCCGCACGCGGCTCAACTCGGCCTCGGTGGCGAGCGAGCTGTCGGTGATGATCGTGGAGCGGGTGCGCGTGGCCGCGAAGTACCGGCTGATGTTCATCGACGCCCAGGAGCCGAGCGCGGAGGCGCCGGTGCTGGAGCCGGCGTTCGAGCCGGGCTCGGTGCAGCGCGACTCCTCGCTGCGGCTGATGGTGGGCGTCGACACGCGGCAGAACCTGCACGCCATCATGGAGGGCCTGAACATCGAGGGCTCGCTGGAGATCTCGAACCCGGGGGTGTGGAGCCACTTCCGCTACAAGCGCTTCGGGCTGCTGTACCGGCACGGCCTGCGCTTCTTCGAGGAGCACAACCTCGTCCTGCGTGGCGAGCTCGCCGCGGGGGTGGACCTGCCGTTCCACCAGGAGCTGGTCGCGGGCGCCGCCTCGCTGCGCGGCTTCATCTACCGGCAGTTCCGCGGGGACACCCGGGCGTCGTTCACGGCCGAGTACCACTTCCCACTCTTCACCGTCCGCTCGCTCGCGTTCCGGGGGGTGGCCTTCTCGGACATTGGGATGTTGACGTGGCGGAGCATTCCGGAGGACCGGCGGCTCCTGGACGTGAACGGGCGGGTGGTACGTGGCTACCTGCCGGATGCCCATGACGGGGTGGGCGGCGCCACGGTGGCACAGGGGCTGGGGCTGGGCCTGCGCCTGTTCCTGCGCAGCGTGGTGCTGCCGCTGGTGGGCGTGGACGTGGCGTACGGCGTCAACTCGGGCGAGTTCCGCTTCTATCTGGTGGCGGGCGTCAACCCCTCCTGAGCGACCAAGCAGTCCTCAGCTGGCGCCGCTCCCGGTGATGACCACGGGCACGGTCTTGAGAATCAACCGCAGATCCGTCAGCAGGCTCCAGTTGTCGATGTACTGCATGTCCAGGTACATCCACTCCTCGAACGAGATCTGGTTACGGCCCGACACCTGCCAGATGCACGTGAGCCCCGGGCGCACGGACAGGCGCCGGCGCTGCCAGGCCGCGTACTTCTCCACCTCCTTGGGCAGCGGCGGGCGCGGGCCCACCACGCTCATCTCGCCGCGCAGCACGTTGAGCAGCTGCGGCAGCTCGTCGATGGAGTACTTGCGGATGAAGCGCCCGATGCGGGTGATGCGCGGGTCGTTCTTCATCTTGAACACCGGGCCGGTCTGCTCATTGAGCGCCTCCAGCCTGGCGCGCAGCTCCTCGGCGTTGACGACCATGGAGCGGAACTTGAGCATGTCGAACGGCTTGCCGTGCAGGCCCACCCGCTTCTGCTTGAAGAAGATGGGGCCGCGCGAGGTGAGCTTGATGAGCGCCGCCACCGTCACCAGCAGCGGCGAGAGCGCCACCAGCGCCGCGGCCGACGCGATGATGTCGAACAGGCGCTTGATGGCCATCTGGTGCGGCTGCGGCGCGTGCGTGACGAAGTGCAGGTAACCATCGGACACCGCGTGGCTGTCCTGGGCGCGCGCCCGATCCATGCGGAACGGATGCGCCGGCAGGGCGAACGGGATGCCGAAGCGCTCGCACAGCTTGATGGCCGCCTGCATCTCCTGGCCGTGCTTCTGCACGT
>NZ_DASPHO010000695.1:0-6163 GCF_035629615.1 Hyalangium sp. | reverse complement strand
CGCCAGCCCCACGCGCTTGCGCATGCCGCCGGACAGGTCCGCGGGCATCATCCCCTCGGTACCAGGCAGGTTGACCAGGGCCAGCTTCTCGGCCACACGCTGGGACAGCTCCTCGGGGGACAGCTCCGGGAAGTGCTCGCGCAGCGGGTAGGCCACGTTCTCCCCCACCGTCAGCGAGTCGAAGAGCGCCGCGCCTTGGAACACCATGGCCACGAGGCGGCGCACCGCGAAGAAGTCCTCCTCGCGGAAGCGCGTCACATCCTGTCCCTGGAAGAGGATGCGCCCCGCATCCGGGTACAGCAGGCCGATGAGGCACTTGAGCAGCACGCTCTTGCCCGTGCCCGAGCCGCCGATGACCACCAGCGTCTCTCCCGCGTTCACCGAGAGCTCCAGGTCGTCGAAGACGCGCTTGGGGCCGAAGGACTTCTTCAGGTGCTCGAAGTGGATCAGCTCCTCGCCGGGCGTGGGCCGGTGGAACTCCAGGGAGGGGCGTGGTGCGGACAGGCGCATGGGGCTAGAGGTAGAGGGTGAGCTTGGTGATGAAGAAGTCGGCCAGGCAGACGGTGACGGAGGTGATGGCCACGGACTGGGTGGTGGCGCGGCCGACGCCCTCGGTGCCGCCCTCGACGGTGAGGCCCTTGAAGCAGCCCACCAGCCCGATGATGACGCCGAAGACGGCGCCCTTGAGGACGCCGGAGGTGAAGTCGCTCAAGAACACCGTGTCCAGCGCGCCCTGGAAGAACAGCTCCAGGGTGATGCCGTACTGCAGGTTGACGGCGAGCGCGCCGGCCAACAGGCCGATGACATCCGCCAGCACGGTGAGCGTGGGCAGCACCAGCAGGCACGCGAGCACCCGGGGCACCACGAGCTTGCGCAGCGGATCGGCCCCGAGCGCGCGGATGGCGTCCACCTGCTCCGTCACCACCATCGAGCCCAGCTCGGCGGCGATGCCCGAGCCGATGCGGGCCCCCACGGTGAGCGCGGTGAGCACTGGGGCCAGCTCGCGGAACAGCGTGAGGATGACGACGCGGCCCACGGTGTACTGCACACCGAAGCGCGCCAGGAAGAAGCCGAACTGCAGGGAGATGACGAGCCCCGCGAACGTCGAGGTGAGCAGGGCGATGGGCATGGAGCGCACGCCCAGGGACTCGGTGTGGTAGACGAGCGCGCCCCAGTCATACGGGGGGCGCACGGCGCGGGAGAAGACCTTGCCCGTCATCACCGCGAGCGCCCCGAGCGACTCCAGCCGCTGGCGGATGCGCGCCGAGATCGACGGGGTGGGCTCGGCGGGCGAGAGCTCGGTGCTGGCTCCCGGGCTGACCTCGACGGAGGTGCTCATGTGTCCCGCTCCGCGTGGAAGCCCGCCAGCAGGGCCTCGAAGTCCGCCATGCGGGCCTCGGCCTGGCTGGGGGGTGCGACGTAGGTGAAGTCGAAGACGCAGCCGTCCTTCTTGAGGACCACGAGCTCCAGCTCCACGGGGACACCATCCAGCTTCGCGGTGTGGCGCGAGCGCATGGCCTCCCGCCCGTCCAGGGTGATGAGCTGCTGGGACAGCTCCTCCCGCTCGGTGAAGCCCATCAGCAGATGGCGGGTGAGGACAGGGAGGGGCGGATCGTCATGGCCCTCGCAGGTGGAGTTGATGGAGAGGGCACGGCCGGTGTCCGCCTCCGAGAAGGCCAGGTCGTTGCCCTCCACGAAGACGCGCTGCCAGTGCCTGGGCAGCTCGCCAATGCGGTAGCTCACCTGCGGCTTGGAGTAGACAGAGTCCTCGAAGGACACGCGGCGGCAGCCCGGGGTGGCGGGCAGGACCAGCAGTGCCAGGATCAGCGGGATCCGCGTCATCTCTCCGTCTCCAGGGAAACGGAAGGTAGACATGGACTTCCGGACGGCTAGGGGCCCCCCAGGGCAAGGGTTGACTTGCTGGCAAGGCAAGAGGGCGGCCGCAGGCTGAAGGAACGGAGGAGCCCGCTCCCTGGCAGTGGCATTCGACCAGCAGCCGACAGATGCCTCCGCTCCAGCCGCGGCCTCCGCGAGACGCGAGCCCGGAGAGCCCTACCGGGAGTTGCGCCGTTCCCGCATCTGCTCGCGCTGATGCTGCCGGCGCTCCGGGAGCTTCTTCTCCGGCAGCGCGCGGTGCAGCTTCTCCATCCTGTCACGCGTGGCGCGGATGAACTGCCCGAACTGCCCCCTCGGGCCGGCGAAGCGCTCCCGGAGCACGCTCGCGCGCAGCAGGCGGAGCCGCTCACCACCTCGGACCTGGTGCACACGGCGCGCCTCCGGCTGCGCCTGGCCTGGGGAGCCCTCGCCCTGGGCCACCTCGACGAGCCCCTCCTCCACGTCCACGCGCAGCTCCTCGCCCACCACCTCCACCTGGAAGGTGGTACCCCGCACACCCGCGACGGCCCGATCGGTGGTGATGTCGAACTTCGCCGGGGAACCGGCCACGGCCTTCTTCACCTTGGCCCAGACCGTGCCGAGCAAGAGACGGGCGGAGAAGGCCTGGCGCTCCAGCCCGGAGAAGGTGGCCTCGTCAATCTTCAGTCGCGAGCCCCCCGCGAGTACCAGCGTGCTCTCGTCCGTCAGGAGCAGTGCGAGGTTGCCCCCCGGCTGCACCGAGAGCTCGTCTCCGACTTCGATGGCGCTGCCTGCCTGGAGGACCTCGGCGGTACCTCCGGGAGCGGTGCGAGTGGCCTCCCCTTCGAGCTGCGCAACCTTCCCGACCTCCGCGAGCGCCGGGAGCGCACAGCAACACGTCAACCACAGCAGCAGGTGGCGCACAGACACACCTCCAAAGGATGGGAGCTTCAGTATCCACGAACACGCCATGTGCCCGGAAGTTGCGCCGCCGAGGCAGTGGCGTTCGAGGGGCAGCCAGCATATGCCCCCGCTCCAGCCCCGCCATGCTTCGTCCCCGCCTCTACATCCTCGCCGCCGCCGTGCTCTGGTCCACGGCGGGCGCGGCCGTCAAGCTGTCCAGCCTGAGCGCCTACCAGATTGCCTCCGGGCGCTCACTGATCGCGGCGCTGGTGCTGTGGCTCGCCTTCCCGGCCGGGCGCAAGCGGCCCTCGCTGCGAGCGCTGGGCGTCGCGGTGGCCTACGCGGCCACGGTGGTGCTGTTCATCATCGCCAACAAGCTGACCACGGCCGCCAACGCCATCTTCCTGCAGGACACGGCGCCTCTGTACGTGCTGCTGCTGTCCCCGCTCCTGCTGCGCGAGAAGCCCTCCCGCAGCGAGCTGATGGCGGCGCCCATCTTCCTGCTCGGCCTGAGCCTCTTCTTCGTGGACCAGCTCCAGCCTGGGCAGCTCCTGGGCAACATGATTGCGCTGGCCTCGGGTGTGGCCTTCGCGTTCACCATCCTCGGGCTGCGGGCCGCGAGCAGCGAGGGCCAGGTGGTGTTGGTGTGGGGCAATCTCCTGGCGGGCGTGAGCGTGCTGGTGCCGGCGCTGGGAGGTCACACGCCCACGGCCGTGGATGTGGGGACGCTGATCTTCCTCGGTGTGTTCCAGCTCGGCCTCGCGTACACGCTCTTCAACCTGGGAATCCGCGAGACGCCGGCGGTGGAGGCCTCACTGCTCATCCTACTGGAGCCTGTGCTCAACCCGGTGTGGACCTTCATCCTCGCCGGAGAGCGCCCGGGCCCGTGGGCGCTGGTGGGCGGCGGCATCATCCTGCTCGCCACGGCCTGGCGCACAGTGCTGGGTGCGCGGAGGGCGGCCTCACCAGCGCCCGGCTCCACGCCCACGGCCGAGGAATCACCTGCGAGAGATCCAAAGTGAGCTCGCGCTGACTCGAGGCAGCGGGAATCGAACCCACTGCCGGAGACTTCTGGCGAGAGGCGCAGCATGCCCCGATAGGAAGAGCGGGACTTCGCCAGCTACCGCTGCCGACGGGTGTCGTGTACGGCATGAACGGGGTGAACACCGAGCAGTGCGGCGAGATGATGAAGACCTGAAGCGCTCAAGTATTGGAGACGCCATGTGCAGTGCTCCACCGCCTGCCTCTCGTCTGGGCGGCCACGGCGCCGAGGACCCAAGCAGTGAGAAACGGTAGCGGGGACGGGTGGGAGCCCCTGCTGGGGGCGCGCCGTGCAAACCTGTCTGACAACCGGACAGGTTCGGCCAGAGCGCACTGGCGGAGCAGCCTCGAGCCACATCGCTGTCGTCACACCACGCCAGAGGCGTGGACCGCCAGCGACTTGAACTTGTTCACGTGGAGGGGCCGCGGCGCCTCGCCCTGAGCGAAGCCGCGGATGGCTTCGAGCGCCGCGTATCGATCGTAGCCAAGAACCCGCACGGTCTGGAAATGGAAGGTCCAGGCGTTGGGCCCCGTCCGACGGCCCATCACGTTGGCGCCGCAGAGGAGCCACTGGAAGTTGTGGCGGCCCATGAAGAACTTGCGGACCACGGCCGTGGTGAGGCCCGGTCCACGATGGCGTTGAGGCCGATGTTCGCGGAGCGGTACGCGGTGACGGTCGGGTGCCCCGCCGCTACGCCCATGACCGCCTGGAACAGGAAGTCCATGTAGCTCTATCAGCGTGACCGCGAGGATGTTGCTCTGCGGCACCGCCCCGGCGGCGTTGCCGTTGTGCGTGAGGAACGTCGCATGCTGGGTGAGCACTTGCATGCAGTTGACCCCGTGCGATCAGTAGGCTTGATTCCAAAGGAATGTCGGCGTATTGGCGACGACGTCATTGTGATTGGGCATGTGTGCTGTCCTCCTGCTCACATAGGACTCCCACGAGCGGAAACGACGCGGGGCCTACCACGGACGAAATTGGAGCATCCTCAGGGCCGGATTCCTGAGCGATGGTTCAGGGGGGGACTCATGGGAGACGACTCACAGGGCACACCCGCAGCATCGCCAACCCAGACGCCGTGGATGCTCGCACAGCGCCTGGCTGATCAGGGCCTGCCGCTCTCCGCCGTGCGCGAGCAACTGCTGCAGGCAGGCCTACCGTCCGAGGACGTGACGACGCTGCTCCGCGCGCTGCGCCTGAAGTCAGTGGCGGCCCCGGGTGACGAGCGTGCACCCGACGCCGCGTCGGCCCATGCTCCCAGCGACCATGGCGCTGGCCTCCTGGCGGGAATGGCGAAGGCTGGGGTGGGCGCCGGCCTCGCCCTCGCCAAAGGAGACCTCGACGCGGGGAAGCTGGTGCTCACTGGCCTCCTGCAAGCGACGGCCAGCTTCATGCAAGTAGGGCTGGACGACGGGCGCGTGGCGCCATCGCAGCCGAAGCTGGCTCCCTCGGAGTTGGCTCCCTTGGAATTGGCTCCTTTCGATGCGACGGACGGGTCGCCACGCTGTCAGGTTCACCCGCGGTTTCCCTCGGTGGGTACCTGCCCACGCTGCGGCGCCTTGGCGTGTTACAACTGCGCTCCGAAGCAAGGATTCGGCGGCACCGAGTTCTGCGCCGCGTGCGAGCAGCAACCCTCGGTGCACGAAGCACGGGTGAAGAAGGCAGCTCGCCACCTCGCGGCGACGGTCTTCGTGGAAGCCGTGCTGCTCTTGACGCTCATGTTCGTCGCCCCACTGCTGGGCACAAGCCAGCCCTCATGGGGGGGCTCCATCCCATACGAGGTGGCGCTGAGCCTTCCATTCGTCGTGCTGGGCATCGTGCAGGGGTTCGTGCGCCACCCGTGGCCAGGGGTGGTTGGCGCCGTCGTCTCGGGCGGGCTGGTGCCCGCTACCCTCTTCGTCTCTCCGGAGGAGGTGCCCATGGGGATCCTCATGCTCCTGCTTGCGCCGATGGTGGCCATGCTCTTCGCGCTCGATCGGCTGACCACGCGGCGCAAGGGGCGGCGCGTCCCTGGAGACCGATGAACAGGGCTGGATGACACGCGCTTCCCGGGTCGCCACCAGCGCACACCGGCGAACGCTCCACACCCAGGACACGGCACGCCCGACTTCATGAGGTGGAGCGTCCCGCCCCGAGGGCAGCGAGCGGGGTGTTGAGCCCCAATAGCAGTTGCCCACAGGCCCACGTCCCCTGCCGCGCGCCGCTCTGGGCTAGAGCACCGATCGGTTTGGGGTCGCGGGGTTGCGGGCACTTAGCAGCAGAATTGATGCTCGCGGTACCGCGCGGAGGACAGGGAGTGGGCGGCAGTCTGGGCCCGCAGCGAGCCGAGCAAACCTGTCATACAACCAGACAGGTTCGGCCAGA
>NZ_DASPHO010000694.1:0-10793 GCF_035629615.1 Hyalangium sp. | reverse complement strand
CGTGCCGGCGCCGAAGCGCGCGCTGTAAGTGTGCCAGGCAGTGTCTGCCAGCGAGGCGCCCGCTACCGGGTAGAACCACCATGTGCCGTCGCCGGTGAGCTCGGCCTTGGCGCCGTCGTAGAGCAGCACTGCCAGATAGATGCCCCCGGCTGAGCCTGTCGTCGTCGGCCGCCGGAAAGAGCCCGTCACCTCGTAGGTGTGGTGGGGGTTCACCGGCGCCAGTCTCTTCGACGAGAGCCACGCCTGCTGGTTCACGGCGTTGGTAAAGACCTTTGTCCCCGCGATGGCCGACGTCGACGTGACAATGGAACCCTGCGAGTTCCTCAGCTGCCAGGCGTTCATATCCTGCTCGAAGTACGGGTCCGGGAAGAGCGAGTCCTCCCCGTCTCGTCCCGCCGTACCTGTGTCGCCCTTTGGTCCTGGGTCGCCCTTCGGCCCTGGATCGCCCCGCAAGCCTGGATCACCCCGTAGGCCTGGATCGCCCTTCAGGCCTGGAGGCCCGCCAGGGCCTCGCTCACCTTGCGGTCCCCTCTCTCCCTGTGGCCCCGGCGGCCCCTCGGACTCTGAACTACACCCGAGCGCCAGGAACAACACCGCGCCCAGCACTCTCCATCTCATGCACATGGCCCCTCTCCCTGCTCGCGGATCATCGTGTGTTCTGGAGACCGCTGAGCACTGGAGCCATAGGTGGATAGGCCGTGAACGGCTGTACCACTGGAGTGGTACGCACCTGTCATCGCGCCACTCCCCGTGCTTTCTGTGAGTTACCGGTCGTCTCGCCTCCGCCGAACCCCCGGCTCCAGTCAAAGCGAAGTAGGGAGGTCCTTCATTTTGAAGGAGTCACCCATGCGGCTGGAGGACCTCGACATCCACGCGCTGCTGGAGATCGACCCGGAAGGAGGCACGGTTCGTTTCGCGGGGCAGCGCGCGCTCATCCTCGATGCTGTGGCCATGGGCCTGCTCCGCAAGCAGCTCCTGGACACGCTGGGCCCGACTGCGGCCCGAGCCATCTTCACGCGCTTCAGCTTCGCGCACGGCTGGCGCATGGCCGAGGCCCTGTCCTCGAGCTTCACCTGGGACAGCGCCAGGGACTGGCGAGCCGCAGGCGGCCTCATTCACACGCTCCAGGGGCTCATTCGCCTCGCGCCGGGAGCGGAGGATCCGTTCTCTCCGGAGGGCGCCACCATGGAGGCGTCCTACGAGGCGGAGCAGCACCTGCTGCACGCAGGGCGCTCGGACGAGCCGACCTGCTGGACGCTCTGTGGCTTCGCGAGCGGGTATCTCAGCCGCGTCGAGGGAGAGCGCATCTACGTCTTGGAGGACCGCTGTATCGGACGCGGGGACGCGGCCTGTCACTTCCATGCCAAGACGCGGGAGGGCTGGGGGGCCTTGCTGGAGCCACACCTGCCCTTCTTCGAGCAGGAGGGACTCGAAGGGGTGCTGCGTCACGTCGCCGCGGAGCTCGTGCGTGCAGAGCGGAAGCTGGCTGCGCGGAAGAGCGCCCTCGCGCGCGCGGCCAGTGAGCCCGAGCTCCCTGCCGGCATCGTAGCGCGCAGCCAGGAGATGCGACGGGTGATCGAGCTGGCGCGCCGGGTGGCCCAGGTGGACTCCACCGTGCTCATCACCGGGGAGAGTGGCGTCGGCAAGGAGCGGGTGGCGAAGCTCATCCACGAGGAGTCTTCGCGGGCGGCCGGGCCATTCCTGGCCATCAACTGCGGGGCCCTCTCGGAGACGCTCCTGGAGAGCGAGCTCTTCGGCCATGCGCGCGGAGCCTTCACGGGCGCGGTGCGCGACAGGCCCGGGCTCCTCGAGGCTGCGAGCGGTGGGACGTTGCTCCTGGATGAAGTGGGAGAGATGCCAGCCTCCGTCCAGGTCAAGCTGTTGCGCGCGCTGCAGGAGCGGCAGATCCGCCGCGTGGGAGAGAACCGCGACAGGCCCATCCGGGTTCGCGTCCTCGCAGCCACCCACCGCACACTGGCTCGCGAGGTGGAAGCGGGCCGCTTCCGGAAGGATCTCTTCTACCGGCTGCGGGTCATCGAGCTCGAGGTGCCGCCCCTGCGCGAGCGGCGCGAGGACATCCTGCCACTGGCCCGCTGGCTGCTCGCCGGCGCGGCCGAGCGGATGGGGCGGCCGGTTCCCGCGCTCACGCCGCGCGCCGCGGATCAGCTCGCCCGGTACGACTGGCCCGGCAACGTCCGGGAGCTGGAGAACGCAATGGAGCGCGCCATTGCCCTGGCTCAAGGGAGGCGTGTCGATCTGGAGGATCTGCCCGAGGACGTCCGAGGGGCGCTGCCGACCGCCGTCATCACCGGAGGTGTTCGCACGCTGGAGGAGCTCGAGCGGGACTACATCCTCGCCGCGCTGGAGCACAACGGAGGCAACCAGACGGTGACGGCGCGGCAGCTCGGCATCGGCGCCGCCACGCTGTACCGCAAGCTCAAGCGGTACGGTGCCCTCGCACGAGACCGGGAGACGCAGGCTCCTGCCATTGAGATGTCCAAAGGCGGTGACGCCGGATCCGTGAATGATGCACGCTACCAGCGTCCATCATCCACACGGCACACAAGGAGGGCTTCACATGAGCGACCTGGACGAAAAGGGGATGAGTGATCTCTGGGATCAGCACCTCGCAGCCGAGTTCGGCGCGAAGAGCAGCGAGCAGGCCCTCGCGACAATGGGGTCCCACCCCAGCGTCAACATGGTCTCGCTGACGCTCGGCGGCATCGGCCGGGACCAGGTCGAGGAGTTCTATTCGAAGCACTTCCTCACGCAGATCCCCCCAGACATGGAGACGATCCCCATCTCTCGGACCATCGGGCAGGGACGGATCGTCGACGAGTTCATCTCGCGCTTCACCCACTCGATCCAGATGGACTGGCTGCTGCCTGGCATTCCCCCCACCGGCAAGCGCGTCGAGGTCCCCACCCTCATCGTCGTCACGTTCGAGAACGGGAAGATCGCGAGTGAGCGTGTCTACTGGGATCAGGCGACGGTGCTCGTCCAGGTGGGACTCCTCGACCGCTCCCTGCCCGCCCTGGGCGCGGAGGTTGCGCGCCAGGTCGTCAGCCCCACCCAGCCGATGAACGCGCTCCTCCAGCGCGCGCCAAAGCGCTGACAGTCGCCTCAGGGCACGGCGGTGCCCTCGAAGAAGCGCCGGGCGCGCTCAATGGAGGCCAGCCCCACGCGCTGTCCGAGCTTGCGGCCGAGGAAGTCATCCGGCGCGACGTGGATGCCGCCCCACAGCCGTGACTGCCCTGCCTGGTCCGCCGCGTCGTAGTACGTGCCCCACTGCAGGCGCACCTCGGTCGAGGGGCCTCTCTCGAAGGTGAGGCTGGTGTCACCGGCCGCGACGTACTCGCCCAGGCCTCCTGGGAAGTATGCGCTGCCGGTGAGCGCGGTGAGCACCTCGGCCGAGGCGCGGCTGAAGGTGCTGTGCCCAGAGACGAAGCCCGGGAACGCAGGCGTCACGAAGGTGCGCAGCTGGTAGGGCATCCAGTCCACCGCGCGCACCCAGCCCGTGCCCCCCACCTCGCGGCGGCGATCGCCCGGCTCTCCCCGCCAGGCGTGCACCGCCACCTGTCCCCGGAAGCGAGCCAGGTGCTCATGCCGGCCGCCCGAGGCAGAGCTCTCGGCGGTGATGACCTCGATGAGCCCCGGAATCAGGGGCAGGCCCGAGGCGTGGTAGGAGGGCCCGCTCGGATCCGATGACTGTCCCAGCCCGCCCATGTAGCGGATCAGCGAGAGGGGGCGCGCCGTGACGAAGGCGCGCTTGACTTCCCAGGCCGTGATGGCCGCGTCATGCACAGCGCCGTTGAGCGCCAGGTAGGCCTTCACGTCCCACTCCAGCGCGTCCACGGGCTCGCCCGCACCGAACAGCCGCCGGGTGAAGGCCGGCGAGTCCGCCACCTGGTTGGCGATGGTGTTCCAGTGCCCTGGCGGTGTCTCGGACTTGGGGCCGTCCGCCCAGAACTCCGCCAGCACCCGGCCGAAGTCGCCGCGCTTCACCACGTTGGGCGCGTAGGGCTGGCCAGTGACGGGGTTGAGCGGGTGGCCCGTCCCATCGTCCGCGCCCACGCTGTTGTTGCCCAGCGCTCCGGGCGACAGGTCCACAGGAGCGTCGCTGCCCAGCCCGCTCGACCGCCGGATCACCTCCACCGCATGGGTGCGCAGCTCGTTGTCGAAGAAGGGAGCCGGGCCCGGGTCCAGGTACAGCCCGCCGCCTACCGGCCGCACCAGGGCGAACGTCGTCACCCGCCCCCAGTGCGCGCCGATGTAGCCCTGAGCGCCCGAGCCGACAGGGATGCCGTTCTGGGTGACAGCCTGCGCGAGGTTGAGCGGCTGCCAGATCGAGGGATCGTTCAGCGCCACTCCGGGATCGTCCACGACGAGGGGCGCGTTCACCGCCGTGAAGCCCGTGGTGTCCTTGTAGTCCTGCTGCTCGTTGGCTCCGTCATCCGCGCCAAAGCCGATGAGCGCCTGAGCGATGCGGTTGCCCAGCGCGCGAGGGCTGGTGCCGTCCGTGCCCGTGGCTTCCGGGTCGTACCCCAGCTTCCGCATGAAGGCGCTGAAGCACACCTTCGACATCGCGCCGCCGATGGCGGGGGTGTAACGGTGCGTGAGCACGCGGTAGGCAGCGTAGCTCAGCGCCTCCGAGCGCGCGGCCTCCACGTCCGAGGCCGTGAGCTTCTCGCGGACGAAGAGGCCGTCCGCCGTCGCGTCGTAGGCGGCCCATGCGTCCCACATGGCGGCGGACAGGTGGTAGAGGTTGCGCGCGTGCACCGTCGGCCGGGGAAGATCCCTGCGGATGGCGCCGAGGATCTGCTCGTTCCACCGGCGCGCGATGGAGCCGGTGGGGCGCGGGTCCACCTGCGCCTCCGGGCAGACAGCGGGTTGAGGCTGGGGTGTCTCCGGCAGGGGGACGGCGGCCACCTCCGGGCCGAGCTGGAGGATGGCGCCAGCGTTGAGGCCGCTCGACAGGACGTTGCCACCCACCGCCCACACTCCCCCCTCGGGATCCACCCACGCGGCATGCAGCGACTCCAGCTCGAGCTGCTGCCCGAGCTCGCCACGCTCCCAGCCGCCAGCGGTGCGCCGGTACACCTCACCCCGGGAGCCGGTGGCCCAGCCGCTGCCATCCGGCGCGATCGCCACGCCCTGCAAGAGCGGGCACCCATCTGGCGTCCGGCGCTCGAACTGTCCGGAGGCGCTCAGCTCGAGGATCTCTCCCTGGCCCTCGCCGCCGACCACCACCACGGTGTCGCCCGCGCCATGCACGGTGAAGAGCCGGCTCGTGGTGCCGGTGGGGAGCCGCTCGAAGGCGCCGCCCGCACGCGAGCGCAGCACCGTGCCCAGCCCTCCCACCGCGTACACGTCTCCCTGGCCCGTGCCCCACACCTTGAAGAGACCGGAGATGTCGCCATCCGGCGTGCGCGGCATGTCCGCATAGGGCAGGGGGACGTCCTTCCAGGCCGTCCCGTCGTAGTGCCAGATGAAGCCGCCGCGACTGCCCAAACTGCCCACCGCGTACACGTCATCCGGCCGCGCGCCCCACACGCCGTAGACGGTGTGCCGTGCCAGCCCGGGCGTGGTCATGCGGGTGAACTGGCCGTTCTCGTAGCGCAGGAGGGTGCCGTTCGCGCCCCCCATCAGGACGGGACCTTGCTCGAAGGCGTGCACCCACCAGAGATCGCCGCGGAGCCCTGTCTGCTGCTCCTGCCACTTCGTCCCGTCGTAGTGCAGCACCAGCGGCCCGCGCCCCCGGTCCGCCCCCACGGCCCACACATCCGAGCGCGAGCGGCCGGAGATCGACAGCAGTGCCTCGGGATAGCCCTGCGTCAGGGCCGCCCACTGCAGCGGCTCGGGCTCGGGTGGCGGATCCTCGTCGCACCCGATGACGAGGACTCCCAGAAGCGCGGCCAGCAGCCAGCCGCGATATGCGCCAGGTAGCGGCGCGGATGATGGGGATGAACACCCTTGCATGACGACCTCCTTGGACTCGGTGTCTCGGCAGGGCGGTGCTCCGCTCACGGGAGCCAGCCTGCCGTGTTCGTTGCTCAGGGACAGGCGTCGGCACCCCATTGGAGGGTGCCCGTGCGCACGTGGGTCGCGCGGTCGCCGGGATCGGTCTGGACGGCTGCCGTCACGCGCACCGCTCTGCCCACGGCCTTGTCCGGCTCCGGGATGACCAGGAGCAGGCCCGTCAGCTCATCGGGAGCGTCCAGGTCGTTGCCCTGCGCGAAGAGGTACCTCACCCGGAAGGGCGAGGACACCTTCTGCTCATCCTCGGTGCGCGTCAGGGACAGCTCCACCATGACG
The DNA here is from genome assembly GCF_035629615.1 of Hyalangium sp. Lineage (GTDB taxonomy): Bacteria > Myxococcota > Myxococcia > Myxococcales > Myxococcaceae > Hyalangium. Next base: position 4,478 of record NZ_DASPHO010000694.1, on the reverse strand, counting down.
GGCTCCGGCGGGAGGCCCCACGCTCGCAGCGACACGAAGATGTGCTGGCCGCCCTGGCAGCCACGCTGCAACCCCAGCGTGTCGCCATCGTTCAGCGGGGTAAACTGCTGCCGCCCCGTGCCGAGCTCCAGACTCATGGGCGGCTGCGGCTCGGGCTCGTTCCCCCCGCACCCTGCAACGGTCAACCCCAGCGCAAGCGCCAGGGCTGCACGCCATGGGCCGGCGCTGGCAGCAGGGACGGAATGGGCAGGCTTCATGCGATCGCATCCTCTGGCGGGCGGACGCTCGATGCAATGCAATTGCATCACCCAGGGCATGGCTTGCCTTGGGAGGGAGCCCCCACCCCGGCGGTGAGGCAGGCAGGCGGGGCAGCGCTCCACCCTCAGGCGCGTGTTGAGGGGAAATGCACCTTTCAACATCAGGCGGAAAGGTGGCTTGACTCGGCGAGCGTGGTGAAAAGACTGCGAGTCTCCTCCAATTCATGGAGGAGGAGCTCCCCCAGCTCGCGCAACCTGCTCGTACACCTCGATGACGCCCCTCATCCTCCTCATCTCGGGAGCCCCTCATGTCCGGGCCCTCCAGAAGCTCGCGCTGGAGAGCCAGGGCTGGCAGGTGCACGAGGCGGACACCGTCGCTGCAATCACCGCCTGGGGTCCCCGGCCCGATGCCATCGTGCTGGAGGCGAGCATGCCCCTGGAGGGACTGGCCGCCGAGGATGCGCCGCGCCGGGTGCTGGAGGCCCTGGGCGTACCGCTGCTGGTGATGGCATCCTCGGCCGAGCAGGAGCGGCTGATGAGGCAGCAGCTCCGGGCCGCCTTCCTAGGCCACCCGCTGTCGCTCGGCGGGCTGGTAGAGGCAGTCCGGATGGTGCTGCCGGCCGAGGTCCAGACTCCCCAGCGAGCGCACAGCCCCACCATCCTCGTCGCCGATGACGACCCTGTCTCGCGCAAGCTGCTCCTGCTGCTGCTGGCCCCCTTCCGCTTCGACGTGGTGATGGCGACCGATGGGCGCGCCGCCCTGGAGGTGGCCCAGCGGCGGCGGCCGGACGCGGTGCTCGCGGACGTGCTGATGCCGGGGCTGGATGGCTTCCGGCTCTGCCTGGCGCTGCGCAAGGAGCCGCGGCTGTCCCAGGTGCCTGTCCTCCTCACCCACATCGGCGCTCCGGACGAGCTGGACCTGCGCATGGCGCAGAACGTGGGGGCCAACGGCTTCGTGCGGCGCTCCCAGGCGGGAGATGAGATCCTCGGAGCGCTCCTGCGGGAGCTGCGTCATGGCGGCTTCGCGCCCGCGGCCGCGGAGCAGAGCCCCTCTGTCGACGAGCACCTGCACGGCATGGTGCGTCGGCTGGAGCGCCAGGTGGGGCTGCTCACGCAGGCCGAGCGCGCCGTGAGCGAGAGCGAGGAGCGCTACCGGCTCATCGTCTCCGGCTCCTTCGATGGAGTCTGGGACTGGGATCTTCGCCGCCGCTCATTCTGGTGCAGCCCGCGCCTGCTGGAGATGCTGGGCCTGGAGCTGGGGGACTTCGCGGGCACCTACGAGGCCTTCGTGGAGCGGCTGCACCCGGAGGATCGGGACTCGGTGGTGAACGCCCTGTCAGCGCACCTGGAGCACGGCACGCCGTACGACGTGTCCTTCCGGCTGTGTCACGCGGAGGGCGGCTACCGCTCCTGCGTCAGCCGCGGGCGGGCCCAGCGCGACCTGTCGGGCCGGCCGGTGCGCATGGCGGGCATCATCGACGACGTCACCGAGCGGCTCCGCCTGCTGCGCGAGACGCAGGAGGCCGTGCGCACACGCGACGAGTTCCTCAGTGTGGCGTCGCACGAGCTGCGCACGCCGCTGACGGCGCTGCGGCTGCGGCTCCAGGGGGTCAACTCGGCGCTGGCGGTGGACAGGCCCTGGTCACCCGAGCGGCTCGCCCAGTCGCTGATGGCCGCGGACCGGCAGGTGGAGCGGCTCGCCAGCCTGGTGGACACACTGCTGGATGTGTCCCAGCTGCAGAGCCAGGCGCCGCGGCTGGAGCTGGAGGAGGTGGACCTGGCCGCTGTCGTGCGCGAGGCGGTGGCCCACTCGGAGCAGGAGGCTTCGCGCGTCGGCTGCCGCCTGGTGCTCAGCGAGCTGCCGAGCACGCCGGGGCGGTGGGACCGGGTGAGGATGGCGCAGGTGGTGCGGCACCTGCTGGCCAATGCGATGAAGTTCGGGCCGGGCAAGCCGGTGGAGGTGGCGCTCGAGTCCGAGTCGGACACGGCGGTGCTGCAGGTGCGTGACCACGGTATTGGCATCGCTCCCGAGCGGGTGGAGGGGCTGTTCCAGCGCTTCGAGCGCGCCGTCTCGGCGAAGCACTACGGCGGGCTGGGGCTGGGGCTGTACCGGGTGCGCCGCATCGTCGAGGCCCACGGCGGCACGGTGACGGTGAACAGCGTGCCGGGCCAGGGGGCGACCTTCCGGGTGCTCCTACCTCGCGCCGGTGTCACGCATGCGGCGCTCGTACCCGCACAAGCCTGAGCAGCAGCGGTGGCACTGGGTCGGCGGGCCTGGGCAGTTCGTGGCGGAAGGCTGCCTGCCTGTCCGCTGACCTTCAGGGCAGACGGGGCCCATGGCAAGGAGCTCCCCTCCGTCGCTACATGGTTGTGTCAACTCGCCCCGGAGTGTCGCCCACTGGGCGATGCTCTGGGACTGAGGCCCGATTGGCACCCCGCTACAGTGGAATCCCTCTAGGTTCGTCCGCCGTTGCCAGAGGAGTTTATGCCCGAAGTTCTCGTCGTCGATGACAGCAAGGTGATGCGGGACATGGTGGTGGCCTGCCTGCGGCCCTACCCCGGCCTTTCCTTCACCCATGCCTCGAGCGGCCTGGAGGCCATCGAGCGGCTGTCGCTCAAGCCGTATGATCTCATTGTCCTCGACCTGAACATGCCGGACATCGGCGGCATCGAAGTGGTCGAGTTCGTGCGGAGCCAGGACACCCTGCGTCGCCTGCCCATCGTCATCGTCACGACGCGGGGAGACGAGGCTTCGCGCGTCCGGGCCCTCCAGGCGGGTGCGGACCGCTTCATGACCAAGCCCTTCAGCCCTGACGCCATCCTCGGAGAGGTGAAGGGCTTGCTCGAGAGGGCTGACGGGTGAGCGTGGATCTGGCGGACTTCCTCCCCGCCTACCTCACCGAGGTGGAAGAGCTGCTGGGCACCGCGAACGCTCAGCTCCTCGCGCTGGAGACCGCGGCCCGGCAGCGCTCCGCCAGTCCCCGCACCGTGCGCGAGCTGTTCCGCGCCCTGCACACCATCAAGGGCCTGTCGGCCATGGTCGACGTGGAGCCCGTCGTCTCCATTGCGCACTGGATGGAGACCGCCCTGCGCCACGCGGACCAGGCGGGCGGACGGATGCCCGAGGCCAGCGTCGAGCTGCTGCTGGAGGGGCTGCGCGCCATCGAGCAGCGCGTCCGTCAGCTCGTCGCAGGCAAGCCTGTCTCCCTGCCGCCCAAGGCGCTGCTGGATCGGCTGGAGGGACTGGAGGCCACGGCTCGGGGGCCCGCCGACAAGCAGGCCTCCCCCATCACGCTCGAGCTGGAGCCCCTGCTCGCCGCGAAGCTCTCCGCCTCCGAGCGGGAGCAGCTCCTCGCGGGCGTGACCGCCGGCCGTCGCGCGCTCCGGTTGGACTACGTGCCCTCCGCCGAGCGCGCCGCCCAGGGCCTCACCATCAACACCGTGAGAGAGCGCATCAGTGTCCTCGCGGAGATCATCAAGGTGATCCCCGTGTCCGGTACCACCGCGGGCGGCGGCAACCTCACCTTCGTGCTGCTCCTGCTGACGGACGCCGAGGACTCGGCGCTGCTCAGCGCGGCGGGAGGGGCTCCCGCAACGCTGGTGCCGCTCGCCTTGCCCGCTCCAGTCGAGCCCGCTTCCCCGCAGCTCACCCCGGACGAACCGCTCGGGCTGGACGAAGAGGGGCAGGCCGCGGAGCCTCGCCGCAGCAGCGTGCTGCGGGTGGAGGTGTCCCGCCTGGATGATGCGCTGGAGCGCCTGGCTGCGCTCATCGTCAACCGCTCGAAGCTGGCGCGCGCGGTGGCGGCGCTCACCGCGGCCGGCGTCCCCACCCGCGACCTCGTCCAGGTGCTCCAGGAGAACGGACGTCAGCTCCGCGATCTGCGCACCACCATCCTCCACCTGCGCATGGTGCGGGTGGGCGATGTGCTGGAGCGGCTCCCGCTGCTCGTCCGCGGCCTGCGCCGCTCCACCGGCAAGCAGGTGCGGCTCGAGCTGGATGTGGGGGATGCGGAGCTGGACAAGGCCGTGGCGGACCGGCTGCTGCCTGCGCTCGTCCACCTGGTGCGCAACGCGGTGGATCATGCCATCGAGCACCCCGAGGAGCGTCGTGCCGCTGGCAAGCCCGAGGAAGGGGTGGTGCGCCTGGCCTGCCATGCGCGCTCCAGCGGGAGGCTCGAGCTGACCGTGAGCGATGACGGCCGGGGAGTGGATGCCGCCGCC
>NZ_DASPHO010000693.1:0-13367 GCF_035629615.1 Hyalangium sp. | reverse complement strand
CAGGTGTGCGCGTAATGCAGGGCGCTTGCGACCTCGGCGCCCACGTAGAGGCAGAAGGCGGGGGACAAGGACTTCTTGCGCATCAGCGAGTAGGTGATCAGGCTGTTGATCGAGGTGCCCTCTACACGCTCGGACACGACGTACAGCACGCCCTCCACTTCGTAGGGGCCGACGATGCGGGCGATCCTCGGGTCTTGCAGATAGGTGGCGAGGCGTGCCTCTTCCCGGAGCCGTGCACGCATCCTGTCCAGCGTTTCGGGATCGTCTGACGTAGCGGGCAAGGTGCGGACGATGACTTCCCGCAGGCGCTTCTTCTCGGTGCGTTCCCAGGCGGGGACGGTCTTCTCCCCTAGCCTGGATTGCGCCAGTTCCTCAACCAACGGACGCGACAGATCCACCTCATACGAGAGACCGCCGTGAGAGAAGAGAATCACCCCCGGGATGCTCCAGGGCTGCCGAGAAGTAGCCATGCGGGATCGACTCCTGGCGGCGCGCGAGAGGGCGCCGCACCGGAGCGAAACACTACCCGGGATGTGCTGGGAGTTTGAACGACGCAAAGGGTTGGGAGTGGCGCGAGGCTGGACTACAGCATCAGCGGAACGCCCCAGCAGACGGGCCCGGACGCGCGAGCGTGCCACCGGCCCGGCTTCCCTTGTCCGACGCGCGCGCCCTGTCTGTCCGACGCGCGCGCGCTCCACGGGGCCCGGCTCACCTCCACTGCCTAACCGCCATCGTCGGGGATGCCTTGTCCCCTACGGTGTGGCCGGGCTTCGAGCCCTCGCTCTTCGCGTTGCCGAGAACGCCGCCCCCGTCTGTCAGTTCGAGGCAGATTGGCACGGTGCCCCCGCCTGGGAGGTGGGCGCGGACATAACGGCCATAGATGCGATCTCCCGTTGTCCACAGGTGCCCATCCACGCGCATCCCCGCAGGCGCCTTTCCCTCTGGCCTGAATATCGCACCCGTAACGGGCCCATCCTTCAAGACACCATAGGGCTGCGCGGCGTACTCCTCAGCGCTCCCTTGGGTCACGTCCAGCAGGAGCAGCGGCGCTTGGTTGCTGCCCAGTTTCCACCCTAGCTCTTTCATCGCCTTAACGGCCTCCTCGGGGCACGGCTCAGGATCCGGGCGCGTCTGCACACCTGGGCAGCCCGCTTGGAACCATGCGACAGAGGCCACCAAAAGCGCGCACCTCTGAGCCTTCGAGGGTAGGCGCCGCCCGCTGACTTTCTGGACCTGCTGCGGGTTGGGTGTGCCGTTGGTGAGCGTGAGGGAGTTATCAGGTTGAGTCACGGAAGGGCGCGCCTCCTCTTGGGTAGGGAGAGGCGAGGCTAACTGAGCGGGGCGGCTTGTCGGCTTTTCGGCCAGCGTGTTTGATGCTGGGGGCTGATCCGCTGGTGCGTTCCTGGCCACGGAGGGCGGCACGGCTACCGCTGGCCTGTGCAGCAGGGAGGAGGCCATGAATGCCGCGAAGACTGCCAGCGCCAGCGACCCAACGAACACCGGACGCAGCCACGCACGGCGGGGGTTGCTCTGCGCAGCAAGCCCCGCAGCAGCAGACACGGGCGCCGCTTCCGCTGGCGCCACTTGCACCGGAGCGGGAACGGGGGCCGCATCCGCTGGCGCTGGCGCTACCTGCACCGGGAGCGGATGCACCGGGAGCAGTTCCTGCGGGCCCTCGGGTGGTGGCGCTTCAACGGGCACCGGGTCACCTTCGGCGGCCTCCGGCGGTAGCTGCGCGGCTGTCGGGTGGATCGGCGCCTTGCGCCAGTCGTCCCCCTCGAAGGGCGCGTACTCTTCTAGCGGGCGCCGCGCATCCTTGGCCGTCGCGGGCCGCACCTCCAGGTCGCGATGGATCAGCTTCATCGCGTAGGCGCTCAACTCTGCTGGCACGCGCCCCTTGGTTTTTCGGTAGGGGGTGGCAGGGATCGTCACCATGCTATTGAGCACGGGCCGCCGCTCGCTGCGTTCCGGCGTGGGGTCCGTCAGCACGTCATAGAGATCGGCTCCGAGCGCGAAAATATCGTCCGTCGCCTTGAAGGTGTAACGGGCTTCGAGGTTGAGCCGGTTCTCCTCCCAGAAGCGTTGGGCCTCGGGGCTGCGGTTGCGTGGCGTCCCAGGCGGGAGCGGCCCGTCCGTCAATTCCTCGGCGGTCGCGTAGTCAGCCGCTCCAAAGTCGATGATCACCGGCTCGCCGTCCTTGGTGACCATGATGTTTCTCAGGCTCAGATCCCGATGGAACACGTTTTTCGCGTGCATGTGCTCCAGGGCGTCAAAGAGCTTGAGAAACAGGACGACGACTTCATGCGGCGTCGGGTGGGTTCGGTCGACCCAGCGGGCGAGCGTGTAGCCGTCCACAAAATCGAGAACGATGTAGTGGAAGCCTGAACGCGCATGCGGCCACCGGCCCTGCCCCAAGATGCGGATGATGTGCCGGTGATTAAGCTGCTGGAGGCAGGCCACCTCACGCCGCGCGCGCGCGTCCACCTGCTTCGGATCAAGGCTGCGCTCCGTCTGACAGGCCACCTTGAGCGCGAAACGCTCGCCGTCCTTCTCCACCTCGTAAACGACGGCATACCCGCCGCTCCCGATGCGTCGGACAATCCGCCAGTCGCTCACCATCTGGCCGGCCTTGAGGTCCAAGGGATCAAAGTCCGCGAACATGCTGGGCACCTCTCGCCAGTGGCTACAGCGTCACCTGGGAAACGGACAGACAGCGGCTCGCATCACCGTTGCACACCCGCAGAGTGTGCAGCGCACTCAGCCATTCCTTCGCCTCTCGCGCGGGCATCTCCACCTCGACAGCCACGCTCACTGCGCCGCCCGGGGGGATGGTCGCCTGTCTGGTGAGCACCGCACGGGCGCGGCGCGGCTCCCCTCCCGCTGCGGGCATCACCTCGGCCCACGCGGGTGCCCACGGCCCTCCCCCGGTGTTGCTCACTTCGAGGACAACCACGCTCCAGGTTTCCCCACCGAGCCCCCTACATTGAACGGGGCGCAGTTCTCCGTCGCGCACCTTGATGCACTCGCGCGAGAAGTCCTTTCCCCGCAGTCCGTCCTTGTCCGCGAGCCCCGCGAGCGCCACGGCGGCGGGGCTGAGCGCTGGGGGCCGTGCCTTCAACTCCTCCAGTTCCTTGGCTTGCGCCTCGCACCGCTCGCGCGTGGCGGACAGTTCCACGCGGCAAGCCTCGAAGGTCTGCTGCGGGCGGCTGACGTTGACCAGGGTATCCGCTGCGCCCGGCTGCCCGGTGAGCAGGAACATGGCGCCTGCGGGCGAGCCCTCGCGGTAGGTGACTCGCAGCGCCAGCCGTTCGCCGGGGCCGAGCGCCACTGCGGGCGAGAGCGTCACGCCTTGATCACTCACCTCGAAAACGGCGAAGCGTGCGCGGCCCTCCACCTGGACAGACTCACGCAGGATCTGACCATCCAGCAGGATCAGCGTGAGGGTGCCAGGCGCCAGGTAGATCAACGGGGACTCGCCCGCCGTGAGAACCACAGAGCGCCCTGCGGGCGCGGCCTGTGCTGACGCAGCGGCAAGGCCCACCAGCAGGGAGGCGAGCGCGAAGGGCGGGGTGAATGGTCGGAACAAGGCGGGGGAACCTCCCGGGTAGGCCCCCAGAGTAGCAGACGGGCGAGGGCGCCCGCGTCGAAGTCAGGCGGCGTGAATGCGCCGGGCGCCGCGTCCTTTCCGCGCGCCCATTCCGCACCGCGCGCGCCGTGGGCGCCAGCGGGCGGGGGAAGCGCGTCATACCGCCGCGCTATCGCCGGGAGTTGTTCCGATGGGCGCCCCATCCGCGCGCCGTCTCAGGCCGGGCGCCGTGCCCTTTAGCGCCGCCATTCGCGCCGTTCGGCGTTGCCATTCCGCGCGCCCTTTCGCGCCGTTCAGCGCTGCGATTCCGCGCGCCCTTCTGACGCTGCGCGCGCCCATCCCTCGCGCCCCTGTTTCACCCCTCCGACGCTCGCGCGCTCTACTGGCCCAGCAGGCGAGCCGCGGCGCGCGCGCGCGCCGCGCTGACTGCGGGAGCCCTGCTCATTCGCGCGCGCCATTTTCTGAGCCGTTCCACGCGCCGTTTCGCGCGCCATGGTGTCGGCCATTTCGCGCGCCATTTCGCCAGCCACAGCACATGCGCCGGAGACTGCGCCGCGATGGGCTCCACGAGCCCTCCACATTTGCGCCCGTCACGGTGCTCCGCGACTCGCCGCGCGGTGGATGCGCCCTAGGCTCTGTCTGACGAGCCGCCCCAAGCCGAAGCAGTCAGGCAGGCGGCGGCAAGGCGCCGCGTCCGATAGAATCAGCCCGGCGCCACGCCCGGCGCCACCCGGCGCCACGCCCGGCGCCACGCCCGGCGCCACCGGGCCGGAAGTCCGGGCGCTAACGCCTACGGCGGCGCCCCATTAGTGCGCGGCAACCCGGCCTGGAGCACGCGCGGCACCCTACCCGGCGCAATCATGGCCCGCGCGGGCTTCGAGGCTCGCCTGCTGGACTCCTGGAGCGCGCGCGCGTCAGACAGGTGCATCCGGGCCCGTGGCGCGCGGATGGAGGCTTGCCTGCTAGGCCCCCGGAGCACTCGCGCACGTCGGACACTCGGGCAGGCTCACGTGCTTACTATTGACGGTAGTAGCTGGCCAGGGTTACACGCAGGGCATCGTGAAGAAGCGCACCTGGGAGCCGCTGGGCAAGCTGGAAGCCGCCGTGATGAACGTCGTGTGGACGCACTCGCCGGTAACGGCCCGGGAGGTGTGCGCCCGGATGACGGGCTCCGAGGAGCGGGCTTACACCACCATCATGACGACGATGGATCGGTTGCACCGCAAGGGTCTCCTGCTGCGCGAGAAGGAGGGCTTGGCTTGGCGATACTCGCCTGCTCTTGGCCGTGCCGAGTTCGAGAAGGCGCTCGCGGATGGACTGGCGACTGAGATCCTCAACGCGCATGGAGAGGTCGCGCTCTCTGCCTTCGTGGATGCCGCAGCCGAGGTAGATGAGTCCTTGCTCGACAGGTTGACCCAGCTCATCGCGCAGCGGCGCAAGGGGCACAAGTGATGGCCGTGCTCGCGTTCTTCCTGGAGTGTGCGGCAACAGCGGCCTTTATCGGAATGGCCCTCTCGCTGCTGACATGGCCCTTGCTCGCCGCTCTCCGGTGGTCTGCCTTGCGGAGCATCCCGGCAGTGCGGGCGGATCTGGCCTTCGTGCTGGGGACGCTGCCCGCAGTGGGGGCGCTGGCGGTGGTCTCCGCTGCGGCAGCTCCTTCGCTCGGGGCCGCCCTGGGCTTGTGGAATGACCACTGCTCCAGCCACGGACACCACTTCCACCTGTGCATTCTTCACTCGGCAGGCTTGCGGCCCGTGCTGGCAGCAGTGGGGGCATCCTCGCTCGCTGTCTTCCTCTTCCGCGCAGGGTGGCTGGCTCGGCGGGTGGCGGAGATGCGGGAGCGGCTGGCAGCTTTGGAGGAGCTGGGGACGCGGCGCCCAGGGGCATTCCCTGTCATCGCCGTGCCGGGAGCGCCGCAGCTCTGCCACGCTGTCGGGCATGTGCACCGGCGCATCCTCGTGTCGGAGAGCCTCGCAGCGGCCCTCTCCGCGCCGGAGCTGCGCGGGGCTCTGGCGCATGAGGAAGCGCATTTACGCCGCCGTGATCCCCTGGCTGGGCTTCTCCTCGCGGTAGCGGGGCTGTTTACCCTCCCGTTCTTCTCTCGGGCCTTCCTCTCTGCTTGGCAGATGGCGGCTGAGGAGGCGTGCGACACTGACGCGGCGTGCACTGTAGGGGATGGCAGCCTCGTAGCGAGTGCGCTTGTCCGAGTGGCAACGCTCCAGCGACAGGCTGCTCACGCCCTGGAGGCTGCACCTGCTTTCGGTGCGATTGCACTGGAGCACCGAGTCCGGCTTCTGCTGGAGGGTGAGGCCCGCGTGGCTATCGCCGCGCGTGCGTTGCTGGCTGTCGGCAGCGTCGGAGCCGTGGCCCTGCTGCTCGCGCTCCAACACGCCCCCTTCCTCCACCATGCGGTGGAGACGCTCCTTCACCACTTCTTCTAAGAGAACCCCTCAAGGCCATGTCCATGCGCCCGCTCCGTCGAAGTCTGCCGCCTCCTACTATCCTCGGTAGTATCGCGCTGATGCTGCTAGCCGGAAGCGCTGCGGCTGAAGATCCCCTCACGGAGGAGCAGTACATCCAGAGGGTACTTACGGCGAGCCTGGAGGCGCGGGTCGCCGAGGCTGAGGCCGCGCTCGGTCGCGCTGAGGCGGTGGGGGCTGGCCAGTGGCCTAACCCGGGTCTGGAGTGGCAGCGGCAGCGTGCGGGCTCCGGTCGCAGGACAGGAGAGAGCCAGGACATGGTGCTGGCCTCCATTCCGCTGGTGCTCTCCGGGAGATTGGGGCTGGAGGCTGAAGCTGCGGAGCGGGGCGCACAGGCTGCGGAGGCTCGTCTCTCACGGGCCCGGGCGGAACTGCACCGGGAGGCGACGCGCGCCTTTGCCGAGGTGCTGGCAGCCCAGCAGCGCCGGATCATCCTGGAGGAATCGGTCGCGGAGCTGAAACGGCTAGGAGAGGCGATTGCCGTCCGCGAGCGTGCTGGAGAGGCGGCGGGCTATGAGCGGTTGCGCATTGAGGTGGAGGTTGCGGCAGTGGAGGACGGCCTGCGGGGTGCCCTCCTTGAGCAACGGCAGGCTGACACGGACGCATTGCGCCTCTTGGGCCCCGAGGTGAAGACGCTTCCCCCTCTCCAGGGGAGCCTTGCCCCAGTGCGGGGGGGGCCTGACGGTGCCTCCCTCCTGGCAGAACTTGAGGCGAGGCGGGCAGACGTGCGCGCACTCACCCTGGAAGCCCAAGGGGCAGAGTCCGCTCGCCGCGCTGCGGCCCGGAGCTGGATTCCGGAGCCCACGGTGAGTGCGGGCGCGCAGTTCCTCGACGTGGGGCAGGAGGGCGCCGGGGCTGGGTATGTAGTGGGGCTCTCGTTGCCGCTCCCGTTCTTCCAGCGCAGGCAGGGTGAGGCAGCCCGGGCTGAGGCTCGCCGGGGGCTTGCTGAGGCTCGCCGTGCTTCGCTCCTGCATGCAGCACGCGCCCAGCTCACCTCTGCACTCGACGCGGTGAAAGGCTGGAGAGAGCGGCTGGTGCGGCATCGCGAGGATGTGCTCGCGCGAGCGGAGGAACTGCGCCGCATCGCTGGCACTGCCTACCGTGGCGGCAGCGCCGATCTCCTCGTCCTTGTGGATGCTGAGCGTGCATCCCGCGAAGCGCGCCTCACTGCTGTGACCTTGGCCGTGGCCGTGGTGGAGGCGGAGGCCGATCTTCTTCTTCTTGCAGGCGCCTACGACGGTGCCGCGCCCCGGAGTTCCACGCGATGATCCGCCCGTTCCTTCTCTGCCTTGTTTTCTGCTGTGCCCTCGTGGCCTGCAAGCAGTCCCCTCACAGCCATGAAGGTGAAGCGGGCCACGAGCACGGCCAAGCGCCGACAGGTGAGCCAGAGCGCCCGGGGCTCTCCGTCACTGTCTATCAGGACGGCCTGGAACTCTTCATGGAATACCCGGCGCTGGTGGTGGGTCAGCCCTCGCCACTGGTGGCCCACTTCACGGATGCGCGCAACCCGGACGGCTTCCGGGTGGTCACGAAAGGCCGCGTGACTGCGACCCTGGCCTATGCGGACGGCTCTGAGGAGCGCTTCGTCGCGGACAAGCTGTTACGCGACGGCATCTTCAAGCCAGTGGTGCAGCCCACAAAGGCGGGTGAGGCCACGCTCACCTTACGGTTGGAGGGGGAGCAGGTCGCGGGAACGGTAGGAGTGGGCAAGGTGACGGTACACCCCAGCATGGCTGCGGCGGTGGCTGCTGCTCCCCCCGAGGAGGCCGGAGGGGAGACCGCCGTGCCCTTCCTGAAAGAGCAGCAGTGGAAAACGCAGTACGCCACTGCGGAGGCCGTGTCGCGTGTCCTCCAGGGAGGCGTCCGCACCAATGGCGAGCTGAAGCCCGTAGCGGGCCAAGCTGCGGAGCTGTCTGCCCCCGTGGCTGGGCGCATCCCTGTAGAGGGGCAAGTGGTGCACCTGGGGCAAGCCGTGAAGAAGGGCGAGGTGCTGGTGCGGCTGGTGCCCACGTCCAGCGCGAGCGGGACGGACCTTGCCACCGTGGAGATGGAGGCGGCCCGTTCCCGAGCCGAGCTGGGCCTCGCTGAGCGCGAGGCGAAGCGCGCCGAGGAGATGTTCGCCGCCAAGGCCATTCCCGAGAAACAGCTCGACGCAGCCCGGGTGGCGCGTGATGTCGCACAGGCCCGGGTGGCTGCTGCCGAGCGGCAGCTCTCCCTCTACCGCAACACCCAGAGCGGTGGAGGAGGCGCGGGTGTGACGGCCTTCGAGCTTCGCTCACCGCTGGATGGGGTGGTGTCCTATGCGGACGTGATGCCCGGCGCGGTGGTGGAGGTAGGCACGCTGCTGGTCTCGGTGGTGAACCCCTCGCGGCTCTGGTTGGAGGCCAAGGTGTATGAGGCAGACGTGGCGAAGGTGGAGAACTCGCCCGGTGCGTCCTTCACCGTGGCGGGCTTCGAGCGTGAGTTCACCGTGGACGAGAAGACGGGCCGCCGAGTGGCGGTGGGGACCGTGGTGGATCGGGCGACTCGCACGGTGCCTGTCCTCTTCGAGCTGGCTAACCCTGGCGGCGTCCTCAAACCCGGCATGTTCGCCAAGGTGACGCTCTTTACCGGGCAGACGATCCGGGACGTGGCCATTCCCGAGTCCGCCATTGTGGACGACACCGGCAAGCCCACCGTCTTTGTCATGGAAGGCGGCGAGTCCTTCTTCAAGCGTGCCATCCGTCCTGGGGTGCGCTCCGGCGGCTACGTCCAAGTGCTGGCGGGGGTGAAGGAAGGGGAGCGCGTCGTCTCGCGCGGCGCTTACGAGATCAAGCTGTCCACTGCGACGGGGGCGATCCCCGAGCACGGACACCAGCACTAGGCCCCAGGGCCTCAAGGCTTCACGACGATGAATCGACTCATTCAATGGTCTATCGACAACCGTCTGCTCGTGGTGGCGGCCTGTGTGCTGCTGCTCGTGCTGGGCATCAACACCGCGCGGACGATGCCGGTGGACGTGTTCCCGGATCTCACCGCCCCGACCGTTACCGTCCTCACCGAGGCCCATGGCCTTGCGCCCGAGGAGGTGGAAACGCTCGTCACCTTCCCGATTGAAACGGCTGTCAACGGTGCCACCGGCGTGCGGCGGGTGCGCTCGGCTTCCGGCGTGGGCATCTCCATCGTCTGGGTGGAGTTCGATTGGGGCACGGACATCTACACGGCCCGGCAGATCGTCAACGAGAAGCTCCAACTTGTCTCCTCGCAGCTTCCACCGGACGTGCCAGCGCCAGCCATGGCGCCGATCTCCTCCGTCATGGGCGAGATCCTCTTCCTCTCCGTCTCCTGGCAGAAGGAGGCACTGGCACAGGATGAGGCAGGCCGACAGGCGCAGATGATGGAGGCGCGCAGCGTGGCGGATTGGGTGCTGCGCAAGCGTCTGTTGTCCGTCGCGGGCGTCTCCCAGGTGGTGCCCATCGGCGGCGGGGTGAAGCAGTATCAGGTGCTCCTGCGGCCAGAGGCCCTCCAGTCCCTCGACGTGGGCTTTGAGCAGGTGGCCCACTCGCTGCGCACGACGAATCAGAACGCCTCGGGCGGCTTCTACGTGGAAGGTGGCCAGGAGTACCTCCTACGAGCGGTGGGGCGCGCTGGGAGCGTGGAGGACATCGCTAACACCGTCGTCATCGTGCGTGGCGGACAGCCCATTACCGTGGGCCAAGTGGCTGACGTGAAGGTGGGGCCCAAACTCAAGCGAGGTGAGGGAAGCGCCAACGCGGAGCCTGCCGTCATCCTCGCGGTGATGAAGCAGCCGGACGCCAACACGCTCGCGCTGACTCAAGCTCTGGACAAAGTGCTGGATGAGATCCAGCCCACGTTGCCCAAGGGCATGGTGGTGGGCCGCAACATCTTCCGTCAGTCGGATTTCATCTCCGTGGCCGTGCATAACGTGTCCGTCGCGCTGCGGGACGGGGCGATCCTCGTGGCCGTCATCCTGCTCGTGTTCCTGATGAACCTGCGGGCCACTGCTATCTCACTGGCAGCCATCCCCGTGTCCCTCGTGGTCGCGGTGCTGGCGCTCAAGGCGTTCGGCGTCACGCTGAACACCATGACGATTGGCGGCCTCACCATCGCCATTGGAGCGCTGGTGGACGACGCCATCATTGACGTGGAGAACGTCTTCCGGCGCCTGCGGGAAAACGCGCACCTGCCCGAGGGGCAGCGCCGTCCGGCCTTCGAGGTCATTTACCGGGCCTCGGTGGAGGTGCGCAGTTCCATCGTCTTCGCCACCCTCATCATTATCCTTGTCTTCCTCCCCCTCTTCTTCCTCTCGGGGCTAGAGGGCCGGATGCTCGCGCCGCTGGGGCTCGCGTACATCGTTGCCATTGCTGCGTCCCTGGTGGTCGCGGTGACGCTCACCCCAGCCTTGTGCGCCTACCTGCTGCCGCGCGCCAAGAGCCTCGGAGCAGAAGAGGGCGGGCTCTTGCGTTGGCTGAAAGCGCGCTACCAGCCGATCCTCCTGTGGGCGCTGGCGAGGCCCAAGGCCATCCTCGGAGGCTCTGCCCTGGCTCTCCTGGCTGCGCTGGCTGTCGTGCCGTTCCTGGGGCGCTCCTTCTTGCCCGAGTTCAACGAGGGCACGCTCACCCTTAACGTCGTCACCTTGCCGGGAACCTCGCTAGAGGAGTCGGACAGGCTCGGTCGGCGGGTGGAGCAAGCGCTGCTGTCCTTTCCCGAGGTGGTGTCCACCTCCCGGCGCACGGGCCGGGCTGAGCTGGACGAGCACGCGCAGGACGTGAACGCGGCGGAGCTGGACGTGAGCCTGGATCTCTCCAGGGGCAAGCGCAGCAAGGAAGAACTGCTAGAGGCCCTGCGCAAGGCGCTGGCCCAAGTGCCGGGGGCTGTTGTCACCATCGGCCAACCGCTCTCCCACCGCATCGATCACATGCTCTCAGGCACTCGCGCCAACATCGCGCTCAAGCTTTACGGTGACGACCTGAGCACGCTGCGGGAGCTGGCCGAGAAGGTGAAGAAGGTAGCAGAGGGCACGCCTGGAGCGGTGGACGTGGCCATTGAGCAGCAGGTGGACATTCCCGAGGTGGAGATCCGCACGGACCGCGAAGCGGTGGCGCGCTACGGCCTCACCACGGGCGAGGTTGCCGAGGCGGTGGAGCGGGCCTTCGCGGGTGAGACGGTGGGCACCGTGTTGGAGGGCCAGCGCTCGGTGGAGCTGGTGGTGCGTTTGGATGACGCCTCCCGGGCCGATTTGGAAGCCATCGCATCCACGCTCATCGACACGCCCGCAGGACCACGCATCCCGCTAAAGATGCTGGCAAGTCTGACGCGGGAGTCCGGCCCTAACACCATCAGCCGCGAGGGCGTCCAGCGCAAGATGGTCGTGCAGGCCAACGTCGCGGGCCGCGATCTGTCCTCCGTGGTGGATGATCTCCGAGCCCGCGTCGCGCGTGATGTGCAGTTCCCGGAGGGCTACTACCTTGTTTATGGCGGCCAGTTCGAGAGCGCCGAGGAGGCCACGCGCTCCATCGCCCTGCTCACTGTGGTGGTGGTGGTGGGGATCTTCCTCTTGCTGGTGGTGGCCTTCGCCTCCGTGCGCAACGCGCTCCTCACGCTCATCAATCTGCCGCTGGCCCTCATCGGCGGAGTGGTGGCCGTGGCCCTCACCTCGGGAGTGGTGAGCGTCGCCTCACTGGTGGGCTTCATCACCTTGTTCGGCATTGCCACGCGCAACGGCATTCTCATGGTGAGCCACTTCGAGCACCTGATGGTCGAAGAGGGGAAGAGCCTTCCCGAGGCTGTGGTGCAAGGCTCGCTTGAGCGGCTCGCCCCCATCCTGATGACGGCGTTGTGCGCGGGGCTGGCGCTGGTGCCGCTCGTCATCGCCGGAGGTGAGGCTGGGAATGAGATTCAGGCGCCCATGGGCGTGGTCATCCTCGGGGGCCTGCTCTCTTCAACCTTCCTCAACATGCTGGTGGTGCCGGTGCTCTTCCGTCTCTTCGGTCGTCCACCCACGCTCCACTCCCGGGCGGCATAGTCGCAGGGCTGGAGTCCACGCCGAGGCGGGCCTGCCCCGCCTGCTCCATCCGCTCGCCCGCGTGGGCCCTTGACTGCCCGGCTGCATGCTTGCCAATCAACGCCACGTCTCGCGCGTCGCCTAGACACATGCCGTGACGCTGTGTCACTCCTGCCTGGGGTAGTTCGGGCTGTTTGGGCGGGTATGGAAGGGCGTGATGGATGGACAGGATCGATCCCCTGGAGGGGTTCCCCTCCATTGGCGGCGCATTGCTGCGCCGTTGTTCTCAATCTGGCGACAACGCCGGGCGAAATGCCGGGCGCAACACCAGGAAGAACGCCGGGCGCAACACCAGGGCGCGCTCGTGGTCACGCCGGGCGGCGCTGGCCGTCACGCTCGGAGGCGCCGCGCGTTCTGGCGCTGGCTGTCCGCCGTGCTGCCTGTGTGCAGTGCTGGCAAGCGTGAACGCTCCCCGCAGTGCTTGCACGCTCTACGTTCCGCAGTGGCCCCCGTCTGACGCTGGGGCGCTCCTCCTGCCCAGCAGCCACACCGCGATCACCGCGCCGCGCTTGTCTGGTCTCCGTGCGTGCTTGGGCGTGAAACGCGGAGATTGTCGGGATCTGTCGGGGTTCGTCTGGATACGCCGGAAATTGCCTGAATATGCCCAATGTCCAAGCGCCGCGCTCTTGGGCACCTTGGGCGGCATGAGTCACGCCACACCAACCACCCGACAGCAGACGCGAGGGGCGCCCCCTGTCCCCACCTGGAAGGGGCTCGCGCGGACCTGGCCAGCTCTGCCCAATGCTGCCCAGAGGTGCCCAGCACGGCCAGCCGCGTTGCCGGTACTCGGGACGATGCGAGACAATCTCGCCCATGCAGTGAGACGCAACGGCTTTCCCCGGTACGCGGGGCGGGCCGACGTGAACAGCACCCGCAGCGCAGCGTTCCCCCTCCGCCCCCCGGATGCGCTCGGGTCGCCGCATCGCTTCGAGCGTCGCGGCGTCGCGCGCCTCACTGCATGGCGCCGCGCATCCTGGAGACAGGCCCGCAGCGTCGGACATTCGGCAGCCGGGGGCCTTTCACCCATGCAGGGGCAACAGGAAACACAGAACCATCAACGACGGGCCAGCCATGGGGCAGGGCTGCGCGCGTCCTTGCGTAATACGCGGGGCACTCTCAACGGGACGGCCCTTGTTCCAGCGGCCCGAGTCGTCGCGTCGATGCTGGAGGGGGACCAGCCATGAGCGCGCCCCCTCTGACTGCGAGCAACGCGCCCGCCTTTCTCACCGTGGAGGAA
>NZ_DASPHO010000692.1:0-11906 GCF_035629615.1 Hyalangium sp. | reverse complement strand
CAGCACAAGATGCTGGCCGGCAACGTCGGCTACGTGCGGCTGAAGAACTTCCAGGGCAACACCACGCGGGACTTGGAGGCGGCGCTGGCGGACATCCGCAAGCAGGCCGAGACCCAGGGCGGCACCATGAAGGGCCTGGTGCTGGACCTGCGTGGCAACTCCGGCGGTCTGTTCGAGCAGGCCCTCCAGGTCTCCGATGTCTTCCTCTCGCGGGGCACCATCGTCACCACCGTCGGCATGGCCAACAAGCTGCTCAAGCGCGAGGAGAAGCGCGCCAACCCGGATGATGGCGACTATGTCGCCCCCATGGCCGTCCTCGTCAACGCCGGCTCTGCCTCCGCCTCCGAGATTGTCGCTGGCGCACTCAAGAACCAGAACCGGGCCGTCATTATCGGCCGGCAGACCTTTGGCATGGGCTCGGTGCAGGTGATGTACGACTTCCCAGACGACGCGGCGCTGAAGCTGACCATCGCCAGGTTCCTGACGCCGGGCGACGTCTCCATCCAGGGAGTCGGCATCGCTCCGGACATCGAGCTGGAGCCCACCCGCGTCACGAAGGACCACGTGGACGTCTTCGCGCCGCACAAGCCATCGAGCGAGGCGGCCCAGGAGCGGTCCTTGAGCGAGGCCGCGGAGGACGTGCGGGGCCGCGAGCAGCCGGTGGAGCGGTTGAAGTACCTCGAGAAGGAGGGCAAGAGCTCCGAGGCCGAAGGGGAGCTGGACGCCGAGAGCCTGGAGGAACTCGAGGAGGATTTCGAGGTCCGCTTCGCACGAGACTTCGTGCTGAAGGCGCCCTCCGTCGAGCGCAGCGAGATGCTGCGGCAGGGCAAGCGCTATGTGGAGCAGAAGCGGGGCGAGGAGGAGGAACGTCTCCGCGCCGCCATCGCCGCCCTCGGCGTTGACTGGAGCCCGGGCCCTACCCCGAAGCCACCCCACCTGGCCGTCACGCTCGGGCCGGGCCCAGAGCAGAGGCTGCGGGCCGGGGACAGGATGGAGCTCGAGCTGACAGTGGGCAACCAGGGCGCGGAGCCGGTGAAGCGGCTGCGCGCGTGGACGGACAGCACGGACAGCCGCTTTCTGGACGGGCGGGAGTTCCTGCTCGGCGCGGTAAACCCGGGCGAGGAGAAATCCTGGAAGGTACCCATCCTGGTGCCCTGGAACCTGACCTCACGTCGCGAAGCGGTGACGGTGAAGCTGCAGGACGACTCGGGGATGCTGTCCGAGACTGTCACGGCCGAGCTCACCTTCCTTGAGCAGCCTCGCCCGGTCTTCTCCTTCAACTGGCAGGTGCTGGACAGCTGCGAACCCTGCAACGGCGACGGCCTGCTGCAGCGCGGCGAGACGGTGGACGTGTGGGTGGACATCACCAACACCGGCACTGGGGAGGCCGCGGAGGCGTTCGCGCAAATACAGAACCGTTCGGGTCCGAGCATCTTCATCACCCAGGGCCACGCCAGGCTGGGCAGGCTGGCTCCGGGCGAGACGGCGACGGCGCGCTTCCAGCTGGAAGTGAGGCAGGGCTACACGCCGGACACCTTCGAGCTGAAGCTGGCCATCATCGACGAGCCGCTGGAGGAGATGACCACTGGGAAGCTGATCCTGCCAGTGCGGGGGGAGGCTCTACAGGTGGAGGCGCGCAAGGCGGTGGTGCGGCTCCGGGAGGAGACAGAGCTCTTCGTGGAGCCCGAGGAGGGCGCCCGGCAGCTGGCCCGGTTGCGCAAGGGCGTGGTGGTGCGGCAGGTGGCGAAAGTGGGCGAGTTCGCCAAGGTGGAGCTGGACCGGGAGCGCTTCGCCTTCGTGAAGGCTCAGGATGCGAAGGCCGGAGCGAGGCTGAAGCCCGCCCCGGTGACGAGGAACGCTCTGGAGCCCGCGCCCGTCTACAGCCCGCCGCGCATCCTGCTCGAGGGGCTGGATCCGTCCCAGGGTGGGCTCGTCACGAGCGAGAAGCGCTTCACTCTCTCGGGCACCATCGCCTCGGAGCACAGCCCGCTGGACCTGTACGTGCTGGTGAACGATCGGAAGGTGTTCTTCCAGACGCGCGCCAGACACAGCGGTGGGCCGACGCAGCTTCCGTTCTCCACGGTCCTCGAGCTGGAGCAGGGCCTCAATCAGGTGCTGGTGGTGGCGTATGAGGGCCCAGACACCTACAGCAGGAGGACGCTGGTCATCCGTCGCGGCCCGGTTTCCCCGGGCGGCGTCAGCCCTTCGGCCGGTGACGCAGGATGAACTCGCACACCTCGCGCGCCGCGCCGAACCCCGCCGGCTTCTGCGCCACGTAGTGCACCTGTGCACGCACCTCGTCCGGGGACTCGGGCGGCGCCGCGGAGAACCCCACCGCCTTCAGCAGTGGCAAGTCCACCACCTCGTCCCCCATGTAGCCACACCGCTCTGCTGGCACCTTCAACAGCTCCAGCAGCTTCTCGAAGTGCGCCACCTTGTCCTGGCTGCCGAAGTGCACGTGTCTCAGCCCCAGCGACTGCATCCGCATCTGCGCGGACAGGCTGTCTCCGCCGGAGATGGCCGCGACTTCAATGCCCACCTCCTGCAGCCGCTTGATGCCCATGCCGTCGCGCACGCTGTACATCTGCGTCCAGCCGGAGTTGGGCACCCAGAAGATGCGCCCGTCGGTCAGCGTCCCGTCGATGTCGAAGATCATCACCGACAGGTGGCGTACCCGGGTCTTGAGCGACTCGAGGTCCTGGTTCATCCCCCGCCGCCTACTTGGGCACGGCCTTCAGCGTGGCCTTGCCATCCTTGATGACGACTTTGAACTCCACCGACTTGGCGCCGTGCTGCTTGAGCAGCTCCGGCACCTGCTTGCGCAGGTTGGTCGCCACCGACTCGAAGCTCATCTTCGAGGTGTCCTCCTGGTTGCGCCGCTTGGCGGTGACGTAGGCGTCGTAGACGGCCTTGAGCTTCTCGTCGCTGAGCCCACCGGAGCCCCCAGTCCCCGCGGGCTTGGGCGGCGAGGAGGGCGACGAACCCGGTCTCGAGGCGGCAGGCATTCCGGGCTTGGAGCCCGCGGAAGAAGCCGTCCCCGGGCGCGCCACCGAGGAAGGAGGACGCGAGGGACTCTGCGCCGCCGGAGCCGAGGGCTTGCTCAGCGGCTCATCCGCGAGGCTCTCCAGCGCCGCGGCGATCCCGGACGTGCTCTGCGAGGGCGATCCGAACGCGGGCACTCCGCGCACAGGCGGGCTCGAGATGCCCGAGGTGCCTCGTCCCGGCGTGCCACCAGGAGGCACCGGGCCCGTGCCCCTGGACGGAGTACCGCCCGGAGGAATCGTCGCTGTGCCCCTGGACGGAGTGCCGCCCGGAGGAATCGTGGGCGTGCCCTTGGACGGAGTGCCGCCTGGAGGAATCGTCGCCGCGCCCTTCGACACAGCACCGCCCGGAGGAACCGCGGCCGAGCCTCGCACGGGAGTGCCCACCGCGGGGACGACCGGCGCCACCGTGGGCGTGCCTCGGAACGGCGTGCCTCCCGCTGGGGCCACGGGCGCCACCTTGGGCGCCACCGTAGGCACCACGGGTACCACGGGCACCGCCGGTACGGCGGCCACCGGGCGGAACGACACAGCGGCGGGCTCGGGCTCCACCGGCCGCGGGATGAACCGAGGCTGCGAGGCCGGCGCTGCCGCAGGCTTCGGCTCGTTGGGGATGATGTCGGCGACCTCCACCAGCTCCTCGTCGGAGATCTCCTCCGTGAGCTCGAAGGCCTCGCCCTTGCGACGCTCACCCTCGGGGGACTTCTGCGAGCGGCGCTTGGCCTTGAACAGGTCGCGCTTGTACGTGCCCGACTCGATCTCCTGGAGGGTGCGCTGCCACAGCCGCTCGTAGGTGAGGAACTTGTTGTAGAGCGAGGAGATGCGGAACTTCGCCGCGGTGTTGCGCACCATGCTCGTCTTCAGCCGGTTCAACCGCTTCTTGAGATCCTCATGGGCGCGCACGGGCGGCAGGCGCTCGTTGCCCAGGAAGTACTGCTCGTACGTCACCTTCAGCGCCAGGAGCTCCTCCTCGAGCTCCTCGCACTCCTGTTGCGCCCTCTCACTGGTGGACTTCTTCAGCGACGAGTCTTCATCCCCCAACACCTTCACGTTGGAGGAGGACTTGCCGGGTGAGGACTTGGCGGCAGATGTAGGCTTTCCGGGCTCCTGCGGCATGCAACCTCAGAGTGTCCCCAAGACGCGGTCCAGGATCAACCTCCCGCCGGGGTAGGAGTAGGCCCCAGGCTCGCTTCCCCGCTCAGCCGGCGGGTGCGCTGGTACATGAGCGTGGCACCAAAGGTGAACATACACAGGGAGATGAACTGGCTGGTGGAGATGTTGTACCAGGCCTCCAGCGGCACCCAGCGCGCCAGCGCGGGCACGCTGTCGGACAGCAGCCCATGCAGCGTACCGCGCTCGGTGTCCCCTCGGAACAGCTCCACCGTGGAGCGCAGCACCGCGTAGGCCATCAACCACAGGGAGAAGATCTGTCCGTGGAAGCGCCGGTGGCGGCGCAGGAAGAGCAGGCCCACGAAGAGGGTGGCCTGGCCCACGGACTCGAAGAGCTGCGTGGGGTGCACCGGCAGGGTGGTGCCGTGCTGCGCCACCCACTCGGAGATGCGCACCGCGCCCGGAGCCGCCTGTGGGAGGATCTCCCCCGTGGCCTCGATGACGTAGCGCGGGTCTGCCGCCTGGGAGTGGAAGGCGGTGCTGCCCGAGCCGGTGAGCCGGCCGAAGAGATCCTTCGCCACCCCTGAGCCCGGGAAGCGCACGGCCAGGTGCGTGTGGCTCCCGGCGGGGCCGCCCCAGCAGCAGCCCGCGGAGAAGCAGCCCAGCCGCCCCAGCGCCTGGCCCAGCGACACCGTGGGGATGGCCAGATCCGCCAGCCGCAGGAAGTCCATGCCATTCACCCGCGAGAAGGCGTACGCGGCCCCCGCCGCGCCAATGAGGCCGCCGTAGAAGACCAGGCCGCCGCCCAGCGAGAAGATGCTCGACAGATCCTTCGCGTAGTCCTTCCAGTTGACGAGGATGAAGAGGACGCGGCTGCCCACCAGCCCGCCGACGAGCACCCAGAAGCCCAGATCCAGCACCTGCTCGCGGCGGAGAGGGCCCTCTGTGTCCACGAAGCCCTTGCCGTCCACCCACTCCACCTTGCGCCACTCGTCCCGAGCCAGCCGCGCGGCCACGCTCGCCGCACAGAAGAAGCCGGTGGCCAGCAGCACGCCGTAGGTGTGGATGGGGATGCCCTCGCCCTTGCCGCCCGGGAAGGCGCTGGCCGGCAGCGCGTACTTGAGGCCGAACCACGCCAGCGCCGCGCCGATGCCCCCGAAGAGGAGCGCGCGCTGCACCCGGTCCCCCCGCTTCACCTCGGCCTGTGGGCCCTTCTCCGTCACCAGGCCCTGCGCTCCCTTCCAGCCGTTGCGAGCAATGGAGCCCACCACTCCCAGCGCCACGGCATACAGGAGCAGCTGCGACCAGAGAGAGCCGAAGGTGAGGTGGACGAGGATGGGGAGCATGAGGCCTTGTCAGGAGAGGACGGCTGCGCCAAGCCTACCTGCTGGCGCGGCCTGGAACGCCAGGGGCTCGGCGGGTGTTCCCGGCCGCTCCCCGAGGAACCACTCGGGCGTCCGGGCGGCGGCCTAGGCCGGCTTCTCCTTCCGCACGAAGGCGTCGAGGATGAGCATGCCCACGCCCACGCAGATGGCCATGTCCGCCACGTTGAAGGAGGGCCAGTAGGCCTGGTCCTTCCAGTGCGCCTGGAGGAAGTCCACGACGAAGCCGCGGGCCAGCCTGTCAATGTAGTTGCCCAGCGCGCCGCCGAGCACCAGGGACAGGCCCCACAGCGCCCACTTCTCCGCGGGGTTCGTCCCGGAGAGCTGGCGGAAGTAGTAGCCGATGAGGATCACCGCCCCCAGGCTGACCAGGTGGAACAGGGGGCCGCGTACATTCGGAGAGAGGTTGCGGAACAGGCCCCAGGCAGCGCCGGGGTTCTCCTCGTAGCGCAGGCGCAGGAAGCGCTCCAGAATCTCCACGGAGCGCTTGGACCGGAAGTGGCGGCCGTCCACGCCCAGGGGAGGAGGCTCGCCGTACATCGCCTTCAGGCGCTCGCCCGTGGACTCCAGGCCATCGAAGCGCGTGGTGAGGCTGCCCACGACGTCGTACTTGGTCCACTGGTCGAGCGCGACAATGCCCACCGTGATGACGAGGAGGAGGATGTATTTGCGCGGCACGGGGGGCGGCTTACACCACATTCCCCCCACACGTCACGGATTGGGACTCTCGGCGAGAGGCTGGGCGGCGGGCTCGGTCCGGCGCACCCGCAGCGAGTCCACCAGCATCAACGCCACTCCTACGCAGATGGCGGCGTCCGCCACGTTGAAGGTGGGCCAGCGCATGCCGGGCTGGTTGCGCCAATGCCAGTCGATGAAGTCGATGACGTAGCCGCGCACGAGCCGGTCCATGAAGTTGCCCAGCGCTCCACCCGCCACGAGCGCCAGGGCCCCGCGCACCAGGTGCTGCCCAGGCTCCAGCCGCACGTACATGGCGAAGATGAAGGCCAGGGCCGCCAGGCTCACCACATGGAAGAAGACACGGCGCACCCCGTCCGGCAGGTTGGCGAACAGGCCCCAGGCGGCACCCGGGTTCTCCACGTAGCGGAAGTGCCAGTAGTCCTCGATGAAGCGGTAGGGCCGGGTGGCGCGGTACCGGCTGCCCTCGGTTGCCGGGTGGTTGTCCAGGTTCTGCTCGGAGAAGTAGCCCGCCACGCGGGCCAGCCCGGCGCGCCCATCCAGGGCCTCCGTGAGGTTCGCCACCGCCAGGTACTTGGTTACCTGATCGACAGCCAGGGTGCTGAGGGCCACGAGGACGAGGAGGCGCAGGTTCTTCATCTCGCCCTGTCCTAACTCGCTCCCCCGAGCCCTGACAACCCAGGTTGCATGCCGGCACCATGCCCGCTTGCCTTCATTTCCCGCCAGTGGGCATTTCGGGCATGGTGGGGCCATGCCGCCTGTTGAACCCCCCGTGCAAAAGCCCACCTCGACCGACACCGCCTCTCCTCCAGCCGCGGACCGGCCCTCCGTGAAGGAGCGGTTCAAGCGGCTCATGAAGGACTACGGCCCGGTGGCCCTCCTGGTCTACCTGAGCACCTTCTTGGTGAGCATGACGGTGTTCACGATCGTCATCCAGGTCGGGTTCGACCTGAAGGCGCTGGGCGAGCGGTTTGGCGTCCAGCTGGATGGCACGAGCGGCCTGATGGGGACGCTGGGGGCGGCGTGGGTGCTGAGCAAGGTCATCCAGGTGCCGCGCATCTTCGCCACGCTCGCGCTCACCCCCATCGTCGGACGCATCCCCGTCGTGACGCGCCTCCTCCGCCGCTTGCAGGAGCAGCAGGAGGAGGCTCCCAAGGCTTAGAAGGCGGTCCCGTCCGCCCTCACCCCTGGCGAGGACGGGCTGCTCGACAGGCTGTTGTGCAGGACGAAGGGGGCGCCGCTGGTGCCATCCGGGCTCCGGTTGGCCGACACCCCATCTGTCCCGGTGAGGGTTGAGTGGATGGCAGCGGTGTCCACCGCCGTCCCCCCCGCGTTCTTCACCGTCACGGTCTCGCTGCTGTTATTGCTGAAGCCGAGCGCTCCAGTCGAAGCGGCCACCGCGTTGGGCAGCCCCACCGGAATCCCCGCGGCTCCGCCGAAGACCACGATCGCTCGGCCCGCTTCCAGGGTCGTGCCGCTGGCGAAGGTGTGCCGCTCGCTCGCGGCGTCCGAGAGCGTCCACCCGGAGAGATTCACCGCCGCGCTTCCCGCGTTCACCAGCTCCACGAACTCGCCGCTCACGTCCCCGCCCGGCTCGTTGACGAGCACCTCGTTGATGAACACGCCGCCGACACCGCCGTCGCCGACACCGCCGTCGTCGCCGCCTCCCGATACGGTGATGGTGAAGGCCGCGTTGCTCGTGTCGCTGAGGGCGGAGTTGGACACGTCGCTCACCCGCACCTTGGCATCATGGGTGGCGATGTTCGGTACCGTCCACGTGTAGCTGCCTGCGAAGGCGGGCGTGCTCGAGCTGATCGTCGTCCAGGAGCTGCCGGCCAGCGCGTACTCCAGCTTCACGCTCGCCACGCCCTGGGCCGTCCAGGTGATGCTGTGGGCGCTGCCACCCACCCAGCTCTCGCCGCCGTTGGGCGAGCCCACCGTGACGCTCGCGGGGCCGGAGCCTCCTCCGGGGATGAGGAAGTCCTTGATGACGGCCATGTGCTGCATGCTGGGGGCACCGCTGTCCCCGCTCAGCGCGGGAGCGATCTCCGAGATGGGCGAGTACACGCGAGTGTCCACCACCAAGCCCGCGGGGAAGGTGCTGCCGCCTATCACCGTGGCCACCTGGTACTGGCGCAGATCGCCGTCCACGAGCACGTGATCGTACGGCTTGGAGCGGCCCGCGTTGGTGCCGTCGTCGCCGTTGCGGTCCGCCGGGTACGGGCTGCCCGTCGCCACCACCTGGGAGAAGGTGCTGAAGCAGGGCTCGCTGCGGGTGTCCGTGTTGAGGTCACCGCCGATGGCCAGGTAGTCGCCCGAGGGGACGTTGGCGTTGATGAAGTTGACCAGGTTGTTGGCCTCCGTGTTGCGCACGCCGCTGCCGCTGGTGAGTAGGTGCACGCTCACCACCCAGAGATCCCTGGGGCCCGGTACGTCGATGCGCGCCCACGCGAAGTCGCGGTCGCCAACCTGGGTGTCATCCCATTCGCCCGCGGCGAGGATGGGCCAGCGGCTGATCACCCCGTTGGGGATGCTCGCGCCCGTCTCGCGGTAATAGAAGAAGTTCGGGCCGAACGCGGTGTCGACGAGCTGCCGGATGTCAGCGGGCGAGTCGCTCAAGTAGTTGAACTCCTGGATCATCACCACGTCCGGGCGGGTACCCTGGAAGATGCGGATGCCGTGCCCAGGGTCGTAGCTCTGGAGGTTGCCGCTGGTGATGTTGGCTGCCATGAGGCGGATGAGCGTGGGAGCTGGAGTGCCTCCATCGGTGCCGCCGTCCGTGCCACCGTCCAGGCTCGTTCCCCCGTCCATTCCGGCATCATCCGGGAACCCCGCGTCCGTGCCCGCATCTACGACCGGACCTGCGTCCACGACAGGACCGGCATCGACTTCAGGACCCGCGTCCATGATCGGACCGGCATCCACAATCGGACCGGCATCCACCTCAGTGCCCGCGTCCACTGCAGGGCCCGCGTCTACGATCGGGCCTGCATCCATGTCGGGGCCTGCGTCGACGATCGGACCGGCATCGATCTCGGGACCCGCGTCTACGGTCGGACCGGCATCCACCGTCGGACCGGCATCGACCGTGGGACCCGCATCCACCTTCGGGCCCGCGTCCACGCCTGGCCCGCCGTCAACCTCCGGCTCCGGGCCTGCGTCCGTGCCGGTGTCCGGCCCCGCATCCACGCCGGCATCCACTCCACCACCCGCATCCACGGGACCCGCATCCGCGCCACTCCCCGCGTCCGGGCCCGCATCGCTCGAGCCCGCCCCTCCGTCGTTTCCTGTCCCGCCATCCTGCCCTATGCCGCCGTCGCCCGGACCTGCATCCGAGCTCAGCCAGTCACACTGATCCTTGGGCTGGCAGTACCCCGCTGGACCGCCGTCCTCACCGCCCCCGCAGCACTCGACTCCCAGGTCTTCGCACGCCACCGAGGACTCGCAGGGACGCAGGCAGAGGTAGCGCTCGTAGACGTCCACATACCGGCACTGCTCGCCGGGAGCACACGCGCCCGCATCCAGCTTGGCACACTCGACCCAGGCGCCACCATCCAGGAGGGGAGGCACCTGCGGGATCGGCTCGGAACCGCAAGCCTGCATCACCAGCACGAGCGCAAGCCCCGCTCCCACGAGGCCAAAGAACGTCCTCTTCATGAACCTACCGAATCCTTGCTGCCGGGGGAGCGGGCGTCGGTCAGAGCCGGCATGTGAACGACCGGTCGATTATACGAGGAACAACCCCTCGGTGGCTCCCACCTGGAGACGAAAGTGCGGTCGCCTGCTTTCTGCGACAGGGGGTGAAGCGGCGCCATTCTCCTCCCGGTCCTTCGGGGGAGGTGGACAACCTCCGGGGGCGGGAGCGTAGCGTGCACCTCGTGAGACCTCAGGCGGGTGTAGGAGCCCAGCAGCCATGAAGCAGAAGCACGTGCGGGTGCGCCTCTATGGCGCGCTGAACGACTTCCTCCCGCCCGAGCGCCGTGGAGCCGAGTTCCTCCACACCTTCGCCGGAACTCCCTCCGTGAAGGACCTGATCGAGTCGCTCGGCCCACCTCACCCCGAGGTGGATGTCATCCTCGTGGACGGCGAGGCGGTTGGCTTCGCGCACCGAGTGGAGGACGGAACACGCGTGGCGGCCTACCCCGTCTTCCACTCGCTTGACGTGGCCCCTGTGACTCGCGTGGGGCTCCCGCTGCCTCCGGAGCCGTGCTTCGCGCTCGATGTCGGGCTGGGGCGGCTGGCGGGCTTCCTGCGGATGCTCGGGTTCGACACGCTGTGGCGGAATGACTTCGCGGACGACGAGCTCGCGCGCCTGTCCCGAGACGAGGAGCGCGTCGTCCTCACGCGCGATCTCGGGCTGCTCAAGCGCGCCGAGGTGCGGCACGGCTATTACCCGCGCAGCTCGGATCCCGCGCACCAGCTCGTCGAGGTGGTGCGGCGCTACCAGCTCACTGCCCGCATGCGTCCCTTCACCCGCTGCCTGGCGTGTAACGCAACGCTCGCCGCGGCTGGGAAGGACGAGGTGCTCGACCGCATCCCCGAGGGTGTGGCCGCCACACACTCCCGTTTCCAGCAGTGCCCCGCATGTCGGCGCGTCTTCTGGCCCGGCACGCATCACCAGCGCATGCAGGCCCTGGTGGACAAGCTGCGCGAGCTGGAGCACGAGGCCTGAGGCACCTCACCGCACCTGTGGGTTGAAGCGCTGTCCTCCGACACCACGGGTCGAGAGCGCTTCACGATGACCTGGCTTGTGAGCAGAGACGGCAGGATGCCCGCCGGGGGCGCATGGCACGAACCTGTCTGGTTGTCTGACAGGTTTTGAGAGCTGCGTCGGGGAGGCGCCGCCGAGAGAGGATCAGCTCAAGGCTTCGCGGCACTTGGGGCACACCGCGCTCCCCTGCCCCACCTCCTCCGCGTAGGCCCCACAGCGCGGGCACTTCGCGCCCCTGGCCGGCAGCACCTCGGCCGTCACCTCCCCCCCACCAAGCGCCTGTGCCCCCTCGAGCGGCCGCGCCTTGGGCCCCGGCTGCTCTGCCAGCTCCACCTGGCTCACCTTGAAGAGCGTTGGCAGCTCTCGCGGGTTCGCCTGGAGGAGCTCCCGTGCCGCGCCGCTTGCCGACAGCACCACCCGCGCCTCCAGCGAGGCGCCGATCCGCTTCTCCCGCTGCGCCTGCTCCAGCACGCCCTGCACAGCGCTCCGCACCGCGAAGAGCTTCGAGTACCGCTCCGCCAGCGCCGGCTCCATCTCTCCCTCAGGTTGAGGAAGGCCCGCCAGGAAGACGCTCTCCACCGGCCGCCCCGGAAGCTGCTGCCATGCCTCCTCCGCCGTGAAGCTCAGCACCGGCGCCAGCAACCGAAGCAGCGAGGAGACCCCCTCGAACAGCACCGTCTGCGCGCTGCGCCGCGCCTTCCCCGCCGCCTTCGCCGTGGAGAGCCGGTCCTCGAGGAAGGCGAAGTACACCGCCGACAGGTCCGCCGCACAGAAGTCCACCACCGTCGCGTACACGCGGTGGAACTCCTGAGCCTCGTACGCCCGGAGCGCCCGTGCCGTCACCTCCGCCAGCCGACCTCGCGCCCACACGTCCAGCGGGAGCAGCTCCGCGGCGGGTACCGCGTCCCGTGCCGGGTCGAAGTCGTAGAGGTGTCCCAGCGCGTACCACAGCGTGTGGCGGAGCTT